>WBUO01000287.1 GCA_008933675.1 Dechloromonas sp.
GATCAGGCTGCTGGTCACCGTGATGGCCACCAGCGTACCAATCATCACCACCTCGCCATGCGCGAAGTTGATCAGTCCCATGATGCCGTACACCATCGTGTAGCCGAGTGCGACCAGTGCATAAATACTGCCCTGGACCAGCCCGTTGATGATCTGCTGAAAGAAAATATCCATTACGCTTAATTCGGCCGCTTTATATGGAAACGGCGCCTTGCGGCGCCGTTTCGGTCCTGTCGGACAGTCTTACTTCTTCTCGGCCGCAGCCTTGGCGGCATCGGCCGCCCCCTTGACCGCCTCGGCACCCGCCTTGACTGCCTCGGCACCTGCCTTGACGGCTTCGCCGCCGGCAGCGGTGGCAGCGCCGGCGACGGCCTGGGCCGCCTCCTTGACCTCGGCCACCGCTGCGGCGACCGGGCTGCCGCCCAGTGTCTCGACATAGTTCAGCTTGCCGCCCTGGTACTGGTAGACGGTGATGGCACCACCCTTGAGATCGCCGAACTCGTCGAATTCGATCTTGCCGCTGACGCCTTCCATGTTGGTCTTGCCGATTTCCGGCAGATACTTGGCCGGCTCGACGGAATTGGCACGCTTCATGGAATCGGCGATCACCATCACGGCATCGTAGACGTTCGGTGCATAGAGCTGGATTTCATAGCCGAACTTGCTGGTGAACTTCTGCTTGAATTCCGGGCCCTTGGCCAGCTGTTCCAGCGGCATGCCGGGCAGCGAGCAGTACTCGCCATCGGCGGCCGGTCCGCCCAGCTTCATGAATTCCGGCGTACACACGCCGTCGCCGCCGAGGAACTTGGCCTTGATGCCGAGATCCTTCATCTGCTTGACCAGCGGACCGCCCTGGGCGTCCATGCCACCGTAGAAGACCAGGTCGGCCTTCTTCGACTTGATCTTGGTCAGGATGGCCTTGAAATCGGTGGCCTTGTCGTTGGTGTATTCATTGGCCACCACCTTGAGGCCGGCCGCTTCGGCCGACTTGCGGAATTCGTCGGCGAGGCCCTGGCCGTAGGCGGTGCGGTCATCGATGATGGCCACGCTCTTGACGCCCTGCTTGGCGGCGAATTCGCCAAGAATCTTGCCCTGCTGGATGTCGTTGGCCATCACGCGGAAGGCGGTGTTGAAGCCCTGCTGCGTGTATTTCGGGTTGGTCGCCGACGGCGAGACCTGCGGCATGCCGGCGTCGAAGTAGAGCTTGGAGGCCGGGATCGTGGTACCGGAATTGAGGTGGCCGACAACGCCATTGACCTTGGCATCGACCAGCTTCTGGGCGACGATCGTGCCCTGCTTCGGATCGGCCTGGTCGTCTTCGGAAACCAGTTCGAACTTGACCTTGGCGCCGCCGATTTCCAGGCCCTGCGCATTCAGTTCCTCAACGGCCAGCTTGGCGCCGCTCTCGTTGTCCTTGCCCAGATGCGCCTGCGGACCCGTCATCGGCGCCACGTGGCCAAGCTTGACGACGACTTCCGGTTTGGCGATCGGAGCCGGGGCCGGCGCGGCAACCGGGGCCGGTTCTTCTTTTTTGCCACAGGCACCGAGCGCGAAGGCGGCGGCGACGGAGAGAGCAACTACGGAAAGCTTGGCTTGCATCGGTGGTTCTCCTGATCTTCTGGGGGTTGAAGGGTAGCGGACGATTGTCCGGAGGCGCGGAATACATGTCAATAACAAGCTGCTATGATTATTTTCCAGCCACCCTCCCGACGGAGACCGATGCCAGCCTTGTCCCGCCTGCGCAACCTCGTCCATCAAGGCGCGCGCAAACTGTTTGCCATGCTGCCCCAGGCGAGACGGCACAGCGTCTATCGTTCCTTCGTCGACTGCGATCCGGAGCCGAACAAACGGCTGGTCCTGAAGATTGCCGAGACGCGCGAGGAGCTCGAAGCCTGTTTCAAGCTGCTGCATGACGCCTACGTCAGCAGCGGCTTCATGACCCCCGACCCGTCGGGCATGCGCGTCACCATCTATCATGCCCTGCCGACGACGACGACACTGTGCGCCAAGTTCGACGGCCAGGTGGTCGGCACCCTGTCGCTGATCCGTGAAAGCGCCATCGGCTTCCCGCTGCAGCGCATCTTCGATCTCAGCGGCGTCCGCGCCAAGGAAGGCAACATCGCCGAGGTCTCGGCTCTGGCCGTGCATCCGCGCTTCCGGCGCACCGGCGGGACCATCCTCTTCCCGCTGATGAAGTTCATGTACGAGTACTGCACGACCTTCTTCGACACCCGCCACCTGGTCATCGCCGTCAATCCGCGACATATCGAGATGTACGAGTCGCTGCTCTTCTTCCGCCGGCTGACCAGCACCGTCGTCGAGAACTATGACTTCGTCAACGGCGCCCCGGCGGTCGGCGCCACGCTCGATCTCAAGCATGCCCCCGACATCCTGCGCAAGGCCTATGCCGGCAAACCGCTGCGCCGCAACCTTTACCACTATTTCAAGGAAACGACGCTGCCGAACATCCAGATACCGCACCGCCGCTTCTTCACGACCAACGATCCGGTACTGACGCCGGACCTGATCGACTACTTCTTCAATCAGCGCACCCGGGTCTTTGCCGAATTGAGCGAGCGCAAGAAAGCCCTGCTGCACCTGATCTACGACCTTCCCGAATATCGCGCCGTGCTGCCCTCGCTGCCGGAGCAGACGGAGAACGCCAACGTCCGCCGGCACCAGCGCTTCTCGGTCAAGTGCCCGGCCCGCCTGATTGGCGAGGCGGCTGGCAAGGCCATCCCGATCGAGATCAGCGAGGTATCGCGCTATGGTTTTCGCGCCCGCACCGGGCGGCCGGTGCCCAACGATGTCTGGCTGACCGCCATCGTCCAGCTCGGCAGCAAGGAAGTCTCCCGCCTGACCGTCCAGGCCGTCCAGGAAACCAGCCAGGACGAGCGCCATTATTGCGGCTTCCGCATCGGCGAACCGGACCTGGTCTGGCGCAAGTTCGTCACTGCCCTGTACGAGGGGCGCACCCACACCGATCTCGACCAAGCCACCCGTTTCCTTTCGTGACTCCAAACCCCACATTTGAAAACCTTGCCGGCCGTCTGGCCGAGCATTTCGGGCCGCGCTTCTCGCGCGGCGAATCCACCCGTCTGCAGCATGGCCGCGACGAATCCGTCCATGCTCCGCAACTGCCGGACGGCGTCGTACAGGCCGAATGCACCGCCGATGTCGCGCTGGTCATGAAGCTGTGCGCCGAGCACGGCGTCCCGGTCATCCCCTATGGCGTCGGCAGCTCGGTCGAAGGGCATGTCCTGGCCCCGCGCGGCGGCATCTCGCTCGACCTTTCCGCAATGAACCAGGTACTTGCCATCCACGCCGAGGACGGCGACGCCACGGTGCAGGCCGGCGTCACCCGCAAGCAGCTGAACGAGGCGCTGAAGGGAACGGGGTTGTTCTTCCCCATCGACCCCGGCGCCGACGCGACGCTCGGCGGCATGGCGGCGACCCGCGCCTCAGGCACCAACGCCGTGCGCTACGGCACGATGAAGGACAACGTGCTGGCAACGAGCACGGTGCTGGCCGACGGCCGCATCCTCAAGACCGGCGGCCGCGCCCGCAAATCCTCGGCCGGCTATGACCTGACGCGGCTGCTGGTCGGCTCCGAAGGCACGCTGGGCATCATGACCGAACTGACGGTCAAGCTTTACCCGATCCCCGAGGCCATCTCCGCCGCCGTCTGCACCTTCCCGAGCATCGAGGCAGCCGTCCAGACGGTAATCCAGACCATCCAGCTCGGCGTGCCGGTGGCCCGCATCGAACTGCTCGACGCGCTGTCGCTGAAGGCCATCAACGCCTTCAGCAAGACCGCGCTGGCCGAGGCACCGACGCTGTTCTTCGAATTCCACGGCAGCCCGGCCGGCGTCGAGGAGCAGGCGCAGACCGTCCAGGCCATCGCTGACGAACTGGGCGGCACCCACTTCCAGTGGGCAACCCGCCCGGAAGACCGGACCCGCCTGTGGCAGGCCCGCCACGACGCCTATTTCGCCTGCCTGCAGCTGAAGCCGGGTTGCCGCTGCTTCCCGACCGACGTCTGCGTGCCGATCTCCCGGCTGGCCGAATGCATCGCCGAAACCCAGGCCGACATCGACCAGGTCAGCATTCCGATCGCGCTGTTCGGTCATGTCGGCGATGGTAACTTCCACCTGGTAGTGCTGGTCGATCCGGCCAACGACAAGGAAATGACCGAGGCCGCCTGGATCAGCCAGCGCGTCGTCGAACGCGCCATCGCCATGGAAGGCACCTGCACCGGCGAGCACGGCATCGGACTGGGCAAGCGGAAGTACCTTGTTGCCGAACATGGCGAGGTGGCGGTGGAGGTGATGCGGGCAGTGAAGGCGGCGCTGGATCCGGGGAACTTGTTGAATCCGGGGAAGGTGTTGCCGTAAGGGCTGTTGCGCTTGTCTGAACTGAAGCGCTGGGTTCCGCGCCTGACGCGCGGGCATACTTTCTTTCGCTTGGCCGAAAGAAAGTAGCCAAAGAAAGGGCCACCCCAGGCTACGCGGTCGGCTGCGCCGACTCCCCTGCGCTACTCGACGGGCCGGGCGGCTGCGGAACTCGGGGCTGCGCCCCTCAGACAGTCCTCGCCGACTGCCCCCGGCCCGTCTCCGTTGCTCGGCGCTCCACATGGGGACCCCAACAGCGTCACAGCGGACAGGCCAAGGTTGAAACCACTTCCCTCTCTGCTGCACTCGGTGTTCCGGGCCCCTTGGGAGGTGCCGAGCAACGCAGGGTAGTCGGGGGCCGTCGGCTGGCGTTGTCTGAGCCGCGCAGCGGCGAGTTTAGCCAGCCGCCCGACTGCCCGAGTAGCGCAGGGAAGCCCCGAAGGGGCCGCCGACCCAGGGGTGGCCTTTTCTTTGGCTACTTTCTTTTGGCCACACAAAAGAAAGTACGCCCGCCGGTCAGCGGCGGAAACCAGCTGATCAGAAAAACCTCCCAACCCCGTCAAGCAGGGAATACCTCACCCCCGTTGCCAGAACCATCC
>WBUO01000288.1 GCA_008933675.1 Dechloromonas sp.
TTCTCAATATTGGGCGCCCAAAGAGCCGCGGCTGGGTTGCCTTACATGACTCAAACCCCGAATCCGATCCCAAGATAGACCTCAATCTCTTGAGTCATCCCGACGACCTCAAGACGTTGCGCAATGCCTTCCGTGTCGTGCAGGAGATCCTGCATTCGGATCGCATGAAGGCGATGATGAAACGGCCTCTCTATCCTGACCGCTACCTTGAAACTGATGAAGAGATCGACGCCTATATCCGGGCAGAAGCCAATCATGCTTATCATCCGGTGGGAACATGCAAGATGGGCACCGACGAGATGGCGGTGGTCGACAACCGCCTGCGCGTTCACGGCCTCGCAAATATCCGCGTGGCCGATGCCTCGATCATGCCATCAGTCGTCAACGGCAACACCAATGCAACCTGCATCATGATCGGCGAGAAAGCCGCCGACATGATCCGGCACGATAATATGAGCAGCAAGAATAGCATCGCAGAATATTGAATTGGACGATTGGATCAATGCTGCAGACACAGATGCTTACGAAAAGAAGTCCGGAGAGGCCTATCGCATGTCAGTTTATTATGTGTCGACTGCGCCATTGTGGGCGAGCGCCTTAGAGGAGCGCGGCTGATGGACGTCCGTACGCAAATACGTCGCGCCGCACGTTATTTCGCCCAGCAAGAGGCTCTCGTTCACGGCCACAGGCGGTTGACTTTCTCGGAAGCCTGGTTGCGCGGCGTGAAGCTCGCAAATGCTCTTGCGGAGTGCGGCCTTCAACCGGGTGACCGGATTGCTACGCTGGAGAAGAACTCCATCGAGGCCGCCGACATCATACTGGCGGCTGCCATTGGAAACTATACGCGTGTTCCTCTCTATGCGCGCAACCGATGTGAAGCGCACGCCCATATGATCGCGAGTACCGGATCTCGGTTGGCGCTGGTCGATGAGGCATTGGCTTCGGAGTTGGCGGGGCTGGATGCCCAAGCTCCGACGCTTGAGCGGATCATTATCCGCGATCACAACTATGAGAATTGGTTGGCGACAGCCTCGGACCGGGATCCTGATCCCGTCGTCGCGCCGGAGGACTATTGTGTCATCCGCCACACCGGCGGCACGACGGGCAAACCCAAGGGCGTTGCCTATCGGCACCGTTCATGGATGACGATCTCCGCCGCATTTTTCAGCATCGGCCCCCAAGTGGCCCCAGGGGATGCCATTCTGCATGTCGGCCCGTTGTCCCATGCATCGGGCTTCCTGTTCGTGCCGGCCTGGTATTGCGGCGCCCGCAACGTGATGATGGACGGCTTCGATCCAGCGTCCTTTCTTGACACTCTCGAGCAGGAACGGATCAGCCATGCCTTTGTAGCCCCCACCATGCTCAATGCCATAGTGCATCACGACGGGGCATATGGCCGCCACTTTCCGAATTTGAAGTTTCTGCTGAGTGCTTCAGCGCCGATCTCCGAGCCGACGCTTCGCAAGTCGTGCCAGATATTCGGGAATCATGTTCTTCATTCGGGCTATGGACAGACCGAAATCCTGCCCATCGCGTCTATGGGGCCCAACGAGTGGTTCGGCGAATTTGAAGGTTCTGCCCCAATTCGGGCGGTCGGACGTCCCATGAGTGGCGCCGATATCGAAATCCGTAACGAGGACGGAAAGGTGCTGGGACCAAACGAGCCCGGCGAGATCGTCGCACGGTTCGAAAATGGCCAGATGGAGGAATTCTGGAACGATCCGGAGGAAACCGCCCGGCGCATGGAAGATGGCTGGGTCAAAACCGGCGATGTCGGCATGATCGACACAAACGGATTTTTGTATCTGCTCGATCGCAACAACGACATGATCGTGTCAGGCGGCTTCAATATCTATCCCACCGAAATCGAAAACGTAATTGCCGACCATCCCGGTGTACTCGAGGTCGCGGTCTTTGGCGTGCCCCATGAAAAATGGGGTGAAACGCCGCTTGCAATGGTGCGTGTCAAGCCCGGAGCACAAATCACGGAGACCGAGATAATAGATTTGGTGCGCCAGCGTCTGGGCTCCGCAAAAAAGCCAAGCAAGGTCGTTTTTACCGCCGAGCCACTGCCGTTGAGCAATGTCGGAAAGGTGCTTCGTTCAAAGCTTCGAGAGCCCTATTGGGCGGGCCAGGACCGGCGCATTTCGGGGGCATGACCGACGCAGCCATCCTAGCCACATCCTCTATTCCGGTGACCGCCTGCCGGCGCGCGGGAGACTGCAATGGACTATGAATACATCCTGGTTGAGCAACGCGGCCCAGCGCTTTGGGTGACCCTCAACCGGCCGGCAGCGTTGAACAGTCTGTCGTTGGCTTTGGCCGAGGAACTCGCCGCAGCGATCGAGGCAGCGGAAGCAGATGCGACGGTGCGCGCTTGCATTCTTACCGGCGCCGGACGGGCGTTTTGCGCTGGCGCGGATCTGCTCGCAATTGGCGATGGAACAGGCGGACAAACTCTCGCCGAACGCTTAAATCTGTTTCTGCCGCCGCTCGGTCAGGCTTTTAACAGGATCGAGACGTCGCGCCTTCCGATAATTGCGGCGGTCAACGGCCTTACGCTCGCCGGCGGCTTGGAACTGGTGTTGTGCTGTGATCTCGTCATTGCCGCGCACCCGGCCAGATTTGGCGACGCCCATGCAAATTACGGCCTGTTGCCCGGCGGTGGAGGGTCGGTTCGACTCCCTAGGAAGATCGGCGAAGCGCGTGCGAAACATCTGATGATGACCGGCGGGACCATCTCGGCTGCCGAGATGAAGGAAGCCGGACTCGTGACCCAACTGGTTGCTCCCGAGGATCTCATTGCGGCAGCGCAAGCGCTGGTAGAATCTCTTGCAGAAAAGAGCCGGCCAGGGCTCGCCTACATGAAGCAGCTAGTCCGCGCTGCGCAGGATAGCTCGCTCGAAGTCGGGCTGCGTCAGGAACTCGAAACCATGGCTGCTTACGCCTTGTCCAACGACATTGTCGAAGGACTGGCGGCATTCCGGGAGAAGCGGAAGCCCGATTTTTCCGACCGGTGAGACCTGATCGGATGCGGAACACATTGGAAGAATGGATCAACGAATGACCGACATATTCGTCATGGGGGTTGGGATGACCCCGTTCGGAAAACAGTTCGACAAGAGCCTGAAAATGCTCTGCGCCGAAGCTTCGTCGCAGGCCTTTTCCGACGCAGGATGCACCGCCGGCGATGTCGAAGCCATCTTCTTCGGCAATTGCGTCCAGGGGCATATGGAGGGCCAGGACATGATCCGCGGCGAAATCGTGGCGCGAGCGATGGGCATCTCAAGCGTTCCCGTGGTGAATGTCGAAAACGCATGTGCGACGGCTTCCACGGCCTTGCACATGGCCGCCGCCTATGTTCGATCGGGGGCAGCGGATGTCGTACTCGCGCTCGGCGCGGAGAAGATGTACTCGCCCGACAAGGCGCTCATGTTCAGTGCATTCGATGGCGCTTGGGACGTGCATGAAACCGAGTCGGGCCGCGCGCAGCTGCTGGCCATGGGCAATGGCGTCGATGTTCCGGAAGGAACGACATCGAGTCAGCCTTACAGCGTTTTCATGGATGTATACGCCGCGATGGCACGCGCGCACATGAAGACCTACGGCTCGACGCAAGCGCAAATCGCGGCCGTCTCGGCGAAAAATCACATGCATTCGACGCGCAATCTGCTTGCCCAGTATCGCCTCCCATATACCGTCGAAAGTGTACTCGCTGCGCCTCCGATCGTTTACCCGTTCACACTGCCGATGTGCTCCCCGATCAGCGACGGCGCCGCCGCTGCGATCATCTGCAGCGAAGCCGGTCGGCGCAAACTGTCGGCAGCCCCGGACAGGGCGCTAAGAATCCTGGCGTCTGTGCTGCAAACCGGCGCCGCGCGCGATCCCTTTGATTATGACCACCATGTCAGCCGCCTTGCGGCGAACCGGGCCTATGCGATGGCCGGCGTGGGGCCAGAAGATATTGGCGTCGCGGAGGTGCATGCCCCTCGGTGCCGTTTCGCGACCTCGATGCCTATATTAAGCAGGCCAGGCGCGCGAACAGTGATCGCGAGCTGTTCAGTTGCAGCGAGGCCGCCGCACGCCAGCTCGGCCTCCCATGGCTCGCGATCGTCCAGAGCATGGCCTTCTTTCAGCCCGGTGGGCGATATTTCCGCATGGACAATTTCCAGAGCTGGGGCGACGTTTTCGTCGCCGAAGGCTATTACCGCGACGATCCCGCCTTGCTCGCGGCGCGCTCGACAAGCCGGGCGTTCTGCTGGCACGAAATGGAGCGACTGCTGGGCGGCTTCACGCGGCGACAGGCGCGCATCGTGCGCGAAGCCGCGCGTCATGGCCTGCGCAACGGCCTCACCGTTCCGATTGGCGTCGCCGGCGAGCCGCCCGGATGCTGTACGTTCGCAACGCGCGACGGGCAATTGCCGCCATCGCATATCTGCCGGATCGCGACGCTGATGGCGAGCGAGGCGTTTACCGAGGCGCGGCGCTTGCACGGCTTTCCGGCGCGCCCGCTGAAATTACCCCATCTCAGCCCAAAGCGGCTCGAATGCTTTCGCTTGGCGGCGATGGGCAAGAGCGACGTCGAGATCGGGATCATGATGAACATCGCCCCGACGACAGTGCGCACCTACATGCGTGACCTGCGCGAACATTTCGGAATCTATTCCCGCGCGCAGCTCCCGGCGATCGCGCTCGCCTGCGGAATCGTCTGCATCGAGGAGATCGTCCCGCGGTTCTGAGCGGGATCGCCGCATCCTCAATATTGACGACTGTTTGAGCCCTTCATCTCTGCTCCCTTCGCGACTGTTCAATTTGAACGGGAGCTACTGCCATGATCCATATTGTCAAAGGGTGCTCGCTTACCGATGCGCGCGCCGCCTCGATGTTCGAGGACCGCAAGACCCTGTTCGTCGATCTGCTGGGCTGGGATGTTCCGGTCGTCGGCGGCCGCTATGAAAT
>WBUO01000289.1 GCA_008933675.1 Dechloromonas sp.
CTCGTCGGTCACCGAGAGGGTTCCGGGGCTGTTTTCGGCCTTTTCAGCCTATCCGAATAGGCTGCGGAAATCATGTCCGATAATTGAAACTTATCGGACATGATTGGCCGGAAAATCGTGGGGCGGTTTATTGCGCTTTTTTCACCTTAAAGCGCCCTCGACTTGCTACGATTCGAGCGCCCCTCCTTCTTGAAGTCGTTCCTGATGGATCTGCCTTATCCCCCGTCCTGGCTCCGCAGCCCCGGCGCCGGCGATCACGAACTCGATGCCGCATGTGTCGCCGGCGCGGCCCTGGCGCTGTTTCATGGCGCGGCAGGTGCCGATCTGCCTGGGCGCGGCGTCTGGCTCGATCGCCAGGCGCTGCGCGCTGCGGTCTTCTGTTGCGCCGCCGCGGGCCGGCGCGAGGGCGAGCCGGATATCCGCGATGCCGTGCATATGACGCCGACGGGCGAAAACCCGGGCCCGGCCGGCCGCCTGTACGGTTTCTGGCGCGAGGCGGCACGGCGATCGCCCGAGCTCGATGACGACAAAATCTCTGCAGGGCGGCGGTTGCTCGGCCTCAGCCCATCCACGGCGGACGATCTGGTCGCTATCGCGCGAGAGCTGGCGGCCGGCGACCGGGTCGGGATGGTTGCGGCGGTCGAACTGACCGCTCGATTCGCCACGCTGCCGGCCGAGGCCGAGCCTTTTGCTCTTTGGCTCGCCGATATCGTGCTGGCGCGTCGGTCGGGTTGGCCTATTACCGTGCCGCTGTTCGCCTGCGCGCTCCAGCGACCGCGGGGCGGTGTCGGCCGCCTGGTCCGGCAGGAACCCGATACGTGGCGCCGCGAGGTGCTCGCCGGCATCGCCGCTGCCGCCCTGGAGGGCCTTGCCCATGCCCAGGACCTCGCCGCCCGGGCCCGCAGGCTTGCGGCCGCCGTTCCACGCCTGCGGGCCAAGGGGGCCGAACCGTTACTTGCCGCCCTGCTGGAGCGGGATGCCGTCGCGCCGGCCACCCCTATGCCGACGATGACTGCCCGCAGTCGGCGCCGGCTTTTCGACCGCCTTGTCGGCTTGGGCCTCGTTCGCGAGCTGACCGGGCGCCCGACCTTCCGCCTCTATGGGTTATGACCGCCATGAAGAAACCGGCTGCAGGTCGCCCGGCCCTCGATCGCGATCTCGCGCACCTTCCTGCCGAGCTGCGTTGGCGCGAATGGATGGGGCGGGTCGAAGTCGTTATTTTCGCCGCCGGCGAACCGGTCCCGCGGCAGATCCTGACAGGGCTCGTGGGCGACGGCTGTAATCTCGACCTGCTGATCGACGACATCCGGGCTGAGCTGCAGCCCCGGCCATTCGATATCGTGCCCGTCGCCGGTGGCGCCTGGCAGTACCGGACCCGGCCCGCCTTCGCCGATGTGATTGCGGCCGCGGCGATAGTCCGGCAAACGGCCGAGCTTCCCGAGCTCGACGGATTGGCGCTCATCACCGTGGCCTATCATCAGCCGGTTACCCGGTCGGAAGTGGGGCGGATCCTCGGCAAAGACATTCCCCGAGAAGTCTTCGTCCGGCTGCGCGCCCTCGATCTGATTGGCCCAGGCCCGCGCAGTCCGTCGCCTGGCGCCCCTTATACCTTCATCACGACAGACCGATTCCTGACGGTCTACGGCCTCGAGACCCTGCATGACCTTCCAGACATCGAGCGTCTACGCGATGCCGGCCTGCTTTCCAACGAGGACGTGCTTGCCGATCTCCTACCGCCGGACGACGACCCCGATCATGCCGGCGTCGACGACGAGGACGACGACAACTGATCAGGTTTCCGAATCTTTTTGACCCGTCATGAATTCCCTATAGGCCTTGAGCAGGTCGTAGATGTTACGAGGGCGGCACGGCTTGGCCTTACGGCGCACTGGTGCTCTCGGACGCGGCCAGGAATCGTCGCTATCCGATGTTCGTCCATGGCTCTCGAGCAGATGGCGAAGATGCAGCTGCCATGGCAAGGGCGGCGTACTCATCGGAAGTGTCACGACAGGGCGTCGGCGCTGGCCACGGCGATGGTAAAGTGCGCGGCGAGCGTCCCAGCTCATGTTCGTCAACCGCACCGCTCGTCCGGGAAGTTGCAACAGCTGCTCTCGCAACCTGACAGAGTCCAGCATGCAGCTGCTCCTGCCTTGCCACGAGCTCGTTTCAACGACGGTCGCATTGAAATCGACCAGCGCCTTGATCGAGTGACTGAGCCGGCTCGCCGGCAAGCCAAGCCGATCGACCGGCGCAAACCTCAGATTGCAGCCGCATTGTCGGCAGAGATGGACCGGGTGGATCTCCTCTCCTTCCGGAATACCGACGGGTGCCATGCACCGCGGGCAATTGTCTCGCAGCGCAGTGTGGTGGATGTCGCAATGAAGGAGAGTTGCGAGGCGCCAGCTTCGCCTGAAATACGGACGTTCATCCTTGCGCCAGCAAGCGGGGCAAAACTGGAGCCAGCTTGGCTCTCGTTGATTTCCGTCATGCGGAACGTTGAGCGCCAGCGGCATAAGCCAGTCTTGCATCATCGAAGTGTACAATGCTTGCGGCGTACGTCCGGTCTGATGGGAGAGAGAGTGGATCAGCCAATCGGGGCAAGCATGATCGACTTGCCTGAGAGCTGGAAAATTCCGCGCGCCGAGCGCTTTGCCGAGCTGCGGCAGGGATACGCCATTCGCGAGGGCAACCGCATGCAGCCAGCTCGACAGCAATTCGTAAGACAGCGGACGAACCTTGATCGGCCAGCCGCGAGGTACCGTGCTTTCGTAGTCGGAATCCAGTACTTCAACCTCGAAGGTGTTCCTGTTCTCACCAGACCCCATACCGAATTCTCCAGATGGCGCAACTGCGTCCGTGGCTACGTCGATGTTGGACATCTCTGGTCGATACGCGCGCTACCGTGATCCCGATCATAACAATTGATCAGAGAGGAAGGGGGCCACGGCGCTCCCTGAACTGGGCGTAGATCGAGAAGAAATCGTACAAGCTTGTTGCCTTCGCCTGGTTCCGGATCCTGTCTTTCCGGGTACCATTTGGGCGAGCGGCGCGGTAAGGCTGCTTGTACTCGGCCTCGCTGAGCTCTATCAGCCGACCGGCGCGTCCGCCGTTGCGAAGCAGATGAAGCCGCCAGGGTGACGACGGTTCATCGCCCGAAGCGGGCAGCACACGGTGCAAATCCTCAGCGATCTGCTCGTAGAGCGCTGCCCGTCCGTGAGCGCCCATCGCCGTCAGCCGCACGGCCCTGGTACCAAATACACGCGCTGGCATCGAGTCGAGTTGCGTCCGCAACGCAGTGCGCTCGATCATGCCGGTCCGCAATTCGAAAAGCAGCACATCATCTATGGCCCGGCTTGATCGCTCCGCAGGGGGCGCAAGCTTCGTCGCCGGCGCATCCCGCAAATCCTTGTCGCAACGCCTGCAGAAGTGGACCTCCCTCATCTGGACCTTGTAGGGAATCCCTACCCCGTAGCCGCAATGCTGGCAGTGCTGACGCAGGGCAATATGGTGCTCTCGGCAATGGATGAGGGTTGCGAGCCGCCAACAGCGTCGGAAGTATGGTCGGCGATCTTCTTGCCAGCACAATGGGCAGAACTGCAGCCATTCCGGGCCACCCTGCTCAGGTATGCGGTTGATGTTCAGGAGGAGCGGCAGGAGCCTCGCGTCGAGCTTGAGTTTTGTCGCCCGAGCCTGTGACAGCACTTCACGCTTGATCAACCAATGCGTCAGCCAATCCGGGCAGTCGTGATCCAGCCGGCTGAGAGAGGGCGCGTTGTCGAGTCCGAACAACTTCCAGAAATGCGGCAGGGATATAACGTTTGCCAAGGTGGCGGCATGTAGCCAGCTGGACAGAAGCTCGTCGGGTTCTGGCAGGACACGAACCGGCCAACTTTCGCCGAGGAGCTCGTCGTAGCGCTGCTCCAGCACGACGATGTCGAACAAGTCATTCGGCTCGGTCATCACTGCAGCATGTCACGGACGGCCGCCTCTCGGCGGGCAACCAGGGGAACATAGGAAAGCTCATCAAGTACAGCTGTCGAGATCCGGCGCTTGCCTGCCCGCACGGCTTGCACGGCGGCGGCACTGAGGATGGAGACCGTCTCCCCGATCAGGCCATCCGAAAGGCTGAACAGCCGCCGCGCCATGCGATCCTCGGAGAGATCAGAGGGATCGGGTAGCGGAAGCGATGCCTCTAGACTGTTGAGAAGCTGAAGGTACTCACTGTTGTATTGCCAGCGCGGTACCGCGCACAACTGAACTCGGCTGGCCATCTCGGTCGTCGAGTTGATGTAGTCGTAGACCGCGAGCTCGCCGACCAGCACCGACGAGATATCGTATTCGCGGCCGAGGCGGCGTAGATAGGCCAGTACGCTCTGGATATCCGCGGTGCGGCCGCGCAGGGCGTTGTGGAATTCGTCGAAGATCAGGAGCTTGGGCTTGAGCTGGACCAGTAGGCGATGCACCTGCTCGGTGCGCCGCGCCAGGCTTCCCGCTGGCATCATGCCGAGCGGCGCCGAGGGAGCCCGAAACGCCGCGATGATCCCGCCGTAGAGATGGCTGAGGCCGGCTCCCTCGCGCGTCTGAACAATCCAAACTTTCTGCGAATCACCGGATTTTTCGGCTGCCCGAAGGTGCTGCACGGCGAACCGCTCGATCAGCATGGTCTTGCCGTTGGCGTAGGGCCCGACGATCATCATCCCGGCCATCCGAAACGACGGGGGCCTGGTCAACAAGTCCTCTAGCTCGGCGTGGGCCTTGAGCGCCGCTTGATAACCTATCCAGCGCGGCGAGCGTATGAAGTAGAGCTTGTCCTCGACCGGTCGATCGAGATAGGCGACGGCCTGTTCGGAAAGATGCTCGATCGACATCTCACCACTCCTCTGTCGGGAGCCGAGTTTTGTCGCGCGGAACGGTCGGCGGCTCGGCCGGTTTCGGTTCCATCGTCTCATAAGGC
>WBUO01000290.1 GCA_008933675.1 Dechloromonas sp.
AACCCACATAACCACCTCACCCGCCCCGTCCAGACTCGCTCCCGTCATTCAACAAGGGAGCCAATCATGGACAGGAAACTGCTTTACAAGATCGTCGCCATCGTCACGATGTCGATCCTTCTGCTGATACCGCTGGCGCTGATCGAGGGGCAGATTCGCGAGCGCAGTCAGCGGCAGCACGAGGTGCAGCAGAACATCGCCGAGAGTTCGGCCGGGGCGCAGACGCTGATCGGGCCGATCGTCGTGCTGCGCTACCGCGAGCGCCTGCGCGAGACTCGGGTGGCGCCGGAGACCGGCAAGGTCACCGAGAGCACGCGGGTGGTCGAGCATCGCCGGCTGGTGGCGCCGGAGTCGCTGAGCATCGAGGGCGACGTGAAGGTCGAGACGCGCCAGCGCGGCATCTACCAGGCGCGGCTGTTTCACCTCGACAGCCAGGTCGCCAGCCGCTTCCGCTTCAACGCGCCGGCGCCGAGCGGCGATGCCGAGTTGCTCGACCTGCAGGCGACGCTGGTCGTCGGGCTGTCCGATCCGCGCGGCGTGGCCAGCGATCCGGAGGTGACGATCAACGGCCAGCGCCACCGTTTCGCCAGCAGCAAGGTCGATCCGGAAATCATGCCTTTGCAGCCGTTGACCGTCGCCCTCGGGCGCCTCGAGGCGGGCAAGCCCTACGATTTCTCGCTGGCCTTTCCGTTGCACCTGACCGGTACCACGCGCCTGGCCATCGCGCCGGTCGGTGAAAGCAACCGCATCGCGCTGAAGTCGGCCTGGCCGCACCCGAATTTCGGCGGCCGCTTCCTGCCGCGCGAGCGCAGCGTCGGCGCCGACGGCTTCAGCGCCCGCTGGGAGGTCTCCCACCTCGCCCGCAATTTCGACAACGCACTCAACCCGAACAGCGGCGAGGCGCTGGCGATCGACTTCATCAACCCGGTCAACGTCTATCTGCAGTCGGAGCGCGCGGTGAAGTACGGCGTGCTGTTCATCGTGCTGACCTTTGCCGGCTTCTTCCTCACCGAGATCCTGCGCCGGGCGCCGATCCATCCGCTGCAATACCTGCTGGTCGGGCTGGCGCTGGCGATCTTCTTCCTGCTGCTGATCGCCTTCTCCGAGCACATGCCCTTCGCCACCGCCTACGGCCTGTCGGCGGCGGCCTGCATCGTGCTGATCGGCTGGTACCTGGCCGGCGCGCTCGGCGGCTGGCGCCAGGGCGCGGCCTTCGGCGCCGGGCTGAGCGGGCTTTACGGCGTGCTTTTCGGCGTGCTGCGTTCGGAAGACAACGCGCTGCTGATGGGCAGCCTGCTGCTCTTCGCGGCGCTCGGCGCGACCATGCTGGCGACCCGCCGACTCGACTGGTACGGCCTCGGCCGCAAGGCGGAGGACGCCTGATGCCGGCCGGCACCGCGTTCGGTCGCGGCGCGGCGACGCTGGCGGCGAATGCCTGGCCGCTGGCGCTGCTGCCCTCGGCCTGGCATTACCAGCACCCGCTGCTGTTCAGCCTGCGCCACGGCGAAAGCGCACTGCTCTGGGGCCTGCCGCTGCTCGGCCTGCTCTGCTGGCGGCGGCTGCCGGGCCTCGCCCGGGTGCTGCTGGTCGGCGTCGGGCTGCTGCTCGGCTGGCAGGCGGTCGACTACCGCTTGCAGCGTGAAGCGGTGCTCGCCGCCGGGCCGGCGATGCGCGCAGTCGGCCGGCATTTCATCGTCGGCTATACCGATGTCGAGGAAGTCCGCGAACTGGCCGAAAAGGGCCTGATCGGCGGCATCTACGTCGGCCGGCGCAACGTGCGCGGACGCAGTCTGGCCGAGGTGCGCGCCGAGATCGCCGGCCTGCAGGCGGTGCGCGCCCGGGCCGGTTTGCCACCGCTGATCGTCGCCGCCGACCAGGAAGGCGGCCGGGTCAATCACCTGTCGCCCTTGCTCGAACGCCTGCCGCCACTGGCCGGCGTCGTCGACCAACCCGATCCCGGCCTGGCCGCGCTGGCCTACGGCGAACGCCAGGGCGGCGCGCTGGCCCGGCTCGGCGTGACACTCAACTTCGGCCCGGTGGTCGACCTGCGCCCGGCCGACCGGCCGGCCGGCGACATGTTCAGCGACATCCCGGCGCGTGCCATCGGCAGCGACCCGGAAGGCGTCGCCGAAGTCGCCGCCGGCTATCTCGACGGCCTCGCCGCCAGTGGCGTGCGCGGCACGCTCAAGCATTTTCCCGGACTCGGGCGGGTCGGCCGTGACACGCACCTGCACCCGGCCCGGTTGAGCGAGACGCCGGACGAACTGGCCGCCGACTGGCTGCCCTTCCGGAGCCTGGCCGGCCACGCCGGCAGCGCGCTGATGCTCGGCCACGTGACGCTGGACGCGCTCGACCCCTACCGCGCCGCCTCGCACTCGCCGGCCGTCGTCCGGCTGTTGCGTAATGACTGGGGCTACGACGGCGTGCTGATCACCGACGACCTGAACATGGGCGCGGTGTACAGCCTCGGCATCGGCAAGGTGGCGACTGAGGCACTGACGGCCGGCGTCGACCTGGTGCTGGTCAGCTACGATCCGCGGCAGGTCTATCGGGCAATTTATGGCGTAGCAGCGGGGCTGGTCGAAGGCGGCTTGACGATAGACAAGCTGGCGGCCAGCCGGAAAAGACTGGCGCCCCTGACCAGCACGCTGCATGCCACGGAACGCAACAAGGCAAACCATGCCCGGTTTTGAGCGCAGTACTACGTCATTGACGCCCGCCCGGCCGCTGCACTAGTCTTGCCGAGTGGCGCGCCTTTCCAGGCGGGTTCGGATTGTCTGCAATCCGGCCACGCCGGGGCTACCCCGGCGGTTTTTCGCAGTTGGACTTTTCATCGCCTGAACCTCACACGCCGCTGGCGTGACCTGTTCAGGCAGGACACGACAGGCTGGAAAGGGCGCCACGTCCGCAAGCATGACATGAACGATCCCGACGACTTCGACGACGACTTCGACCCAGACGACCTGCTGCCGGCCAGGGCCATGCGTTCAGTCGCCATCGGGCTGGTACGCGCTTTTCTCGCTGGCAGCTCCGACCCCGCCAGCCTGCGCGAACGAGGCCGTCGAGCCCTCGGCGAGAGTCCCCGCTGGTTGCCGTCGCTGGTCCTGCATCTACACCTGGAACTCGGCTCGCAGTTCACTACCCGCCAGCACGACGCGCTCCTTGATGCGGTGTTGGCTTACCGGCAATTTCGCAACGCCTTTCTGCCCGGCAGTACCCGTCCACGCATACTCTGCCATTTCACTTTTCATCCGCCCATGGACGAACCACCGGCTGTGCTCGCTGGGGTGGCCGTGCCGACGCTCCCCACCTCAGGCGACCTGGCCGACTGGCTTGGTCTGCTACCCAACGAACTGGCCTGGTTTTGCGGCAACTGGAGGGAGCAGCCGAGCCAGCCAAAGCTGGGCCACTACCGCTATCGCTGGCTGAACAAGGCAAACGGCGGAAGGCGTCTGATCGAGGCGCCCAAGGAAACGCTGCGCTCCATCCAGCGCCGCATCCTGCACGGGATTCTTGACAAGCTGCCGGCACACACTGCAGCGACCGGCTGCGTGCGCGGACTCTCGGTGGTAGACAACGCCCGGCGGCATGCCGACTCGCCGCTGCTGCTAAAGATGGATCTACGCGATTTCTTTGCCAGCATTCCTGCCGGACGCGTCTTTGCCCTCTTCCGCACACTCGGCTACCCACCGGCAAGCGCGCACTGCCTGACGCAACTGTGCACACATGCCACGCCGATGCGTGTTCTCCGCGAGCTACCGCAGGACGGGCATGGCAGCTGGGAATGGCGCCGCCAGCAGCAGGAATGGGCGCGACGCTTCAATACCCGGCACCTGCCCCAGGGCGCGCCGACCTCGCCGGCGCTGGCCAATCTCTGCGCCTATCGCCTGGACCTGCGGCTGGCGGGTCTGGCCCGCGAATGCCGTGCCACTTACAGCCGTTACGTCGACGACCTTGCCTTTTCCCTGCCCCGCCACGATAGCGCCCGTGCCCACCGCATCCAGCTGCTGGCCGAGGAAATCATCCTTCAGGAAGGCTTTGCCCCTAACCGACGCAAGACCCGCCTGTGCCCGGCCGGCCAGACGCAGACACTGACCGGCCTGGTCGTCAACCGCCACCCCAATCTACCGCGCGCCGAATACGACCGGCTGAAAGCCATCCTCACCAACTGCCGCCGCCATGGCCCGACTGGCCAGAACCACGATCAACACCCGGATTTCCGTGCCCATCTGCAAGGCCGCCTCGCCTGGCTGCGACAAGTGAATCCACCGAAGGGAGAAAAGCTGCTGGTGCTGTTCGGCGAGATCGACTGGGGGTAAGCACGACATCTCCCGCCCCTTGCAGCGAAAGGGGCGCTCCAATGACCAAGCTCCGCCCCCGAGGTAAAACCACAGGCCACTGCGTAGCTGATTGAGACGGCGGCCTGACTGCTCACCAACTGACTTGGCATGGCGCGGAGTACATCCTCGGCATCGGCAGAATCGCCGGCGAGCCGCTGACCGTCGGCGTGTACATCTGGCTGCTTGCCCCCGCCGGAGCGACACCGACCTCCCCGCCCCAGCCATTGGCCGCCGGTAGAAACCGGCGGCTTCACGCTTACACGCGGAAGCGGCGCACGCCTTCCTTGAGTGCGTGCGAGAGCTCGACCAGCGCGCCGGAGCGCCGGCTGGATTCGGCAGAGGCGGCGTGGGTATGATCGATGCCCTGGGCGATCATCTCGACGCGCTGGGCGATGTCGGTACTGGCTGCAGTCTGTTCGCGCAGCGATTCGGCAATCGATTCGATGGCCTTGCCGACGCGGACCGACGAGTGGTCCATCTCCTCGACAGCGTTGCGCACTTCTTCCGTCCGGCTGGCGCCGGCCAGCGCGCGCTCCTTGGCGGTGCTCATGTTGGCGAAGGCGGTATCGGTCGTCTGCCGG
>WBUO01000291.1 GCA_008933675.1 Dechloromonas sp.
GGGTAGCCGGATGGCATGAATGGTGGCGGCGGGAGCTGAGGCAAGCGCCTTGTCGGGGCGGAAAAAACGCGTTAGTGTGGAAACTTGGACAATAATTTCATATTGTTAATAGAGTTTCTTAAGGTGTTTTGGAGGAAGGGATGCCCCCCCCGCAAAAAATCCGGCTAGGTGATTTGCTGATCGAGCAGGGCTTGCTCACCGAGGAGCAGCTGAAGCTTGCACTCGACGAGCAGAAGCGGACCGGGCGCAAGCTCGGGCGGGTATTCGTCGAGAGCGGTTACGTTACCGAGGACGGTATTTCCCAGGCGCTGGCCCGCCAGCTGCGCATCCCCTACATCGACCTCCGGGCCTTCACCCCCAAGCCCGAACTGATCAAGCTGCTGCCGGAAGCGCCGGCCCGCCGGTTCCGTGCCCTGGTGCTCGAGCAGATGGGTGATGGTCGCCTGCAGATCGGCATGTCCGATCCGACCGACCTCCAGGCCTATGACGAGATCAGCCGCCTGGTGAAGCGCGAGATCGATCTGGCGGTCGTCACCGAAAGCCAGTTGCTGGCCACCATCGACCGTGTCTATCACCGCGGCGAGCAGATCACCGGGCTGGCCAAGGAGTTGACCGCCGAGCTCGGCGACGTGCCGATCGAGTTCGGAGACCTGCTCGGCCTGACCCCGGGGGCCGAAGATGCGCCGGTCGTCAAGCTGCTGCAGACGGTGTTCGAGGAAGCAATGCGCCTGCGCGCTTCCGACATCCACTTCGAACCGCAGGAAAAATCGCTGCGCATCCGCTTCCGTATCGATGGCGTGCTGCACATCCAGACCGAGGCCGATGCCAAGGTTTCCTCGGCCGTGGTATTGCGCCTGAAGCTGATGTCGGGCCTCGATATCTCCGAAAAGCGCCTGCCGCAGGATGGCCGTTTCAACATCAAGGTGCGCGGCAATCCGGTTGACGTCCGTATCTCGACCCTGCCGACGCAGTACGGCGAATCGGTCGTCATGCGTCTGCTCAACCAGAACACCGGCCTGCTCGGTCTCGACAAGGTCGGCATGCCGGACCGCGTGCTCGAGCGCTTCCGCCATTCGCTGCGCCGCCCGAGCGGCATGGTGCTGGTCACCGGACCGACCGGCTCCGGCAAGACGACGACGCTGTATGCGGCGCTCAACGAGCTGAACAGCACCGAGAAGAAGGTCATCACCGTCGAGGACCCGGTCGAGTACCGCTTGCCCGGCCTCAATCAGGTGCAGGTGCACGAAAAGATCGATCTCTCCTTCTCGCGCGTGTTGCGTACCGTGCTGCGCCAGGATCCGGACATCGTCCTGATCGGCGAAATGCGCGATCAGGAGACGGCCGAAATCGGCATGCGGGCGGCCATGACCGGCCACCTGGTGCTGTCCACGCTGCACACCAACGATGCCATCTCGACGCCCATCCGCCTGCTCGACATGGGCGTGCCGCGCTACATGGTGGCCCTGTCCGTGCACATGGTGGTTGCCCAGCGTCTGGTGCGCGTCATCTGCAGCAACTGCCGCGAGCCCTATGCGCCGACGCCGGCCGAGCACGAATGGCTGCGCTATGAACTGGCCGGCGAGGTCGACCGCCATGCCTACCAGCATGGCCGCGGCTGTGCGCACTGCGGCAATACCGGCTACCAGGGGCGGAGCGGTGTGTACGAGTTCCTCGAAATGAGCGATACCGTGGTCGAAGCCATCAACCATGAAGATCCGGGCGAATTCATGCGCGTCGCCCGGCAGCAGATGGCTGGCGAGACCCTGCGCCGCGATGCGGTGCGTCTGGTCGTCGCCGGCAAGACGACGATCGCCGAAGCGATGCGCATCAGCAACCAGTACGAGGAATAAGCCAGCGTGGCCAATTTCGCCTACAAAGGCCGCGATGCCGGCGGCAAGCTGGTCGAGGGGGTGCTCGAAGGCGCCTCGGCCGGCGGCGTGGCGGACGTGCTGCTTGGCCGCGGCGTCACGCCGCTGGCGATCAGTGAAACCACGGGCAAGGCAAAGGGCTCGGGCGATATCCAGGTCACCCTGTTCAAGCCGCGCGTGCAGCATGTCGACATCCTGCTCTTCTCGCGCCAGATCCATACCCTGCTCAAGGCGGGCGTGCCGATCATGCGGGCGCTGAACGGCCTGCAGGAATCGGCGACCAATCCGGCAATGAGGGATGTCATTCGCGACGTGCGCGAAAGCCTGGAGGCAGGCCGCGACCTCTCCGTGTCGCTGGCCAGGCATCCGAAGGTGTTCGGCCCCTTCTACATCTCGATGGTGCGGGTCGGTGAAGCGACCGGTCTGCTCGAGGAGATATTCCTGCGTCTCTTCGAACACCTGGAATTCGAACGCTACATGCGCGAGCAGGTGAAGTCGGCGCTGCGTTATCCGCTGTTCGTAGTCCTGGCGATGGCGGTGGCCATCGTCGTCGTGAACATCTTCGTCATACCGGCCTTCGCCAAGGTGTTCGAGGGCTTCGGTGCCGAATTGCCGTTGATGACCCGTATCCTGCTCGGCTTCTCCAATTTCATGGTGGCCTGGTGGCCGGCCTTGCTGGTCGGCGTCGTCGGCGCTGCGGTAGCCTTCCGCGCCTGGACCGCCACCACTGCCGGGCGCTTGAGCTGGGAGGCTCTGCAGCTGCGCTTCCCGATCGCCGGCAAGATTGTCCGCAAGGCGGCGATGGCCCGTTTCGCCCGCAGTTTCGCACTGAGCACCAAGAGCGGGGTGCCGGTCATGCAGGCCCTGAGCAACGCCGCACAGACCGTCGACAACAGCTACATCGCGCAGAAGATCGAGAGCATGCGCGATACCGTGGAGCGTGGCGAAAGCGTTCTGCGTTCGGCCATCGCCACCGGCTTTTTCACGCCGGTCGTGCTGCAGATGGTGGCCGTTGGCGAAGAGTCGGGCGCGCTCGACGAGATGATGGAAGAAGTCGGCCAGATGTATCAGCGCGAAGTCGAATACGAACTGAAGACGCTGGGCCAGCAGATCGAGCCCATCCTCATCGTTTGCCTCGGTGCGCTGGTGCTGGTGCTGGCGCTGGGTATCTTCCTGCCGATGTGGGACCTCGGCAAGGTGGCCATCAAGAAATGATGCCGCATGAGACGCCAGTTCGAATTCGCCGTTGTCGTCATCCTCGTAGCGGTGCTGGCCGTGCTGGCCATGCAGGCGCTGGAGCGGGCGCGCGGCGAAGTCGAGGAGGCCGGGGTGCAGGCCGAAGCGGCCTCGATCCGCGCCCAGCTGATGGAACGGCTGGCGCATCGGGCGACCTTCGGCGGGCCACTGCCGGCCAGCGACAATCCGCTCGACTGGATACGCCTGGTCCCGAACGACTACCGCGGCGCCTTCGACCAGCAGCCGGCGGAAAGACGCATCTGGTATTACGACAAGTCCAGGCAGGAACTGATCTATGTCTTCGACGATGGCCAACTGGCACGTTTCCGCCTGAGCCGGGCCGCCGGGAGCAGCGGCGCGCGCGGGGTGATCGGCGGTGTCGGCCTGCTGCGCCTCGATGGCGGCCGGCAATAACACTTGAGGAGAAGTGGGTATATGACTAAAGTTTTAACAATTTTCGCCGTTGAGCCCGGGATGAAAGCCTCTTCCGCCATTGCCAAGCCATCTGACCAGCGCGGTTTCACGCTGATCGAACTGATCGTCGTCGTCATCATCCTCGGCATTCTGGCCGCGGTTGCGCTGCCACGCTTCGTCGATCTGCAGCGCGATGCCCGCATCGCCAAGCTGCAGGCTGCACGGGGCAGCGTCTCGGCGGCTTCCGCCCTGGTTCATGCCGCCGTCCTCTCACGCTCCGGCGTCGCCGATCCGGTGCCCTGCCCGGGCGGCGGCGGTACGGCCAGCAACAGCACGGCCGCCAACGGCACGGTGTGTACCGAGAACGGCCTGATCAACATGGTCTTCGGCTACCCCGAGGTCACCGCCCTCGGCGGCAACCCGGGCATTCTGGCCATGGCCGGCCTGACCGGCATCTTCAATCCGACCCGGGCACAGCTCGAAGCCGAGGGTTACACCTACGGTTCTGCCGGCAATGTCGCCACCTTCGGCGTCATCGGCTCGACCGATCCCAACAACTGTTTCTTCACCTACACCCAGCCCGCGGCAGCCAGTTCGGCCGCCATCATCAGCGAGCTGAGGGTTGCCGGTTGCTGATCTTCACATTTTCAAGAGGAGTAGAAAAATGAAAGCTGTACAGAAGGGTTTCACACTGATCGAACTGGTTGTCGTCATCGTCATCCTGGGTATCCTGGCGGCCACGGCACTGCCGAAGTTCATCGACCTGACCGAGGAGGCCTCGACGTCTGCGGCCGCAGGGATTGCCGGGGGCATTTCTTCGGCGGCCGCGCTGAACTACGGCGCACGCAAGGCGAACTCCTCCAAGGGCGTGGCCTACAATTCGGCGACGCCATGTGACGCCACAGTCATTAATACCATCATGCAAACCCCCGTACCTACGAGTGGCTATACCTATGCGCAGGTCGGCACCACCGACTGCTCCGTGTCGACAAATGACGGGACCGCCGTTTCCTGCACGATCACGCCAACCAAGGGAACAGCCGCGACAGCCACGGTGATCTGTACCCAGTAAGCGCCTCAGTCTGATGACCTTCACCGTGTAATGAAGGGTCATTTTTCCGCGCTTGCAGCAGCAGGTTTGAATCTGTTTTTCAGCCGGAAGGCGAGCCAGTTCCAACTGCCTCGCCTTCCGCCATTGAATCCGCACTCACAGATGTCGTGAGATGCATTGAATGAAAGAGCGTGCGATGTCCCGGCTCCGTCCGTGCTTGCTGCGCCGTGGGCGATTCCTGTCGTTGTTCGTCGGTGTGCTGCTGGCCGCAGCTTCCTCCGTACACGCCGGAACCGCCACATTCACGACATCCCAGTCGTGGACGGCGCCGGCCGGTGTG
>WBUO01000292.1 GCA_008933675.1 Dechloromonas sp.
GTAGGAAACAATGGTAGAGGGAGCAGTTCGCTCTACCGCGTATCGATGAACGGAACGCCCGGCTCGATCCAAAACGACGAAATCATTGACAACGTTTGTGTTCAAGGTGGCGTGCTACTACCGGAAAATCGAGCTTGCAGTGGCCTGCAGATCACCTACATCACCCGCAACACCACTACCGGCGTCGTGGCACAGACGGCCGTGGCTGGGATTGACTGGTCCGTTTCGTCACAAACCCCAAAGCCCAACAACGCCAACGAAGTGGTCGCCATCCGCATCAGCCTGGATTTGCAAAGTCGCGAAGCGAGCGGCATCAATAATGCCAACGTGGCGCAACGACTTGCCACCAACCTCACCGAAACCATTTTCCTCCGCAATCGGGATGCCGCCCAATGAATACCTTCCTGATTCCCCAAAAAATGACATCGCCCTCACTGCATCGCCAAAGTGGTGCCGTCCTCGCCATTGCACTGATTCTGCTTGTCGTGGTGACACTGCTAGGCCTATCCAGCGTAAAGACCGTCACTCAGCAGGAAAAAATGGTCTCCCACAGTAATGATCGAAGCTTGGCGTATCAATTTGCCGAGGCCGCCTTGCGCGAGGGGGAAGCACAAGCGCGCATTCAGGCCCTGAATCTGAACGCCAGCTTTCCTATAGCGCAATACATCGCGGACGGGAATGCTTGCCCAAACAACGATCCGTCGATCAACAACTGCGCAAATGGGCTGTGCACGACACCCGATCCAGATTGTGCTCCGCGCTGGACGAACGCCACATTTAACGGCTGGACAAATTACAACAACGTTGCCGCCGTGATGAGCGCTTCCGGCAATACGCTTTCCGGCCAGCCGCAGTATTTCATCGAAATCCTGCGCCCGACAGACATCACTTGCGTCCCCGGCTCCCAGACTTTCGACATGGCCTGCAACCAGCGATACCCCGACCCTGACATTGCAGACCCCTGCGCGGCCACTTTCCCAGCAACATCGGGCTTCCAGTGGTGCAATTTCTATCGCTACCGGGTTACTGCCCGGGTTGCTCAGCAAGACCGGGCAGCGGTCGTCCTGCAATCCATCCTGTCGGTTCAACCGAACTAAACTCCGACACTCCTCCTGCTGACTTACGGAGATTTCATCATGACCCGGAAATCCTTGCATGAAAACCGCCTGCGCCCAATTGCCCTGTTTCTGGCACTGGCGTTCCTGAATACTTCCGCGGCCGAAGCAGCGATCACCATCCCGAACATCCCGCTTCAGGCGATCAACTCTGCAGAACCCAACATCATGATGATCCTCGATGACTCGGGCTCCATGCAATGGGACTACATGCCGGAAGACATCAACGGGATCACAAATCCAATCAACTATATCTATCCGACGACCACGCAAATCTACGGCGGCTCCATTTATGCCAACTACACCGTAGACACCAATGCAGCCAACCGTTGGACGCGCATGCTACGCTCGTCATCGATCAACAGGCTTTATTACGACCCTACAATCACTTATACACCTTGGAGCAACTTCGACGGAACCTTGTGGGCTCCCGCTAACCCCCTTCAGGCATTCCATAACCCTGCAATACAAGGTGCTGGATTCAGGAACCTGACCGTCAACCTGACGGAAAATGCGACTTGGATGAACGACAACGGCAGCTACACGACCCAGAACCGCACCTATTACCCCGCGACTTATTTCCTATATAACGGTGGAACAATTACTGCTGCGGCCAGCTATACAACGGTACAAATCATTTCGACCACCCCCACTTACCCAAAAGCTGCAACACGAACGGACTGCACAACTCTCGCCAACAACTGTACGTATAACGAAGAGATTCAGAATTTCGCCAATTGGTATAGCTATCACCGCTCTCGAGTTCTGACTGCGCGAGGTGGCATTGGTCGTGCTTTTGCCAATCAGGGAACCAATATCCGTGTTGGCTTTGCCGCTATTAACAAAGGATCCACTGCCATCGATGGCGTTAGTGCACGAAGGGTTGTTTCGGGTGTTCGCAAATTTACAGGCACAGATCGCAGCAATTTCTTTACTGCTCTCTACGGGCGCACGATCCCCCAACAAGGTACGCCACTACGGCAGGCCCTAGATGATGTCGGTCAATACTATAGCCGTGCGGATGCCCTCGGCCCATGGAGCAATACACCCGGTATCGCGGGGGGGGGTACTGAACTGACATGCCGGCAAAGCTATTCAATTCTGATGACCGACGGCTACTGGAATGGTAACGGTGCTTCTACTGCGGCGGCTGCAACCAACACTGATAACACAGCAGGACCAACCATTACGGGGCCGAACAGCCAATCCTTCAGCTACTCGGCTGTGTCGCCCTTCAGGGATGGCTGGAGCAACACGCTAGCTGATGTCGCGATGTATTACTGGAAAAACGATTTGCGTAGCGGCCTGGCGAACGAGGTTCCTCCCAATTCATCCGACCCAGCCTTTTGGCAGCACATGGTTACATTTGGCGTCGGACTCGGTGTTTCTGGCACGATCGATCCTACGGCAGCATTCACGGCAATTTCGACCGGTACTGCAATTAACTGGCCCAATCCGACTACCAGCAACCCAGCTCTAGCCGATGACCTCCTGCATGCCGCGGTCAATGGCCGTGGCGGCTATTTCTCTGCCCAAAACCCGCAGCAGTTCGCCAATGCGCTGACCTCAACGTTGAACAACATCTCGCAGCGTTCCGGCTCGGCTTCATCGATTGCTGCCAACAGCACCCAGATATCGACAAACACCAAGATCTTCAACGCCAAGTTCGATACCAGCAAGTGGTCTGGAGAGCTTGAGGCCATTGCCATCACGTCCACCGGGGTCGCATCCAGCCCCAGTTGGTCAGCCTCTTCGCTCATTCCCACCCCGACATCGCGCAACATCATCACCCGTTCCGGTGGCAGCACCGTTGCATTCCAATGGGCCAACCTGTCAGCCAGCGACAAAACCGCGATGGTCAGCTCTGATGTCGTTGACTACATTCGTGGCACGAGGACCAAGGAGCAACAAAACGGTGGTCCGCTACGCAACCGCCAGGCGGTACTTGGCGACATCGTCGACTCGACTCCAGCGTATGTTCTCGACAGCGATACCATCTATGTTGGCGCCAATGACGGCATGCTGCATGGATTCAACGCAAATACCGGTGTCGAGTTGTTTGCCTATATCCCGAGTGCCGTTATTCCGACACTCGCCAATCTCTCGTCCCCCGCTTACAGCCACACCTATTACGTCGACGGAGATATCGTCGTTTCATCCAAGGCCCAGACCAATAATCGAAACTACTTGGTTTCGTTGCTTGGTCGTGGTGGGAAAGGCCTGTTTGCCCTGGATGTCACCAACCCGACAACTTTTAGCACAAGCGATGTCATGTGGGAGTATTTCAATACCGCAGACAACGATCTCGGCTATATGCTGGGCACGCCAGTCATCGCCAAGATGAACAACGGGTCGATGGTGGCGATTGTCGGCAACGGCTACAACAGCACCAGCGGTAAGGCAGTTCTCTATGTTTTCGACCTGGCGAGCGGTGCATTGATCAAGAAATTCGATACCCTCGTCGGGGTAGATAACGGGATGGGAACGCCCGGTCTGCTGGATGCAGATTCTGACGGGGATATCGACTATATCTATGGCGGCGACCTGAAAGGAAACGTCTGGAAGATCGATGTTTCGAGCGCCAACACTGCGATTTGGGATTTTTCCTTCAAATCTGGAACAACGCCACAACCGCTATTCATCGCCAAGGATAGTTCGGGGACGGTGCAGCCGATCACGACCAGTCTTACGCCAGTAATGGATAACGTTGCCGGCGATGCGAATTTCGGGAAGCTCTTCCTCTTCTTTGGCACCGGCGCCTATTTCCGTTCCGGCGACTCAACCGATACCCAAATACAAACAATGTATGGCCTGATCGACACGAATACCCAAGTAAGCTCCCGCAGCCAGCTTACACAGCGCAGCGTGATCGACAACGGTGTCTTCAACGTCGTGGTCAACGGTAACATCGTCGACACGAAGAATGTACGAACCTTCTCAGCAGCGGTATCCGGTGACATGGCCGGCAAGTCCGGGTGGTATCTGGATCTCAAGACAGCAGCCGGAGTGGCTGAGGGCGAGCGAGTTACCACCTCTGCGGAAGTCTATGTACTTGCCGAACCCACCCTGATCTTCAGTTCCATCATTCCAGTCAACGACCCGTGTAAACCAGGCGGCAAGGGCTACTTGTCCGCTTTGAACCCTTTCACCGGTGGTCGCCTGACAGTCGGTTTCTACGATATCGACAACAACAACAGCTTCGCCAATGACCAATTGAATGGCATCAACATTGGCTCGATCGATCTGGGGATCGGTGGCTTGTCCAAGGGCAAGGTCATTGGCAACTGGCTGGTTGCTGGCAGCATGACCGGCAAAACTGGCGGCACCAAGGTCAACACGGGCGCCAAAAAAACCAAACGCATCTCGTGGCGTGAAATCGTAAGGGATTAAGCATGAAACACACACAGAAAACCTCCGGCTTCACGCTCATCGAACTGATGGTGGTGGTAGCCATTATCGCCATCATTGCGGCAATCGCTTATCCCAGTTACCAACAATCCATTCAACGCACTCGCCGTGCGGCAGCTGCCGGATGCATGATGGGGCTGTCGCAGTTCATGGAGCGCTATTACACAACCAACATGTCGTATTTGAACGCTGCTTTGCCCGCTTGTCAGGCAGACGTAACTCAGTTTTACCTAGCCAACTTTGCGGTTGCTCCAACCGCAACAACTTACAGGCTGCAAGTGGTTCCTCAAGGCGCACAGGCAAACGATGTGTGCGGAACGCTGACCATCGACCAGACCGGACTGCGAGCGCCCGATCCGGCCGTTCGTCCGGAAT
>WBUO01000014.1 GCA_008933675.1 Dechloromonas sp.
GCCTTTGTAGACCCGGATGGCGATCCGTTGATCTTGTCTGTCACTCAGGGCGATGGCAGCGCCTTGCCGGCCTGGTTGAACTTTGATGCGGCGACTCGGACCTTCAGCGGTACTCCGCCGGCAGGAAGCGTGGGGGAACTGACGCTCACCGTCACAGCAAGCGATACCCACGCGGCAGAGGTCAGCCAGCAGTTCAGGCTTTTGGTCTCCAGTGCCAATGTCCAAACGGGTACGGATGGCAGCGATGTACTCGTTGCGCCTGGTGGCGATATCGTCCTGCTCGGGGGGCTAGGGGATGATCAACTGCTGGGGGCCCTTGGAAACGATACCTTGATCGGTGGTGCCGGAAACGACATCCTTATCGCCGGCGGGGGCGCCCGAAACACACTTTATGGCGGCGATGGCAACGATTCCCTGGTGGCTGACTCGGGCGATGACTTCCTCGACGGCGGCGAAGGAGACAACCTGATCGTGGCCGGAGGGGGAAACAACACCGTCAATACGGGATCGGGCAGCGACCTCATCATCGCCAGTTGGGGCAACGATGTGATCAATGCAGGTGACGGCGACAACATTATTACTGCCGGAGGGGGTAATAACCGTATTACCAGCGGTGCCGGCAATGATGTCGTTTCCGCCGACGGTAACAACTGGATCGCAACTGGCGGCGGCAACGATGTCGTTACCACTTCTTTGGGCAAAGATACGATCGCTGGTGGAACCGGCGACGATTTGATCATGGCGGGCGGCGGCAACGACGACCTGGACGGCGGTGCAGGTAACGACATTCTTCAGGGCGGCGCCGGCGACGACCGGCTTATCGATACTTCCGGTGCCAATCTGTTGGACGGTGCTGACGGCAACGATGTTCTGCTTGGCGGCAGCGGCAATGAAGTCTTGATCGGCGGAAAGGGCAACGACAGACTTGAAACAGGGGGCGGGCACGACGTGCTGCTGTTCAATCGCGGCGACGGGCAGGATACGGTGGTGGCGGCGGCCGATGGCAACCTGACCCTCTCCCTGGGGACAGGCATTGCCTATGGCAGCCTCACCCTCGGCAAGGCGAACGACAACCTTGTTCTCAGTCTCGGTAACGGTGACCAGATAACCTTCCAGGACTGGTACGCAGCAACGCCCGTGCGGACGTTGAACAATCTGCAGGTCTTGGCCGAAGCGATGGCGGATTTCAATGCAGGCGGCAATGACCCGTTGAAGGATCAGAAGGTCGAGAATTTCGATTTCGCCAGTCTGGTCGGCGCTTTCGATGCTGCCCGTGCCGCGACACCGGGCCTGACCAGTTGGGCGTTGACCAACGCCCTGGCTAATTTCCAGTTGGCCGGTTCGGATACGGCGGCGACGGGTGGCGATCTGGCTTACCAGTACGGCAAGAACGGTACGCTGGCAGGCATTGGATTGAGCGCAACGCAGGATGTCTTGGCGGGTGCCGACTTTGCCAGCCAGGCGCAGATGCTGCGCCCGCTCGCTGCCCTGCAGGGCAGCGAGGTGCGCTTGAGTTGACGACCAGGCGTCATGGCATGAGCCGGATACTTATCGCACTGGAGCTTGGCAGGAACTACGGACATCTGGCTGCGTGCCTGCCAATCGCCAAGGCACTGTGCAGGCGTGGCCATGTCGTGGCGTTCGCGCTCAGGGATCTTCGGCTGGCCGCAGAATGGCTTGTGCCAGCCGGTTTCCCTTTCATCCAGTCGCCGGTTCCCGGCAAGGCTGCGCGATTGTCACGTCCACCGGCGAATTACGCTGAAATCCTGCTTGGCGAAGGTTATGGCGATGTCGAGGGATTGGCGGGGCTGGCGGGCGCATGGTGCAATGCTTTCCGCCTTGCCAAACCTGATCTCGTGCTTGCCGATTTTGCTCCGACCGCATTGTTTGCGGCACGCCTGTCGAACATTCCCCATCTGGCAACGGGATCGTCGTTCACCATTCCGCCGCCCTGTTCGCCGTTGCCTTCGATACGCCCATGGGAAGAGATTCCGGAAAGCCGTCTCGAACGCGCCGGACGGATAGTGGATCTTCATCTGGAGCGCGCAGCGGCGAAACTCGGGGCTGGCTATCAGGCAGGCTTGGGGGGCTTGTTCGGGACGCGGGATTTGCTGACTTCCTTTCCGGAGCTTGATTGCCATGCTGGGCGCCGGGGAGGAAACTACATCGGTCCGATTTATGGATTGCCCGATGCACCTTGTGTTGCTGCCTGGCCCGTGCGGGCGGGGCAGCGCATCCTGGCCTACCTGCGACCGGAGATTCCTGGCCTGCCCGAACTCCTTGCCGCCCTGGCCGCTCGCGACGCTGAGGTGTTGTGCGTCATTCCTGGCGTGAAGCCAGAACTCTCTCGGCAAATTGCAGGAAGCAGGCTGCGTATCGTGGCGCAGCCGGCGAACTTGCAGAAACTGCTTGTTCAAGTGGATTTGGTCGTCTGCTACGGTGGACATGGTTTTCTTTGTGAAGCGCTGCAGGCAGCACGACCGTTACTCATCGTCCCGCATTTTGTCGAGCAGGCACTGAACGCACGTGCCATTGAACGCCTGGGTGCGGGAATTGCCATCGGAACGATGCGTAGCCGGGAAATCTTTGATGGTGCACTGGCGCAACTTTTGGACAATCCCGGATTTGCGGAACAATCCCGGATATTTGCCGAGCAACACGCACAGTTTTCGCCGGCTCGCTCAATCGAGCTGGCTGTCGACGCCGTCGAAGCGGCGATCGCCGCCCCTGTTTGTTACGATCGGGCCTGATGAACCAATGAACACGTCACGGAATCGATCCTGTTTTTTCAGTGAAATTGCCAAGCGGGTTTCATCCGCGCAAATGGCCGTCGCAAAAACACTGCCGCAAAGCGAGCCCGACCATCTCGCCTTTCATCCGCCCCTCCTGCGCCTGCAGGAAGCCTCACCCAACCCGCTCGGCCGCAAGGTGTTGTGGGCCTTGCTCGGCCTGCTCGGCGCCCTGCTCGTCTGGGCCTTGATCGGACGTCTCGACATCGTTGCCGTTGCCGAGGGCAAACTGGTGCCGGAGAGTTACGTGAAGATCGTCCAGCCGGCAGACTCCGGCATCGTCAAGGAAATCCTGGTCAAGGAAGGACAAAGCGTCAAAGCCGGCCAGGTGTTGATGCGCATGGATGCCTTGATCAGCGAAGCCGACACCAAGGCGATCGATGCCGACTACCAGAGGAAGCGGCTGACGCTGCGCCGCATCGAAGCCGAACTCTCAGGCCAGCCCTTCAAGCCGCAGCCTGACGATCCGCCGGTGCTGGCCGAGGAAATTGCCGCCCAGTACCGGGCCAACCGCAGCGCCTTCGAGGCGGCACTGGCCGAGGAGCGCTCGCGCCTGATAAAGGCCCGCCAGGAGATGGCGGCAGCCGAGCAGGTGAAGCGGAAACTGGAAGAGGTGCTACCGCACTACCGCCAGCAAGACCAGGCCTACGAAAAGCTGGTCAAGGACGGGTTTGCCGGCACGCTGATGGGCAGTGACAAGAAACGCGAGCGCCTGGAGAAGGAGCAGGAACTGCAAACCCAGGGTTTCCTCATCGAATCGGCCCGGGCGAGCATGCAGCAATCAGACAAGAAGCTCGCCCAGATCGATTCGGATTACCGCCGGCAATTGCATGCCGAACGTAACGAGGTTCAAGGGCAGTTCGAGCGGTTGGCGCAGGAGATGGCCAAACAGACCCACCGGCAGTCGCTGCTGGAACTGAAGGCCTCGCAGGATGGGGTGATCAAGGATCTGGCAACCCACACTTCGGGTACCGTCGTCCAGCCGGGAACGATCCTGCTGACGCTGGTGCCACAGGACGAAATCCTGCGCGCCGAGGTCTGGATATCGAACGAGGACATCGGTTTCGTCCGCGAGGGACAGCCGGTCAAACTCAAGTTCGCTGCTTTCCCTTTCCAGAAGTACGGGATGATCCAGGGGACTGTCGAACATGTCAGCGCCGATGCGGCAGATGGCAATACGTCCAATGGCGGCGCCCAGGGCGATGGCGGCCGCAAGGGGCAACCGCTGTTGTACAAGGCACTGATCCGTTTGAAGGAGATGCAACTGGAGATGGACCGCCAGCGCTTCCCGCTATCGGCGGGCATGCAGACCCATGCGGAAATCTGGCTGGGCGACCGGACAGTGATGGAGTACCTGCTATCCCCTGTACGCCGGGCCTGGCATGAGGCGGGACGGGAGCGTTAGTCCAAGTTGAGGCTGTTCTAGGTCCTGGCGCCCCATTTCAGCGCTTCGCGCGCGGCCAGGTCGAGCGCCTGCGGGTCGACCGGCGTGGTGGTCGGCCAGCCGGCGAGATGGTTTTCGACGAGGTCGGTCAGCGCCAGCAGCCAGTCGTTGTTCTCGTTGAGTGCCGGAATGTAGTGATATTCCTTGCCGCCGGCTGCCAGGAAATCGTCGCGTCCTTCCTGGGCGATTTCTTCCAGCGTTTCCAGGCAGTCGGCGACGAAGCCGGGGCAGATCACGTCGACGCGGCGGATGCCGTGCTGGCCCCACTCGTGCAGCGTCGGTGCGGTATAGGGCTGCAGCCATTCGGCCTTGCCGAAGCGTGACTGGAAGCAGATGCGGTATTGGTCGGGCAGCAGGTTCAGGCGCTCGGCCAGCAGGCGGCCGGTCTTGTGGCATTCGCAGAAGTAGGGGTCGCCGAGTTCCAGGCTGCGCTTGGGCAGGCCGTGGAAGCTGATGAGCAGGCGGTCTTTCTCGCCCAGCTCGCCAGTCGCCTGCCAGTGCTTGCGCACCGACTGTTCGAGGGCGGCGAGATAGCCTTCGTGGTCGTGGAAATTGCGGACGAAGCGCATTTCCGGCTGGTTGCGCTGGCGCAGCAGCCACTGGCATGCCTCGTCGACGACGGTGGCGGTGGTGCTGGCGGCGTATTGCGGATACATCGGCACGACCAGGATGCGGCTGGCGCCGTCGGCCTTCAGCTGGTCGAGCACGCTGCGGATCGACGGTGCGCCGTAGCGCATGGCCGAGGTGACGGTCACCCGGTGGCCGCGTTCGCCGAGGAAGCCCTTGAGCAGCTTGCTCTGGCGTTCGGTGTGGACGCGCAACGGTGATCCCTCGGGCATCCAGACGCTGGCGTACTTGGCCGCCGATTTCTTCGGCCGGACGTTGAGGATGATGCCGTTGAGGATCAGCCACCAGAGCGCCTTGGGGATTTCGACGACGCGCGGGTCGGAGAGAAATTCCTTCAGGTAGCGACGCAGCGCCGGCGCTGTCGGCGCCTCGGGCGTACCCAGGTTGACCAGGACGACCGCCGTGGCGGGGGCGCTACCGTGCCGGTAGGACGGTTCGGGGGCGAAACGCGGCATGTTTATTCTTCTTTATTGGAAAGGGCACTGGAGAGCAGGCGGGCGGTGATGTCGACGATGGGGATCACACGCTCGTAGGCCATCCGGGTCGGGCCGATGACGCCGACCGAGCCGACGACCTGGCCGTCGACGGCGTAGGGGGCGGTGATGACGCTGCATTCATCGAGCGAGGCGATGCCCGATTCGCCGCCGATGAAGATCTGCACGCCTTCGGCCCGGTTGGAGACGTCGAGCAGGCGCATCAGGCTGGAGCGCTGCTCGAACAGGTCGAACAGCTCGCGCAGGCGCTTCATGTTGGAGGAGAGCTCCTCGACGTCGAGCAGGTTGCGTTCGCCGGAGATGACGTAAGGCATGGCGCTTTCCGCCAGGGCTTCATCGCCGGCATCGAGAGCCTGGGCCATCAGCGGCTTGATGTCCTCGCGCAGCTGCTGGATCTCGCTGGCCAGGCGGAGGCGGATCTGGTCGAAATCGAGTCCGGCGTAGTTCTGCGTCAGGTAGTTGGCGGCGCTGACCAGTTCGCTTGGCGAGTAGGCGCGTTCCGTATTGAGGATGCGGTTCTGCACGTCACCGTCGGTGGTGACGATGATCAGCAGGATGCGCCGCTCGGCCAGGCTGAGGAATTCGATCTGGCGGATGCGGCTGCTCTTGCGCCGCGGGGCGATGACGACGCCGGCGAAATGGGTCAGGCTGGAGAGCAGCTGCGAGGCGCTGGCGATCACCTGGTTCGACGGGCGGCCTTGCAGGGCTTCTTCCATGACGCCCATCTGGCGGACTTCGAGTGGCTGGACGGTGAGCAGGCTGTCGACGAACAGGCGATAGCCGCGTGCCGTCGGAATGCGCCCGGCCGAGGTGTGCGGGCTGGCGACGAAGCCGGCTTCCTCGAGGTCGGCCATGACGTTGCGGATGGTCGCCGGCGACAGGTCGAGGCCGGAAAATTTCGACAGCGCCCGCGAGCCCACCGGTTGCCCGTCGGCAATGTAGTGTTCGACCAGGGCCTTGAGAAGGGTGCGCGAGCGTTCGTCCAGCATGGCTCCGGATTGTACAAAAATCCGCGGGCGGCGCGACGGGCGTTTTTTGTGCAAGAATTCGCGCCATGAATCGCAGCTTCGCCTCTCTGAGCGCTCCCCGGACCATCGCCCTGGTCGGCAAATACCACAGTATGGAAATTGCCGAGTCGCTGCGCCGTCTTGCCGAATACCTGCATGAGCGTGGCGTTTCGGTCTTCATCGAGCGCGAGACCTCGGATCATATTGGCCGCCAGGTCGATCTGTCGCGCTGGGTCACCTGCGGCTTCAACGACATCGGCGCCCATGCCGATCTCGCCATCGTGCTCGGCGGCGACGGCACCATGCTCAATGCGGCGCGCCGTCTGGCCCGCTATTGCGTGCCGCTGGTCGGGGTCAACCAGGGGCGCCTCGGCTTCATGACCGACATCGCCCGCGAGGATCTGCTGACCTGCATGGACGATCTGCTCGATGGTCGCTTCAATCCCGAGAACCGCATGCTGCTGGCCGGCGAGGTGATCCGCGACGGTCGGGAGGTTGCCGCCAACATGGCGCTCAACGACGTCGTGCTGGACAAGGGGGCGATCGGCCGGATGATCGAGTTCGAACTCTTCATCGACGGCGAATTCATTTACAACCTGCGTGCCGACGGCCTGATCGTGTCTACGCCGACCGGGTCCACGGCCTATTCGATGTCGGCCGGCGGCCCCATCCTGCATCCGACGCTGACCGGCATCGCACTGGTGCCGCTCTGCCCGCATGCCCTGACCAACCGGCCGATCCTGGTCAATGACCGGGCCGACATCGAGTTGCGCATCACCCACGCCGACGATCCGCGCGTGCACTTCGACGGTCAGGTGACGCTCGACCTGCAGCGCGGCGACAGCGTCCGCCTGCGCCGTTCGGAGCACACCATCTGCTTCCTGCATCCGCCCGGCTACCGCTACTTCGCCATGCTGCGCCAGAAGCTGCAGTGGAGCGAGCGGCCGAAGGGGGGCTAAGGCGTGCTGCGTCATCTGTCGATTCGCGATTTCGTCATCGTTGACCGCCTGGAGCTTGAGTTCGAGCCGGGCTTCGGCACGCTGACCGGCGAAACGGGGGCCGGCAAGTCCATCCTGATCGACGCCCTGGCGCTGGCCATCGGCGAGCGTGCCGATGCCGGCGTTGTCCGTTCCGGCTGCGACAAGGCAGAAGTCACCGCTGTCTTCGACATTGCCGCCTTGCCGGAAGTGCGGGCCTGGTTGGCCGAAGCCGAGCTCGAAGCCGAAGACGAACTGCTGCTCCGTCGCGTCGTCGATGCCGGTGGCCGCTCGCGCGCCTGGATCAACGGCTCGCCGGCAACCGTCCAGCAGTTGCGCGAGGTCAGCGACTGGCTGGTCGATATCCATGGCCAGCACGCGCACCAGTCACTGCTGCGTACCGATGCCCAGCGTACCTTGCTCGACGCCCATGCCGGCCTGCTGCCGCTGGCTGCCGAGGTGGCGGCAGCCTTCCGTGCCTGGCGGGCGGCCGAGCAGGCCTTGAATGAAGCTGGGGCTGGTGCCGAGGCGCTGCTGCGCGAGCGAGAACAGCTCGAATGGCAGGTGCGCGATCTCGAGTCCCTGGCTTTTTCGGCGGCCGAGTGGGGCGAACTGGAAATCGAGCATCGCCGCCTGGGGCATGCCGCCAGCCTGTTGGAGGGGGCGCAGTTCGCCCTGGCCGCGCTGGCCGACGACGATGCTGCCTGCGAACGCCAGGTGGATAGCGTTGCCAACCGTCTGGCGAGTTTGGCTGAATACGATCCGGCGCTTGGCGAGGTGGCGGCGCTGGTGCAGTCGGTGCAGGCGGAACTTGCCGATGCCGTATCGACGCTGCGTCGCTATGTCGATCGCGTCGATCTCGATCCGGCGCGTCTGGCAGAGGTCGAGGCGCGCATGGATGCCGTGCTGGCGGCCAGTCGCAAGTACCGGGTTCCGGCGGAGGAGTTGCCGGCATTGCTCGCCGGCTGGCAGCAGCGCCTGGCCTCGCTGGAAGCGGCAAGCGATCTGGCAGCGCTGGCAGGTGAAGTGGCCCGCACCCAGGCTGTTTACCAGGCCAGGGCCGGGCAGTTGAGCGCCGGTCGGCGGAAGACGGCTGGCGAGATGAGTCAGGCTGTCAGCGAAGTGATGCGGCAGCTGGCACTGTCGTCCGGACGTTTCGAGGTGGCGCTGGTGCCAGGCGATGGCGCCGTCTACGGCCTGGAACAGGTCGAGTTCCGCATCGCCGGCCTGGCCGGCAACGAAGCACGGCCATTGGCCAAAGTGGCTTCCGGCGGCGAACTGTCGCGTATCAGTCTGGCCATCCAGGTATTGACCTCGCGTTCGGCCAGCGTGCCGACGCTGATCTTCGACGAGGTTGATGTCGGCATCGGCGGCGGTGTTGCCGAGATCGTCGGCCGCCTGCTGCACGAACTGGGCGCCGAGCGCCAGGTATTGTGCGTTACTCACCTGCCGCAAGTCGCTGCTCAGGCCGATTGGCAGTGGCAGGTCAGCAAGGCGACGCGCGAGGGGGTGACCCTGAGCGCCATACAGCCGCTCGATCCGGCTGGCCGCGTGCAGGAGATCGCCCGCATGCTGGGGGGCGTAGACATCACCGAAATCACCCGCCAGCATGCCAGCGAATTGCTCGGCAGCCGGGCGCTGCGTCTGTTTGGCGAGACGGGCTGACATCGGGCGCATCAGGCACTATCTTTAAATAGTGACCTGATTGTCGAGATGCCATGGTCGGTGCAGTCGGTGGTTCTTCCCTTTCGTCTTCAGTCGTTGCCAGCCGCCAGGCCGGCCGCGCGGGCGAACTGACGCCCGAACAGCAGCGCCAGGTCGATGCGCTGAAGCAGACCGACCGCAAGGTGCGCTCACATGAGCAGGCGCACATGGCCGCTGGAGCCGGCCTGGTCCGCGGCAGCAGCTACGAATACCAGACCGGGCCGGACAAAAAGCGCTACGCGGTGGCCGGCGAAGTCTCCATCGATACCTCGCCCGGCCGCACGCCGGAAGAAACCATCGTCAAGGCACAGCAGATCCGGGCCGCTGCGCTGGCTCCGGCCGATCCGTCGACACAGGACCGGCGGGTGGCTGCGGCGGCCAGCCAGATGGAGATGCAGGCCCGTCAGGAACTGGCTCAGGCCAGGGACGAACAGCGTTCGGGGAATGGGCTGGTCGATGGCGCGCTCGCCGTCTATCGCCAGGTGGCGGCGGCAGGAGAGCGCGGCAGCGGGTTCTCGGCGGTTGCCTAGAGCAGGCGGGTCAGGGCGTAGAGCGCCAGGAGCAGGAAGAAAACACCGCTGATGCGGTGAATCCAGAGCAGCGGTAGCCGATGCAGGAATTTGCGCCCGGCGAAGACCCCGAGGATGGAGGTCGCAGCCAGGGCCAGCGTCGCGCCGAACCAGACGGCGCTTGCTTCGCTTGTGCTGCCCAGGCCGGCGACGGCGATCTGCGTCTTGTCGCCGAACTCAGCCAGAAAGATCAGCAGGAAGGTCGTGGCAAAGATGCCGTGGCCCGGCTTCTCCTCAATCTCATCGTCGTCCTCTTCGGCCGAATAGCGCAGCGCGCTGATACCAAAGACGGCAAAGAGCATGGCAACGGCGGCGGTCACCAGCCATTCCGGCAGCCAGGCTGCAAGCGCTGCGCCGAACAGCACGGCGAGCAGATTGAGCAGGGCGAAGGCGGTGACGGCGCCGAAGACGACGGGCAGGCCACGGTGACGGGCAGCCAGTGTCATGCAGACCAGTTGGCTCTTGTCACCGAATTCTGCCAGGGCAATCAGCAGAAACGTCGCACCAGCCGACGACAGCCAGGCGGCGAGCCCGGCATTGACGAGTTCAGTCATCGGGAATCAGCGGTTCAGGACTTCTCGCCAGCCTTGTTGCGATGCGGGCAGGCTTCCTTGGTGCACTGGGCGTAGAGGTAGAGGGCGTGGTCCTGGATGGCGAAACCGCGTTCGCTGGCGATGGCATTCTGCCGCCGCTCGATTTCCGGGTCGTAGAATTCTTCCACCCGGCCGCAGTCGATGCAGACGAGGTGGTCGTGGTGCTTGCCGCGGTTGATTTCGAAAACGGCCTTGCCCGATTCGAAGAAATGGCGCTCCAGCAGGCCGGCCTGTTCGAACTGGGTCAGCACGCGGTAGACCGTGGCCAGACCGATGTCCATATGCTCGGCGATGAGCATGCGATAGACGTCCTCGGCCGTCATGTGGCGCATTGTGCTCTTCTCGAAAAGCTCAAGTATCTTCAGGCGCGGAAAGGTGGCTTTCAGCCCCATGTTCTTGAGGCTTTGGGGGTCGCTCATCGTGATGTGTCCAGAGAGTGTGTTGGCGCAGGCCGTTTGGGGAATTCAGGTATGATATACCGCTTCAAAGCCGATTGAGAAACTCCGGAAATCCGCATGTCTTGTTCCCGTCTGCTGCTTGTCGCAGCTTCCTGTGTCGCCTTGGGCGCCTGCTCGGTCAAGCCGGGCTTCTTCAACGAATACAAGATCGATGTCCAGCAGGGCAATGTGCTCGGCCAGGAAATGGTCGCCCAGCTCAAACCCGGGCAGACTCGTGACCAGGTGCGCTTCCTGCTCGGCACCCCGTTGATTGCCGACATGTTCCATCAGCAGCGCTGGGACTATGTCTATCGTTTCCAGAATGGTAGGAGCGGTGCCGTGGAGACGCGCCGCATGGCAGTCTTCTTCGATGCCGACGGTCGTCTGGAGCGTGTCGATGGCGATGTGGCGGTGGCCGATACGGCCGAGCTGGCGATGCCGGGGGCGCGGACGCGTGTGGTCGACCTCGGCAGCTTGCCGGAGGATACGGCGCCCTTGCAGCCGCGCCAGGAGCCCGGGTTTTTCCGTCGGGCGTTGAACATGTTCGGGTTCTGAAATGGAAATGACCAAGACGCGTATCGGTATTGTGGGGGCCAGCGGCCGGATGGGTCGCATGTTGATCGAAGCGACGCTGAAGGATGATCAGCTGGTTCTGGGGGCGCTGTTCGATCAGCCGGGAAGTGCATTCGTCGGCAAGACAGCCGGCGAACTGGTCGGTATCGCCAGCGATGTCGTTGTCGGCGACGATGTCGCGGCCGGGCTGGCGAACATCGATTGCCTGATCGATTTCACCCGTCCGCAAGGGACGCTGATTCATCTGGAGCTCTGCCGTCAGGCCGGCGTTGCCATCGTCATCGGAACCACGGGTTTCGAAGCCGAAGGCAAGGCGGCGATTGCCGCGGCCGCCCGGGATATTCCCGTCGTATTCGCGCCGAACATGGCTGTCGGTGTCAATCTGGTGTTCAAGTTGCTCGATACCGCAGCACGCATCCTGAACCAGGGGTACGACATCGAGATCGTCGAGGCGCACCATCGCCTGAAGATCGATGCGCCTTCCGGGACGGCATTGCGCATGGGTGAAGTGGTGGCCGGTGCCCTGGGGCGTGATCTTGCCGAGTGCGCCGTGTATGGTCGGGAAGGCGTCACTGGTGAGCGCGATCCCTCCACCATCGGCTTTGCCACGGTGCGTGGTGGCGATATCGTCGGCGACCATACCGTAATGTTCTGCGGCTTGGGCGAGCGGGTCGAAGTCACCCACAAGGCGAGTAGTCGCATGCCCTATGCGCTGGGCAGTTTGCGCGCAGCGCGCTTTCTTGCCGGGCGACGCAGCGGATTGTTCGACATGCAGGACGTGCTCGGCCTGCGCTGACGGCAATGAAATCCCGCCTGCTTGCCCGTCAGCTCCAGGAAGCCTTTGGCGGCGAGGGGGAGGCGAACTGCCGGCAGTTGCTCGAGATGGCGCGAGACGGCGGTCAGGCAGAGCTGGTCCAGGGCTTCGAAAAGCTGCTTGGCCTGGTGGACGCTGGTTACAGTGCCTATGCCGGGATCAATAACTGGCAGGCATTGTTGTCGGGCGATGCGCTGACCGACTGGAATCTGCGCAAGGGGCGGATCGAGTCCGGGCATCACTGGAAGGAAATGCTTGGTTACCAGGCGGGGGATCTGGACGACAGCATTGCGCAATGGCAGCGTCTGGTGCATCCGGATGATCTGCGCGAGTTGCAGTTGCGTCTGGCGGCTCAGGCCAAGGGCGGCGGACAGCGATATTTCCAGGTCGAATGCCGCTTGCGTGCCCGTGACGGCCAGTGGCGCTGGTGCCTATTGCGCGGCGCAGTCGCAGCGCGCGATACGGCGGGTGAGCCGCTACGTCTGCTGCTGTTGCTGCGTGACATCAGCGAGGTCAAGACGGCGGAAGCGGCGCTGATAGCCGCCAAGGAGCTGGCCGAGGCGGCCAATCAGGCGCGTGGGGCATTCCTGGCCAACATGAGCCACGAGATCAGGACGCCGATGAACGGCATCATCGGCATGACCGAACTGGCGCTCGATACCGAGCTGGATGCCGAGCAGCGCCACTACATCCGGACGGTCAAGTCGTCAGCGGAATCCTTGCTGACCATCGTCAACGACATTCTCGATTTCTCGAAGATCGAGGCCGGAAAGGTGCAGTTCGAGGCATTGTCGTTTTCTGTGCACGATACTGTGCTCGAGGCGGCACGCATGCTGGCTGTCAATGCCCATCGCAAAGGTCTGGAGCTGGTCGTCGATGTCCGGCCGGCGGTGCCGCAGCGGGTTATCGGTGATCCGACAAGACTGCGCCAGGTCATTACCAATCTGCTGGGCAATGCAATCAAGTTCACCGAAACGGGTGAGGTTGCGCTGACAGTGGATGTCGAAGAGGCTGCAGAGCGCTCCGTCTATTTGCGTTTTGCTGTGCGAGATACCGGAATCGGCGTGCCGGATGACAAGCAGCAGGCAATCTTTGAGGCCTTTTCGCAGGCCGATGTTTCGACGACCCGCCGTTTTGGCGGCACCGGCCTGGGTCTGGCCATCAGTGCCCGTCTGGTGCAGTTGATGGATGGGCGGATCTGGCTGGAAAGCAAGGCGGGGGAGGGCTCCGTCTTTCTGTTTACGGCAAGGTTCGGTGTTGATGCGGAAGCTCAGCCGCCTGTCTCGCCTTCGGCAAACTTCCGTGGCAGGCGTGCGCTGGTGGTCGAAGACAGCCTTTCGACAGGGCGCTGTCTGGTCGAACTGCTCGAGCGCACAGGCATCCAGGCCGTGCTGGTGAGCGATGGGGCAGCTGCCGGGGCGGCATTGAAGCAGACCCGGGAAATGGGTTTCCCTTACGACTATATTCTGGCTGATGCCCATATGGCGGCACCCGGCGGTTTCGCCCTGGTCGACGACTGGCATGCCGCGGGTTGCCGCGAACGTTTGCTGGTCATGCTGAGCACCGAGAATCAGCGACAGGACATGGAGCGCTTGCGGACTTTGCAAGTCAAGGCGCACCTGGTCAAGCCGATTGCGGCGGGCGATCTTGCGGATGCCCTGGTGCTGGTCGAGGAGGGTGGGGAGGCAGTATCGCTCGCACCATTCGAGCTGGAGGTGGCTCCGGCTGCCCAGGGTGAGGTGCTGGATATCCTGCTGGTCGAGGACAACCCGGTCAATCAGGAATTGGCCAAACGCCTGCTGGAACGCCAGGGTCACCGCATCACGCTGGCCAATAACGGTGCCGAGGCGGTTGAGCATTTCGATGGCGGACGCTTCGATGTCATCCTGATGGATATGCAGATGCCCGTGATGGGGGGGCTGGAGGCCACCGAGAGCATCCGGTCACGCGAGATGCGGCGGAGTTGGGTGATATCCGAGGAGTTCAAACCGGTTTACATCGTTGCCATGACAGCCAACGTCATGGAAAGCGATCGTGAGCGCTGTCTCGATGCGGGGATGAATGACTATCTGGCCAAGCCCTTGCGGCCGGCCGAGTTGTATGCCGCACTGGCGCGCGCCGGAGGGTGTGAAGTGGAAGGCGGGTCGGTGCCCGGCGTCGGGCGCGCCGGAGAGGGAGGGAGCGTCTCCCTGGATCTGCGGCTGGCCTTGCACGATATTGGCGATGCGGATTTGCTGGCGACCATGGCAGGCATGATGCTGGGCGAGTGGGAGGATCATCTGACTCGTGTAAAGCTTGCTTTGGCGGCTCAGGATGCACATGGCGTCCATATGCATGCCCATACCCTGAAGAGTCTGCTGGCCATGTTTCATGCCGAGGCGGCACGCCGCCAGGCCATGGCGCTGGAAAGGGCGGCACTGCCGGGAGGAACGGTCGACTGGGGTGCCTGTCAGCGGGATTTTGCCGATCTGCAGGAGCAGATGGCCGCTATCCGGCCACTTCTCGAGCGCTTTGTCGAGACTCGCCTAATCCCTTGAATTTGCCTGAAAAGGCTCCTTTCGGCTAAAATAGCAAGGTTAAAAAAAGCACAAGCGGGGAGGCGCGAGCCTTCCCGCTTGGCACATGAACAAACAGAAAAACTACAGGAGAGCCGACGTGTCGCTGCTGCCCTCATTCACACCTGCCGTTCTCGCCCTCGCCGACGGAACGGTCTTTCAGGGCCAATCCATCGGCGCCGATGGTGTTACCAGTGGCGAGGTGGTTTTCAATACCGCGATGTCGGGCTATCAGGAAATCCTCACCGATCCTTCCTATTGCCGCCAGATCGTCACGCTGACCTATCCGCATATCGGCAACACCGGTTGCAATGTGGAAGATTTCGAATCGGCGGCTAATTACGCGGCCGGTCTGGTCATTCGCGATTTGCCGCTAGTCGCTTCCAGCTGGCGCAGCGAGGGCGATTTGTCGTCCTACCTGAAGCAGCACGGCATCGTTGCCATCGCCGGCATCGATACGCGCAAGCTGACCCGCATCCTGCGCGAGAAGGGGGCTCAGGCCGGCTGTATCCTCGCCGGCGAAGTCGACGAAGCCAAGGCGCTGGCCATGGCCCGTGCCTTCCCCGGGCTCAACGGCATGGACCTGGCAAAGGTGGTTTCGGCCAAGGATGGTTACGAGTGGACGGAGGCTGAATGGACGCTGACTGGCTACCAGCAGCGTAGCGAACAGCGTTTCCATGTCGTCGCCTATGATTTCGGCGTCAAGCGCAATATCCTGCGCATGCTGGCCGAGCGTGGTTGCAAGCTGACCGTCGTCCCGGCGCAGACGCCGGCCGCCGAGGTGCTGGCCATGAAGCCGGACGGGGTCTTCCTGTCCAACGGCCCGGGCGACCCGGAACCCTGCGATTACGCTATCGCTGCCATCCGCGAATTCCTCGAGCGCGGCGTGCCGACCTTCGGCATCTGCCTCGGCCACCAGTTGCTGGCGCTGGCTTCCGGCGCCAAGACGCTGAAGATGAAGTTCGGTCACCATGGTGCCAACCACCCGGTCAAGGACATGGATACCGGCCAGGTGCTGATCACCAGCCAGAACCATGGCTTTGCCGTCGATGCCGACACGCTGCCGGATAACCTGCGCGCCACCCATGTGTCGCTGTTCGACGGCTCCCTGCAGGGCATCGCCCGCACCGACGTGCCGGCCTTCTCCTTCCAGGGGCATCCGGAAGCCAGTCCCGGGCCGCACGACGTGGCCTACCTGTTCGACCGCTTCCTCGACACCATGACGCGCGGCACGGCTGCATTGCAACGGGCATAACAAGCGAGAATCACATGCCGAAACGTACAGATATTCAAAGTGTTCTGATCATTGGCGCTGGCCCGATCATCATCGGCCAGGCCTGCGAATTCGACTACTCCGGCGCCCAGGCCTGCAAGGCCCTGCGCGAAGAGGGCTACAAGGTCATCCTGGTCAACTCCAATCCGGCGACCATCATGACCGATCCGGAAATGGCCGATGTCACCTATATCGAGCCGATCACCTGGCAGGTCGTCGCCAAGATCATCGAGAAGGAGCGCCCGGACGCGCTGCTGCCGACCATGGGCGGGCAGACCGCGCTGAACTGCGCGCTCGATCTCGATCGCGAGGGTGTGCTGGCCAAGTTCAACGTCGAGCTGATCGGCGCCTCCAAGGAAGCCATCGACAAGGCCGAGGACCGCCAGAAGTTCAAGGATGCGATGACCAAGATCGGTCTTGGTTCCGCCAAGTCGGCCACCGCCCACAGCATGGAAGAGGCCTACCAGGTGCAGGCGATGATCGGCTTCCCGACCATCATCCGCCCGTCCTTCACGCTCGGCGGCACCGGCGGCGGCATTGCCTACAACATGGAAGAGTTCGAGACCATCTGCAAGCGCGGTCTCGAAGCCTCGCCGACCAACGAGCTGCTGATCGAGGAATCCCTGCTCGGCTGGAAGGAATACGAGATGGAAGTGGTCCGCGACAAGGCGGACAACTGCATCATCATCTGCTCGATCGAGAACCTCGATCCGATGGGCGTGCATACCGGTGACTCGATCACCGTCGCCCCGGCCCAGACGCTGACCGACAAGGAATACCAGCTGCTGCGCAACGCCTCGATCGCCGTGCTGCGCGAGATCGGCGTCGATACGGGCGGTTCCAACGTGCAGTTCTCGATCAATCCGAAGGATGGTCGCTGCATCGTCATCGAGATGAATCCGCGCGTCTCGCGCTCCTCCGCGCTGGCCTCCAAGGCCACCGGCTTCCCGATCGCCAAGATCGCCGCCAAGCTGGCCGTCGGCTACACGCTCGACGAACTGGCCAACGACATCACCGGCGGCAAGACCCCGGCTTCGTTCGAGCCGTCCATCGACTACGTGGTCACCAAGGTACCGCGCTTTGCCTTCGAGAAGTTCCCGCAGGCCGACTCGACGCTGACCACGCAGATGAAGTCGGTCGGCGAAGTGATGGCCATCGGCCGTACTTTCCAGGAATCGCTGCAGAAGGCCTTGCGCGGCCTGGAAGTCGGCGTCGACGGTTTCAACCTGAAGACGGTCGATCCGGAGACCATCGACGAGCAACTGGCCCGGCCGACGCCGGATCGCTTGTGGTACGTCGCCGACGCCTTCGGCATCGGCATGTCGGTCGAGCGTGTCTTCGAGCTGACCAAGATCGATCCGTGGTTCCTCACCCAGATCAAGGAGATCGTCGATCTTGAGCTGGAGATCGAGAAGCGCGAGCTGGCCTCGTTCTCGGCCGAAGAGCTGCGCTACCTGAAGCGCAAGGGCTTCGCCGATCGCCGTCTGGCCCATCTGACCAAGACCACCGAAGCCGCCGTGCGCGAGCGCCGCCACGAGCTGAAGGTGCGCCCGGTGTACAAGCGCGTCGACACTTGCGCCGCCGAGTTCGCCACCGGCACCGCCTACATGTACTCGACCTACGAGGACGAGTGCGAGGCGCTGCCGACCGACAAGAAGAAGATCATGGTGCTGGGCGGCGGTCCGAACCGCATCGGCCAGGGCATCGAGTTCGACTACTGCTGCGTGCATGCCGCGATGGCGATGCGCGAGGACGGCTACGAGACCATCATGGTCAACTGCAATCCGGAAACCGTCTCCACCGACTACGACACCTCGGATCGCCTGTACTTCGAGCCGCTGACGCTGGAAGACGTGCTGGAAATCTGCGCCATCGAGAAGCCGGAAGGCGTCATCGTCCAGTACGGCGGCCAGACGCCGTTGAAGCTGGCGCTGGCGCTGGAAGCCAACGGTGTGCCGATCATCGGCACGACGCCGGAATCGATCGACATCGCCGAGGACCGCGAGCGCTTCCAGAAGCTGCTGCATGACCTCGGCCTGAAGCAGCCGCCGAACCGCACCGCGCGCACCGAAGAGGACGCGCTGCGCCTGGCGCAGGAAATCGGTTACCCGCTGGTCGTCCGTCCGTCCTACGTGCTCGGCGGCCGGGCCATGGAAATCGTCCATGAGCAGAAAGACCTCGAGCGCTACATGCGCGAAGCGGTCAAGGTTTCCAACGATTCGCCGGTGCTGCTCGACCGCTTCCTGAACGACGCCGTCGAGTGCGACGTCGATGCGCTGTCCGACGGCGAGGAAGTGATCATCGGCGGCGTCATGGAACACATCGAACAGGCCGGCGTGCACTCTGGCGATTCCGCCTGCTCGCTGCCGCCGTATTCGCTGTCTGCTGCCGTGCAGGACGAACTGCGCCGCCAGACCAAGTTGATGGCCAGGGCGCTGAACGTCTGCGGCCTGATGAACGTTCAGTTCGCCATCAAGGACAACGAGGTCTACGTGCTGGAAGTGAATCCGCGCGCCTCGCGGACCGTGCCCTATGTCTCCAAGGCCACCGGCCTGCAGCTGGCCAAGATCGCCGCCCGTTGCATGTCCGGCAAGAGCCTCAAGGCGCAGGGCATCAGCAAGGAAGTCATTCCGCCGTATTTCTCGGTCAAGGAAGCCGTCTTCCCCTTCGTCAAGTTCCCTGGCGTTGATACCATCCTTGGCCCGGAAATGAAGTCCACCGGCGAAGTCATGGGCGTCGGCGTCACCTTCGCCGAAGCCTTCGTCAAATCGCAGCTCGCCGCCGGCGTCAAGCTGCCGAAATCCGGCAAGGCTTTCCTGTCGGTCAAGGACAGCGACAAGGCCAAGGCCATCGAGGTCGCCCGCCATCTGCACGATGCCGGTTTCCAGCTGGTCGCTACACGCGGGACAGCACACGCCATCGAAGCTGCCGGCCTGCCGGTGCTGCCGGTCAACAAGGTCACCGAAGGTCGTCCGCACATCGTCGACATGATCAAGAACAACGAAATTTCCTTGATCATCAACACCGTGGAAGAGAAGCGCGGGGCGATCAACGACTCGCGCTCGATCCGTACTTCCGGCCTGCAGGCGCGGGTCACGATGTATACGACGATCTGGGGTGCCGAGGCGGCTGCCGAGGGCATTCGCCATCTGGGCGAGCTGGTGGTGTATCCGATCCAGGCGCTGCACGAGCAGCTTCACTGAGACCAACCCGAACCGCCGGGTCGCCTGTTTCCGAGGCGCCGGCGGTTTGCTTTTGCAGGATGAAAAGATGAGCAAAGTTCCGCTGACCGTGGCCGGTGCCGAAAAACTCCGCGACGAACTGCATCGCCTGAAGACCATCGAACGCCCGAACGTCATTGCCGCCATCGCTGAAGCACGTTCGCATGGCGACCTGTCGGAAAACGCCGAGTACGATGCCGCCAAGGAGCGCCAGGCCTTCGTCGAGGGGCGCATTCAGGAAGTCGAGGGCAAGCTGTCGAATGCCCAGATCATCGATCCCAAGCTGCTTGATGCCGATGGCCGCTGCGTTTTCGGGGCGACCGTGGAGATCGAGGATCAGGACAGCGGCGATGTGGTGACCTACCAGATCGTCGGCGAGGATGAGGCCGACATCAAGAGCGGCAAGCTGTCAGTTGCCTCGCCGATGGCCCGCGCGCTGATCGGCAAGTATGCCGGTGATATCGCCCAGGTGCAGGCACCGGGCGGCATCCGTGAGTACGAGATCATCGACGTTCGTTACGAATAAGTCAGGCCAGGCCGGCTCACTGTGCGTAAACTGTCGGAAGCCCTCTATCTAGCCGTGTTGACCCTGTGGGTTGGTGGCCTGTGGGCGATCGGTTACCTGGTGGCGCCGGTGTTGTTCGCCAGTCTTGGTGATCGCCAACTGGCCGGTGTCGTCGCCGGCAAGCTGTTTGCGCTGATCGGCTGGATAGGCCTTGGTGGAGCGGTCTATCTGCTGACTTTTCTGGTTGCCCGCTGGCGGCGCGCCGTTTTCGGCCGGGCCGTGTTCTGGCTGGTGGTGGTGATGGCTTTGCTCGCTGCTGTGGGCCTTTTCGGCATTCAGCCCTTGATGGCGCAATTGAAAGTTGAAGCGCTGCCGCGTGATGTCATGGAAAGCGTGTTGCGCGACCGCTTCGTCACTTGGCACGGCGTTTCCAGCATCCTCTACCTGCTGCAGAGTCTGCTGGGCTTGTGGCTGGTGGTGTGGAGTGGGCGCGGACTGCGTTGATCAGCCCTGGAAGCTGCGCTTGGTCTTGCGCGGGGCACTGGCCGGGCGACGCGGCGCTTGTTTCTTCGGGGCTGCTTTTGCATCGGCCGGGGCCGGACGATAGACCACAAGCAGTTTGCCGATATGTTGCACAGGAGCAGCGCCGAGTTCGCTGCAAATCTGTTCAAGGTAGGCAATGCGGTTGTCACGGCTGTCGCCATAGACGCGGATCTTGATCAGCTCGTGGGCGGTCAGGCAGACGTCGATTTCCTTGAGGACGCCTTCGGTCAATCCGTTTTCGGCGATCGAGACGACAGGGTTCAGGCCGTGGGCTTGGGCACGCAATTCGCGGCGCTGAAGAGAAGATAATTGCAGCATGGAATAACCTTTCAAAAACGGCATTTTACAGAATGAAAAGAACCAGAACCAGCAAAGCCTGGATGCGTGAGCATGTGAACGATCCTTATGTGCAGCTCGCCAAGAAAGAGGGCTGGCGTTCGCGGGCGGCCTTCAAATTGATGGAGATGGACGATAAGGATCAGCTACTCAAACGTGGCGAGGTCGTCGTCGACCTCGGGGCGACTCCAGGGGGATGGTCGCAAGTGGCCGTCAAGCGGGTCGGCGATGCCGGTTTGGTGTTTGCGCTCGACCTCCTGGAAATGGAGCCGATTCACGGCGTGCACTTCATTCAGGGCGATTTTCGCGAAGACAGCGTGCTGGCGCAGCTTGAAGAAAAGCTCGGAGAACGGCGCGTCGGACTTGTAATGTCAGACATGGCGCCCAATATGTCGGGAGTACCTTTGGTCGATCAGGCGCGCATCATGCACCTGGCAGAACTGGGGCTGGAGTTTTCGCGGGCTCACTTGAAACCGGACGGTGCTTTTCTGGTCAAAGTTTTCCAAGGAACGGACTACGAGACATTTCTCCGTTCCATGCGTGAGACGTTCAAGACGGTCGCAGTGCGCAAGCCGGACGCCTCGCGCGATCGTAGCGCCGAGCTTTATTTGCTCGGTCGTGTGTTGCGCTAGGAGATGTGTATAAAATGTCGCTTTTATCGCTCGACGCAGTAGAAGGAGAGCAAGCTTGAACAACATGTTCAAAAACCTCGCAATCTGGCTTGTCATCGGTCTTGTACTGATGACCGTCTTCAATCAGTTCAACACCCGCCAGGTGGCGCAGGGGTCGATCGAGTATTCGCAGTTCCTCGAAGAGGTCAAGCAGGGCCGCGTCAGCAAGGTGGTCATGGAAGGTCGCACGCTGAAGGCGACGACGACCGAGGGTAAGCGCATCACGACCTACGCACCACCCGATCTTTGGCTGGTTTCCGACCTGTTGAAGAATGGCGTCAAGATTGAGGCCAAGCCCGAGGAAGAGCAGTCCTTCCTGATGAGCATCTTCGTCAGTTGGTTCCCGATGTTGCTGCTGATTGGTGTCTGGATTTTCTTCATGCGCCAGATGCAGGGCGGCGGCAAGGGGGGGGCTTTCTCCTTCGGCAAGTCGCGCGCCCGGATGACCGATGAGGCGCAAAACACCATCACCTTCGCTGATGTCGCCGGATGCGACGAGGCCAAGGAAGAAGTGCAGGAGCTTGTAGACTTCCTGCGCGATCCATCCAAGTTCCAGAAGCTCGGCGGACGTATCCCGAAGGGCGTGCTGATGGTCGGCAATCCGGGTACCGGCAAGACGCTGCTGGCGAAGGCGATCGCCGGTGAAGCCAAGGTTCCGTTCTTCTCGATCTCCGGTTCCGATTTCGTTGAAATGTTCGTCGGCGTTGGTGCCGCACGCGTCCGCGACATGTTCGAGAATGCCAAGAAGCACGCGCCGTGCATCATCTTCATCGATGAAATCGATGCCGTCGGCCGCCATCGCGGTGCTGGCCTGGGTGGTGGCAACGACGAGCGCGAGCAGACGTTGAATCAGTTGCTGGTCGAGATGGATGGCTTCGAGGGGCACTCGGGAATCATCGTCATCGCCGCCACCAATCGTCCGGACATCCTCGATCCGGCGCTGCTGCGCCCCGGTCGCTTCGACCGTCAGGTCGTCGTGCCGCTGCCGGACATCCGTGGCCGCGAGGAAATCCTCAAGGTCCACATGCGCAAGGTGCCGATCGCCGGCGACGTCAAGGCCGACGTCATTGCCCGCGGCACCCCGGGGTTCTCCGGCGCCGACCTGGCCAACCTGGTCAACGAGGCGGCGCTGTTCGCCGCCCGTCGCAACAAGCGGCTGGTCGACATGGATGACTTCGAGATGGCCAAGGACAAGATCATGATGGGCGCCGAGCGCCGCAGCATGGTCATGACCGAGGAAGAGAAGATGAATACGGCTTACCATGAGTCCGGCCACGCCGTGGTCGCCAAGCTGGTGCCGAAGTCTGATCCGGTGCACAAGGTCACCATCATTCCGCGCGGCCGTGCCCTCGGACTGACCATGCAATTGCCCGAGCAGGATCGCTACGCCTACGACCGACAGTACCTGATGAGCCGTATCGCCGTGCTGTTCGGCGGTCGTATCGCGGAAGAGCTGTTCATGAATCAGATGACCACTGGTGCCTCGAACGACTTCGAGCGGGCGACGGCGATGGCGCGCGACATGGTGACGCGATATGGCATGTCCGATCTCGGTGTGATGGTCTATGGCGAAAACGAAGGCGAGGTCTTCCTCGGGCGTTCGGTGACCCAGCACAAGAACGTCTCGGAAGCGACGATGCAGAAGGTGGATGCCGAGATCCGCAGGATCATCGACGAGCAATACGCTCTGGCCCGTCAACTGCTGGAAGACAATCGCGACAAGGTGGAGGCGATGACCAAGGCGTTGCTTGATTGGGAGACCATTGATGCCGAGCAGATCGACGACATCATGGCCGGCAAGGAGCCGCGTCCGCCGAAGCCGAGTCCGAGTGCGACGCGCTCCTCCTCATCGGACAATACGCCTGGTGCCGAGCCGAGTGCCACGGCACCCGCCTGATTCCATCTGATTCATCCGGGCCGGGGTTTTCCCCGGCCTTTTCATTTGCTCATGAACACGATTCGCTGCGGTCCCTACCGTCTGTCCTTGGAACGTCCCTTGCTGATGGGCATCGTCAATCTGACGCCGGACTCATTCTCCGGAGATGGCCTGCTCAACGATGTTGAACGTGCCATAGCTCATGCCCGTGCTCAGCTGAGCGCCGGTGCCGACATTCTCGATATCGGCGCGGAGTCCTCTCGTCCGGGGGCTATTCCTACGCCGGAGGATGAGGAGTTGCGCCGCCTGATGCCAGTGATGGAAGAGCTGCGAACCTGGAACGTTCCAATTTCGGTCGATACCTACAAGCCGGCAGTCATGCGCGCTTCCCTGCTGGCCGGTGCGGCGATGATCAACGACATTTCGGGTATGGTTCGTCCGGAGGCGCTGGCTGCGGTTGCTGGCGCCGATTGCGCCATCTGTCTGATGCATATGCGCGGTGAGCCGGGAACCATGCAGCAGGCGCCCCAATATACGGATGTCGTTGGAGAGGTTCGCCAATTTCTGGCTTCGGCTGTGGCGCGCTGTCGTCGGGCGGGTATTGCCGACGAGCGTCTGGTGCTCGATCCAGGCTTCGGCTTTGGCAAGTCTCTCCAGCACAACCTGGCCCTCTTCCGCGCCATGGCAGCGACGGCAGTCGACCATCTGCCACTGCTGGTTGGCGTTTCCCGCAAATCGATGCTCGGAGAAATTACCGGCCGTCCGGTGAGGGAGCGATTGCCGGCCAGTCTTGCCGCGGCGGTGTTGGCGGCGGCAAAGGGTGCGAAAATACTACGTGTGCATGATGTCGGGGAAACCCGCGATGCGCTTGCCGTATGGGCAGCGATGGAACAAGGAGAAAATGCATGAGCAGAAAATATTTCGGCACAGACGGGGTGCGTGGGCGTGTCGGACAATCGCCGATCACGCCGGATTTCGTCATGCGCCTCGGATATGCGGCAGGGCGCGTGTTGCTGGGTGAATGCGCGATGCCGGGTGGCGAAAGGCCGCAGGTCCTCATTGGCAAGGACACCCGGTTGTCTGGCTATATGCTGGAGTCGGCCCTTGAGGCAGGTTTCTGTGCGGCCGGAGTTGATGTCTGTCTGGTCGGTCCCTTGCCGACGCCGGCTGTCGCTTACCTGACCCGGGCGCTGCGCTTGCAGGCCGGTATCGTCATTTCTGCCTCCCACAATCCCTACTACGATAACGGGATCAAGTTTTTCTCGGCGCAAGGCACCAAGCTGCCCGACGTGATCGAGCGGGCGATCGAGGAGCAGATTGATCAGCCGATCACCTGCGTGCCTGCCGCCGACCTCGGGAGAGTCCGACGGATAGAGGATGCACGTGGTCGCTATATCGAATTCTGCAAAAGTACGTTTCCCAACGACCTCGATCTGCGCGGTCTGAAAATCGTCGTCGACTGTGCGCATGGCGCGGCTTATCACACTGCGCCAAGCGTCTTTCATGAATTGGGTGCCGAGGTGGTCAGTATCGGTGTGCAGCCGAATGGCCTGAATATTAATGACGCATGTGGTGCAACGGCGCCACAGACTCTGGTACAAGCGGTGCTTGCCAATGGCGCGGACCTTGGTATTGCTCTCGATGGCGATGCCGACCGTATTCAGATGGTTGATGCCCGGGGAAATCTCTATGATGGCGATCAGTTGCTCTATGCCATCGTCCGTAGCCGGGCACGCCTGGCGCCGGTCAAGGGGGTTGCCGGGACGTTGATGACCAATTTGGCTTTGGAGCATGCGCTTTCGCGAATGGGGGTGCCTTTTGGGCGGGCAGCGGTCGGTGACCGCTATGTTGTCGAAATGCTCAACGAGAAAGGCTGGCTCTACGGGGGTGAAAACTCGGGGCACATCCTGGCGCTTGATCGGCACACTACTGGCGACGGAACCGTGGCTGGACTGCAGGTATTGGCTTCCTTGCGTGAGGCAGGGGGCGATCTGCAGGGTTTGCTCGGCGACTTGGTGCTTTATCCGCAGAAATTGATCAATGTGCCGATGAGCAAGGGGTTCCCGTGGCAGAGTGATGCCCGGATCGCCGCGGGATTGGCTGATGTGGAAGCACGAATGAACGGTCGGGGGCGGGTATTGCTCCGCGCGTCGGGGACAGAGCCGTTGTTACGGGTCATGGTTGAGGGCGAAGAGGCGGGTGAGGTGCTTGCCATGGCCGAGCACCTGGCGCGAATTGTTCGCCAGGCAGTGGAAGAGGGTTGATCATTGGTGTCAATCTTGACCGGTTGTTTTGTGCAAAGCTATAATCGTCAGGTTTTTCGCCAACCAAGTGGCCATGTTCATGCGTAAGAAGCTCGTCGCCGGAAACTGGAAGATGTTCGGCAGCCTGCAGCGCAATGCGCTTCTGCTGGACAGGATCGTGGCGGCGGGCAGCGGTATTTCCTGTGATGTGGCGGTGTTCGTGCCGTTTCCATATCTGGGGCAGGTGCAGGGTTTGCTTACGGGCTCTTCGCTGGTATGGGGGGCGCAAACGCTTAGCGAATTTGCCGAGGGTGCCTATACCGGCGAAGTGTCTGCGGGAATGTTGAGGGATTTTGGCTGTGGCCTTGTTCTGGTTGGGCATTCCGAGCGTCGCAATCTGTTTGGCGAGAGTGATTCGGTTGTGGCGGCAAAGTTCGCTGCGGCCCAGGCTGTCGGTCTGGTGCCGGTGCTTTGTGTTGGCGAGACGCTGGCTGAGCGTGAGGCGGGAGCGACTTTCGAGGTGGTGGTGCGGCAGTTGTCGGCCGTTGTCGATCGCGTCGGTATTGCTGCAATGAACAAGGCGGTTCTGGCCTACGAGCCGGTCTGGGCGATTGGTACAGGGGTGACTGCCTCGCCGCATCAGGCGCAGGAAGTGCACGCCGCCGTTCGCGCTTACTTGGCCGGATTGGATGGGGTGGTGGCGGAAGAGGCGCGCATTCTTTACGGCGGTAGTGTTAAGCCGGGGAATGCGGCGGAATTGTTTGCGCAGCCTGATATCGACGGCGGTCTGGTCGGTGGGGCGGCGTTGGTGGCAGACGACTTTCTGGCTATTTGCCAGGCGGCGAATCGATAGGCGGTAATGATGAGTTGGCTTTTTTCTGTTGTATTGACGGTTCATATTCTGGTGGCGCTGGCCATCATTGGTCTGGTGCTGATGCAGCATGGAAAGGGTGCCGACATGGGGGCTGCATTTGGCAGTGGTGCCTCGGGTAGCCTGTTTGGTGCGACGGGGTCGGCGAACTTTCTGAGCCGGACGACGGGTGTGCTGGCAGCTGTGTTTTTTGTCACGAGTCTGACACTCGCCTACATCGCCTCGAATACCGTAAAAACGACTGGCAGTGTGATGCAGGAAACGGTACAATCTGCGCCTGCTTCGGCACCCGCCGAGAGTGCGGGTGACTCGCCGAAGGCTCCTGCTGATGCGGGTTCCCGGGCCAAAGATATTCCGAAGTAACGCAAGTGATTTGCCCGGCATTGATCCCTCGCCGGGCGGGTCAGAAAAGTAGTGCCGACGTGGTGAAATTGGTAGACACGCTATCTTGAGGGGGTAGTGGCGCAAGCTGTGCGAGTTCGAGTCTCGCCGTCGGCACCAATAACCGGAGTGGTCGTTCTGGCGGCTGTCTCTGACAATAAAACTGACAATTTGGCGGCGGGTTATGGAAGCTTATTTTCCGATCCTGATGTTCGTGCTCGTGGGGGTTGCGATTGGCGTTCTGCCGATTGCCATGGGTTTCATCCTCGCTCCGCAAAAGCCCGATCCTGAGAAGCTTTCTCCCTACGAGTGTGGCTTCGAGGCCTTCGAGGACGCGCGCATGAAGTTCGATGTGCGTTACTACCTGATAGCTATTCTTTTCATCCTGTTCGATCTGGAAATTGCCTTCCTTGTTCCTTGGGCGGTTGTTTTTTCGGACATGGTCTCGCTCGATTCGCTGAAGATTTTCGGCTTCGTCGAAATGTTGATCTTCATGGGCATCCTGGCGCTGGGCGATATTTACGCTTGGGCCAAGGGTGCACTTGAGTGGGAGTAAGGCATGGCTATTGAAGGCATCCTCCAGGAAGGCTTCGTCACGACCAGTGCGGACAAGCTGATCAATTACATGCGCACCGGCTCGATGTGGCCGATGACCTTCGGTCTGGCGTGTTGTGCCGTCGAAATGATTCATGCCGGTTGCTCGCGCTATGATCTTGACCGCTTCGGCGTGGTTTTTCGCCCGAGTCCGCGTCAATCCGACGTAATGATTGTTGCTGGTACGTTGACCAACAAGATGGCGCCGGCCCTGCGCAAGGTTTACGACCAGATGGCCGAACCACGCTGGGTCATTTCCATGGGGTCCTGCGCCAACGGTGGCGGCTACTACCACTATTCCTATTCTGTTGTGCGTGGGTGCGATCGCATCGTTCCCGTCGATATCTATGTTCCCGGCTGCCCGCCGACGGCCGAGGCGCTGATCTACGGGATCATCCAGCTGCAGAACAAGATTCGCCGCACCAATACCATCGCTCGTTAATCGTCGAGGCTGATTCATATGTCTGCCAAGCTGGAAACGCTCAGCCAGAACCTGCAAAAGCACTTTGGCGACAAGATCACGTCGCTCAAGCTGGCTCTCGGGGAACTAACCATCGAAGTCGGCGCTGCCGACTATCTCGGCGTGATGACCGCCTTGCGCGACAGCGAGGATCTCGCGTTCGAAGAGTTGATCGATCTCTGTGGCGTCGATTATTCGACTTACGGCGATGGTGCTTGGCAGGGGCGTCGTTTTGCTGCCGTCTCGCACCTTCTGTCAATTGCCCACAACTGGCGTTTGCGTGTCCGTGTTTTTGCCGAGGATGACGATTTTCCCGCCATCGACTCGGTGACCGGCGTCTGGAACAGTGTTAACTGGTTCGAGCGCGAGGCCTTCGACCTTTACGGTATCGCCTTTGTTGGTCATGACGACCTGCGGCGCATCCTGACCGACTACGGTTTCATCGGCCATCCTTTCCGCAAGGACTTCCCGATTACTGGCAACGTCGAAATGCGTTATGACCCGGATCAAGGACGGGTCATTTACCAGCCGGTCACCATCGAACCTCGCGAAAACACCCCGCGCATTGTCCGCGAAGACTCCTACGGGGACCCGGCACATGGCTGATATCCGCAATTACACCCTCAACTTCGGTCCGCAACACCCTGCCGCCCACGGCGTGCTGCGCATGGTGCTGGAGATGGACGGCGAAGTCGTCCAGCGAGCCGATCCGCACATCGGCCTGCTGCACCGCGCCACCGAGAAACTTGCCGAAACCCGCACCTGGGTCCAGTCGGTTCCGTACATGGACCGTCTCGACTACGTGTCGATGATGTGTAACGAGCACGCCTACTGCCTGGCTACCGAGAAGCTGCTGGGTATCGAGGTGCCGGAACGCGGCAGGTACATCCGGACAATGTTCGACGAAGTCACGCGTATCCTCAATCACTTGTTGTGGATCGGTTGTCACGCGCTGGACGTTGGCGCGATGACCATGGCGCTGTACACCTTCCGCGAGCGCGAAGACCTGATGGACGCCTACGAGGCCGTCTCCGGTGCGCGCATGCACGCGGCCTACTACCGTCCGGGCGGCGTCTATCGCGACCTGCCGGACCGCATGCCGCAGTACAAGGAGTCGACCTGGACCAGCGCCAAGAAGGCCGGCGAGCTCAATGAGAATCGCAGCGGTTCGCTGCTCGACTTCCTCGAAGACTTCACCAATCGCTTTCCGAAGTACCACAGCGAGTACCACACGCTGTTGACCGACAACCGGATCTGGAAGCAGCGTCTGGTCGATGTCGGCGTTGTCTCGCCGGAGCGCGCATTGCAGATGGGCTTTACCGGCGCCATGCTGCGCGGTTCGGGCTTTGCCTGGGACCTGCGCAAGAAGCAGCCGTACGCCGCTTACGACAAGGTCGATTTCGACATTCCGGTCGGCGTCAATGGCGATTGCTACGACCGCTATCTGGTGCGCATGGAAGAGATGCTGCAGTCCAACCGCATCATCAAGCAGTGCATCGACTGGCTGCGCAAGAATCCCGGCCCGGTGATCACCGACAACCACAAGGTGGCGCCGCCCAGCCGCGAAGCGATGAAGTCGAACATGGAAGAGCTGATCCACCACTTCAAGCTGTTCACCGAAGGCATCCATGTGCCGCCAGGCGAGGCTTATGCGGCGATCGAGCATCCCAAGGGCGAGTTCGGCATCTACTTCATTTCCGATGGTGCCAACAAGCCGTATCGCATGAAGATTCGCGCTCCGGGCTATGTTCATCTGCAGGGCATGGATGAAATGTCGCGTGGCCACATGATTGCCGACGTCGTCACGATCATCGGCTCCCAGGATATCGTTTTTGGCGAGATTGACCGCTGATGTTTTCCGCCCAGACCCTAGAGAAGTTTGCCCGCGAGGTCGCCAAGTACCCCGCTGCCCATAAACAATCGGCTGTCATGGCCTGCCTGGCGCACGCCCAGGAAGAGAAGGGCTGGTTGCCCGGCGAGGCCATCGAGGCCGTCGCCGACTATCTCGGCATGGCGCCCATCGCCGCCTACGAGGTGGCCTCCTTCTACAACATGTACGACCTGAAGCCGGTCGGCAAGTACAAGATCACGGTGTGCACCAACCTGCCGTGCGCCCTGTCCGGCGGCTATCACGCCGGCGAGTACGTGAAGCAGAAACTGGGCATTGGCTACGGCGAGACCACGGCTGATGGCAAGTTTACCTTGAAGGAAGGGGAGTGCATGGGCGCCTGCGGCGACGCGCCGGTGTTCATCGTCAACAACCGCTCGATGTGCAGCCACATGCACCCGGAACAGATCGACAAGCTGCTCGAGGAGTGCAAGTAATGGCCATGCTCGGAGCAATCAATGGCGTCCTGATGGATGGCCTCGACGGCGACAATACCTGGCGCCTGAAGGATTACGTCGCCCGCGGCGGTTACGCCCAGCTGCGGCGCATCCTGGAAACGGGAATGACCCAGGAAGACGTGATCAGCGAAGTGAAGAAATCCGTGCTGCGCGGTCGCGGCGGTGCCGGGTTCCCGACCGGTCTGAAGTGGTCCTTCATGCCGCGCTCCTTCCCCGGTGACAAGTACGTGGTCTGCAACACCGACGAAGGTGAGCCCGGTACCTTCAAGGACCGCGACATCATGCGCTACAACCCGCATTCGGTGATCGAGGGCATGGCCATCGCCGCCTTCGCGATGGGCGCCAATCGCGGCTACAACTACGTGCATGGCGAAATCTGGGAGATCTACCAGCGTTTCGAGGAAGCACTGGCCGAAGCGCGCGCCGCCGGTTTCCTCGGCCAGAACATTCTCGGCTCCGGCTTCAATTTCGAACTGTTCGCCCATCACGGCTATGGCGCCTATATCTGTGGTGAAGAAACGGCGCTGCTCGAATCGATCGAGGGCAAGAAGGGCCAGCCCCGCTTCAAGCCGCCGTTCCCGGCGTCCTTCGGCCTGTACGGCAAACCGACGACGATCAACAACACCGAGACCTTCGCTTCCATTCCCTTCATCCTGAAGATGGGCGGCGAGGAGTTCCTCAATCTCGGCAAGCCGAACAACGGCGGCACCAAGCTGTTCTCGGTGTCCGGCCACGTCAATCGCCCGGGAAACTATGAGATCCCGCTCGGCACGCCGTTTGCCACGCTGCTCGAAATGTGTGGTGGCATGCGTGGCGGGCGCAAGCTGAAGGCGGTCATTCCCGGCGGTTCGTCCGCCCCGGTGATGCCCGGCGAGGTGATCATGGACTGCACCATGGACTATGACTCGATCAGCAAGGGCGGCTCGATGCTCGGCTCCGGCGCGGTCATCGTCATGGACGAGACGGTATGCATGGTCAAGGCGCTGGAGCGTCTGTCCTTCTTCTATTACGAAGAGTCCTGTGGGCAGTGCACGCCCTGCCGCGAAGGTACTGCCTGGATGTACAAGGTTGTCCATCGCATCGAGAACGGCCAGGGCAAGCCGGAAGACCTGGATCTGCTGAACAGTGTGCTCGGCAACATCGCCGGTCGCACCATCTGTGCCCTCGGCGATGCCGCGGCGTTCCCGGTGCAGAGCTTCATCAAGCATTTCCGCAAGGAATTCGAATACCACATCGAACACAAGACCTGTCTGGTGCCGAAGGATGTGCAGTGGGCCGGTAGCGGCTTCCACAAGATCCCGGCCTGACTGTCAGGTGTCAGCAACGAACGAACTGGCTACAAGGTAGCGACATGCTAGAAATCGAAATCGACGGCAAGAAAGCGCAAGTGCCCGATGGCAGCACGGTGATGGATGCCGCGCAGCAGGTGGGCGTCTATATCCCGCATTTCTGCTATCACAAGAAATTGTCGATCGCCGCCAACTGCCGGATGTGTCTGGTCCAGGTGGAAAAGGCGCCGAAGCCGCTGCCTGCCTGCGCGACGCCGGTGACCAACGGCATGAAGGTATTCACGCACTCCGAACTGGCCGTCAAGGCGCAGAAGGGCGTGATGGAATTCCTGCTGATCAACCACCCGCTGGATTGCCCGATCTGCGACCAGGGTGGCGAATGCCAGCTGCAGGACATGTCGGTCGGCTACGGCCCGATGAAGAGCCGCTACACCGAGGAAAAGCACGTCGTCTTCCACAAGAATGTCGGGCCGCTGATCTCCATGGAAGAGATGAGCCGCTGCATTCACTGCACGCGCTGCGTCCGCTTCGGTCAGGAAATTGCCGGCATCATGGAACTCGGCATGGCCAACCGCAACATGCATTCGGAAATCACGACCTTCCTCGGTCGCACCGTCGATTCCGAGCTGTCCGGCAACATGATCGACCTCTGCCCTGTCGGCGCCCTTACCTCCAAGCCTTTCCGCTACACCGCACGTTCCTGGGAACTGCAGCGTCGCCGCTCGGTCAGCCCGCACGATTCCGTCGGTGCCAACCTGGTCGTCCAGGTCAAGCATGACAACGTGATGCGCGTGTTGCCGCGGGAGAATGAAGCGGTCAATGAATGCTGGATTTCCGACAAGGAGCGTTTCGCCTATCAGGCACTGAACTCCGACGAGCGGTTGACCAAGCCCATGGTCAAGCAGGGGGGCGAGTGGCGTGAAGTCGACTGGAACGTCGCTCTTGATTACGTCGCTCACGGCCTCAAGGACGTCGCCCGCGAACACGGCGGCAATGCCGTTGGCGCCTTGGCAGCGCAATATTCGACGGTCGAGGAACTGTTTCTGCTGAACAAGGTGCTGGCCGGCCTGGGTAGCGGCAATATCGATTTCCGTCCGCGTCAGAGCGATTTCGCTGCTGATGGCCAGCGTGCCGGCACGCCGTGGCTCGGTCTGAAACTTGCCGAAATCAAGGATCTCGATGCCGCACTGGTGGTCGGCTCCTTCCTGCGCAAGGATCACCCGCTGATCGCCCAGCGCTTGCGCCAGGCTGCCAAGAAGTGGACCAAGGTCAGCCTGCTGTCGGTTAGCGGCGACGACCAGTTGATCGATTTTCATGCGCGCCAGACGGTCGCTCCGGCGCAGCTGGTGTTTGCCCTGGCCGCCATCGTCAAGGCAACCGCCGAGGCTAAGGGCGCTGCCGTGCCCGCCGGCCTGGAGCAAGTCACGGTTGGCGAAGAAGCCCGCAGCATCGCTCAAAGCCTGCTCGAAGGCGAAAAGCGCGCCGTTTTCCTCGGCAATGTCGCCACGCAGTCGGCCGATGCCACCCAGATTCACCTGCTGGCCCTCGAACTGGGCAAGCTGACCGGCGCCAGCGTCGGTTTCATGGGCGAAGGTGCCAACACGGTTGGCGCCCACCTGGCCGGTGCCCTGCCGAAGGCGGCCAATGCTCGCCAGATGTTCGCGCAGCCGCGCAAGGCCTATGTGCTGATGGGCATCGAACCGGAATTCGACTGTGTCGATCCGCAACAGGTGCTCGGTGCGCTGAAGCAAGCCAGCCTGGTGGTTTACATGTCTGCCTTCAAGCATGCACCGGCTCTCGACTACGCCGACGTGATGCTGCCCATCGCGCCCTTCACCGAAACCTCCGGTACCTTCGTCAATACCGAAGGCCGGATCCAGTGCTTCAACGGCGTCGTCAAGCCGCGCGGCGATGCCCGTCCTGCCTGGAAGGTGCTGCGCGTGCTCGGCAACGTGCTGAATCTTGACGGTTTCGGCTACGAATCCAGCGAGCAGGTGCGTGACGAAGTGCTCGGCAAGGGCACGGAATTCGCAGCCGGACTCGACAATAGCCTTAACGGTGTTGCCCTGGCCCTGCCGGCTGCCGCCGGCGAAGGCCTGCAGCGCATTGCTGATGTACCGATCAATTTCGCCGATCCGTTTGCCCGCCGCGCGCCGGCCCTTCAGCAGACGGCCGACGCCATCGCGCCGACCCTACGCGCCGCCGCCGCGACGCTGGCCGCTCTCGGCGTCAATGGTGGCGCCAGAGTGCGGGTTCGTCAGGGTGATGGTGAAGCCATGCTGACTGCCTGTGTCGATGAAGGCGTCCCGGCCGGTTGCGTGCGCGTGGCTGCGGCCCACCCGACGACAGCCATGCTGGGCGAGATGTTCGGCACCATTACCGTGGAGCGTGCATAAATGGACGCACTCATGAATTTCGGACAGGGTATCTTCGGCGGCATCTGGCCGGCCGTGTGGACCCTGATCAAGATCGTCCTGATTGTCGGCCCGCTGCTGCTCGGTGTCGCCTACCTGACCTATTTCGAGCGTAAGGTCATTGGCTACATGCAGGTGCGTATCGGTCCCAACCGGGTTGGCCCCTGGGGCCTGATCCAGCCGATCGCTGACGGCCTGAAGCTGCTGTTGAAGGAAATCGTCGTTCCCAGTCGCTCCAGCAAGGCGGTATTCATCATCGCCCCGATGCTGGCCATCGGGCCGGCGCTGGCAGCCTGGGCGGTCGTGCCCTTCACCGATACGCTGGTGCTGGCCAATATCGACGCCAGCCTGCTCTACATCCTGGCCATCACCTCTATGGGCGTGTACGGCATCATCCTTTCCGGCTGGGCCTCCAATTCCAAATACGCCTTCCTCGGCGGCATGCGTTCTGCCGCCCAGATGGTCTCGTACGAAATCGCCATGGGCTTCGCGCTGATCACTGTGCTGATGATCGCCGGCAGCCTGAATCTGGTAGAGATCGTCAATGGTCAGGCCCGGGGGCAGTTCGCCGACATGGGACTGGGCTTCCTGTCGTGGAACTGGCTGCCGCTGCTGCCCATGTTCCTGGTTTACCTGATCTCCGGAACCGCTGAACTGAACCGCGCGCCGTTCGATCTGGCCGAAGGTGAGTCGGAAATCGTCGGTTTCCATGTCGAATATTCCGGCATGGCCTTCGCACTGTTCTTCCTGGCCGAATACGCCAACATGATCCTGGTCGCCGCGCTGACCTCCATCCTGTTCCTGGGGGGCTGGCTGTCGCCGGTTGGTTTCCTGCCCGACGGCATTCTCTGGCTGTTTGCCAAGATGTCCTTCGTGCTGCTGCTTTTCCTGTGGTTCCGCGCCACCTTCCCGCGCTATCGCTATGACCTGCTGATGCGCCTCGGCTGGAAAGTCTTCCTGCCGCTGTGCTTCTTCTGGGTCATCATCGTCGGCGTGTGGATGATCACCCCGCTGAACATCTGGAATTGAGGAGAGCACAATGGGTTCGATGAAGGAAGTCTTCAACAGCCTCTTCCTCAAGGAGCTGCTGAAAGGCATGTCGGTGACGGGCAAGTACTTCTTCGCCCGCAAGATCACCGTCCAGTATCCGGAAGAAAAGACGCCGCAGTCCTTCCGTTTCCGCGGCCTGCACGCGCTGCGCCGCTATCCGAACGGCGAGGAGCGTTGTATTGCCTGCAAGCTGTGCGAGGCGATCTGCCCGGCCATGGCCATCACCATCGAGGCCGAGCCACGTGATGACGGCTCGCGTCGCACGACGCGCTACGACATCGATCTGACCAAGTGCATCTTCTGCGGTTTCTGCGAGGAAGCCTGTCCGGTCGATGCGGTCGTCGAAACACGCATTTTCGAGTACCACGGCGAGAAGCGCGGTGATCTCTACTACACCAAGCAGATGCTGCTGGCTACCGGCGACCGTTACGAGGCGCAGATCGCCGAAGATCGTGCGCTCGATGCCACTTACCGCTAACAGGACCCCGCGATGGATTTTCCAACAGCCGTCTTCTTCTTTCTGGCCGCGATCCTGATCTACGCATCGCTGCGCGTGATTACCTCGCGCAATCCGGTCTATGCTGCCCTGCACCTGATGCTCGCCTTCTTCACCACGGGCGGTATCTGGGCGCTGCTGCAGGCCGAGTTTCTGGCCATTGCCATCATCCTCGTCTATGTCGGCGCGGTGATGGTGCTGTTCCTGTTCGTCGTGATGATGCTCGACATCAACATGGACCGCATTCGTGAAGGTTTCTGGAGTTATCTGCCGCTTGGCGCCGTACTCGGTCTGCTGATGGTCATGGAGATGGGTCTGGTGCTTGGCGCCAAGTACTTCCAGGTGCCGGTCAGCGAAGCCGTGGTGCCTGCCGGTGTCTCCAATACCAAGGAAATCGGTTCCTTGCTGGTGACCGAGTACGTTTATACCTTCGAGCTGGCCGCCATCATCCTGCTCGTCGGCATGATTGCCGCCGTTGTCCTCACCCACCGCGGCAAGAAGACTTCAAAGATCGCCAATCCGAACCAGCAGGTCTTCGTCAAGGCCAAGGATCGCATGCGCGTCGTCCAGATGCCTGTTGAAAAAGACTGAACCGGGATAGCCCATGCTCACACTTTCCCTTTCGCATTTCCTGATCCTCGGCGCGATCCTCTTCGCGATCAGTGTGGTCGGCATCTTCCTCAACCGGAAAAATCTGCTGGTGCTGCTGATGGCCATCGAACTGATGCTGCTGGCGGTCAACATGAATTTTGTTGCCTTCTCGCACTTCCTCGGTGATCTCTCCGGGCAGGTCTTCGTCTTCTTCATCCTTGCCGTTGCCGCTGCCGAATCGGCGATTGGTCTGGCCATCCTGATCGTGCTGTTCCGCAACCTGAAGAGCATCCATGTGGATGACCTGGGCGGCCTGAAGGGTTAACCATGGACATGCAAAAACTCTATCTGCTCGTGCCGCTGGCGCCGCTGTTCGGTGCCATCATCGCCGGCCTGTTCTGCCGCATCATCCCGCGCTGGGTCGCCCATACCGTCACCATCGCCGGTGTTGCCGTGTCCTTCATTGCCTCGCTCATCATCTTCCAGGACGTGCAGGCCGGAAACACCTTCAACGGTACGGTCTACACCTGGATGACCAGTGGTGAATATACCTTCGAGGTCGGCTTCCTGATCGACACGCTGACGACGACGATGATGCTGGTCGTCACGTTCGTCTCGCTGATGGTGCATATCTACACCATCGGCTACATGCAGGAAGATCCGGGCTACAACCGTTTCTTCAGCTACATCTCGCTGTTCACCTTCTCGATGCTGATGCTGGTGATGGCCAACAACTTCATGCAGCTGTTCTTCGGCTGGGAAGCGGTCGGTCTCGTTTCCTACCTGCTGATCGGCTTCTGGTACACCCGGCCGACGGCCATCTTCGCCAACATGAAGGCTTTCCTGGTCAACCGCGTCGGCGATTTCGGCTTCCTGCTCGGCATCGGCCTGATCCTCGCCTACTTCGGCTCGCTGGATTACGCCACGGTGTTCGCCAAGGCGCCGGAACTGGCTACCGCCACCATCGACCTGTTCGGCGAGGGCTCGGCCGTGTCGCTGATGACCGCTACCTGCATCTGCCTGTTCATCGGCGCCATGGGCAAGTCGGCGCAGGTGCCGTTGCACGTCTGGTTGCCCGACTCGATGGAAGGCCCGACGCCGATCTCCGCGCTGATCCACGCTGCGACGATGGTTACCGCCGGCATCTTCATGGTCGCCCGCATGTCGCCGCTGTTCGAACTGTCCACGACAGCGCTGTCCTTCGTCATCGTCATCGGCGCCATCAC
>WBUO01000293.1 GCA_008933675.1 Dechloromonas sp.
GCCTTCTGGGACATCAGTGCCTTCTATTCCCCGACCGGCAAGGACACCCGCCTGATCCTTGGGCCGGCCCAGTTCTCTGACGATCTCGGCTACGGCGAGGCCGATATCGCTGACATCGCCGCGCTCGCCGTCGGCGAGACCTGGGAGAGTCCAGATTACGGTCCGCAACACACTGTCCGTCGTATTCGGTGACCGCCATGCGGATGAATGATCTCTTCCCCCTGACCGAGCGCGAGGAAGCCATCAACGCGCTCCACTACGCCACGGCCATCTACACCGCCGCCCCGGTGGTGGATGACCTGCTGGATGCGGTCGACTGGCCGCGCGGCAATCGCCGGCTGGTCGATCCCTCGTGCGGCGACGGCATCTTCTTGGGCAGGGCCCTGGCCCGCCTGCTGCGCGAGCGGCCGAAGGTCCGTGAAGACGAGCTGCTGGATGTCCTGCAAGGATGGGAACTGCATCCCTCTGCCGCCCAGCAGTCCCGCGCCCGGGTGGCCGAACTGCTCGAAGACCACGGTTGGGAGCCGGGCAAGGCCCGGGCCGCCAGCGAGCGTATGGTGCGGCAGGCCGACTTCCTGACGGCTGGCCCGACAGGCCCCTACTGCCATGTCCTCGCCGGAAATCCGCCTTACCTTCGTTTCACCAACCTGCACCAGCTCCTCCGCGCCGAGTATCAGGCGGCCCTGCCGGCCTACGCCTGTTCCGACCTGCTGCACAGCTTTCTAGACCGCTGCGCGTCTGTTCTGATGCCCGATGGCGAGGTGGCCCTGGTAACGGCCGACCGCTGGCTGTTCAACGTCGGCGCCGCGAAGCTCCGCGAGTCCCTGGGCAACCGCCTCGGGATCGACCGCTTGCAACGGCTCGACCCCACCAGCGCCTTCTACCGGCCCAAGGATCGCCGCGCAGGCTCTCCGCCCCGAATCCACCCCGTTTCCGTGGTCCTGCGGCCATCCTCGGTGGCGGCCATCCCCTTGAGTGCTGCGCCGGTGTTTCCGGACAAGCAGGAACAGCCCAACCAGAAGCCGGGTATCACCCTGGGCGAAATCGCCAAGGTCACTCTGGCCCCCTGGCTCGGCACGAATGGCATCTTCGTGGTCGATGAGGCGACGGCCGCCAGCCTGCCGGCAGAACACCTGGTCCCGGCGATCGACACCGACGACATCCGCGACGGACGGCTTCAGACTCCGACCCGGTATGCGATCCGCACCACGCCGGACTGCCCGCCCCCGCCCGCGATCATGGCGCACCTGGAGGCCAATATGCACCGCATGGCCAAGCGCGGGCTGCGCAAGATCCCGTGGCTCCCTCCGGAGAGCTGGCACAAGCGGAACCTGAATGAGCCGATCCTGCTGGTCCCGCGCATTGCCCGCACCTTGCGGCCGGTGCGGGTGGCACCGGGCCTGCTCCCGATCAACCACAACCTTTCAATCGTTGCCGCCAACCGGGCGACCCTCGACGAGATCGAGGCGATGCTGTCTTCGAAGGAGGCGAACGAGTGGATGCAGGCGCACGCCGCGCGGCTGGAATCTGGCTTCTTCTCGCTGACCACCACGCTGTTGAGGCAGTTGCCAGTCCAGTTCTGACGGGCAAATCATCCCAGAAACGGCAGTGGCGTCGGCGTAGGCTGGCGTCATTGCCGTAAAGGAACTGCCATGCCGATCACCTCTGGACTGCTCTGTGACGTCTATCTCAACTTGCACAAGGTTGGTTTTCTGTCCGTACGCGCGGCCGAGGGGCCGGACAAGGGTCGTGTCGTCGGCCATGTGAGCGCCATCGAGTTGGAGGGTTGCACCTTCCGCGTGTCTGAAGCCGGTCGCCAGCGGGTCATCCGCGAGCGCGCCAAGAACGTGCACGCCACCGTGCGTGGGCGCATCGTTCAAGTCAGCCAGGATGCGACCCCTTCCCCGCCCTTGACGGAAAAGCACAGCGCCATCCTGGCCGCCGGAGGTTCACCGACAACCTATAACCCATATTTCACCCCTACCTTTATCAATCGGGAGACGAAGCACCCGGTCTATACCGCTCAGTCGGTCGTGATCGTTGGGAAGTTCGTCGCAGCCACAGGAGCCTGAGCATGGAAATCACAGTCACCGAGTTTTGCTTCAACAACCCCGCCGGCGGCACCGCCATCTCCGACGGCACCTTTGGCAACGAAGCCTATCCCCATCCAACGGCAACCGTTACCCCGATCAAGGGCTGGTTTGACTATGAGTGCGGCTGGCGCTTCATCGGCGAATCTGCCGATCCCTTGCTGACGACCTATTTGGAGGCGCATGGCCACCCTGAAGATCGTCGCGTGTTCTTCTCGGAATTCGATCTCGCTGATCGCCGCGACCTCGGGCCGCTAATCGACTTCGCCAGTATTCAGGCGCAATAATGGCGTCTTACTGAATGGACCTCACTGGGCAATGAAGATCAACCTACCTGGCTTGCTGCAACTCAAGCCATTCGACGAATCTGCGGATGCGCTTATCGCCGGCAAGACCTACGCCGCTTCCCCTGCCCTGGCGGCCGGCGTCGTCATCAGCGCGCTACTGGGGGTCCTCGCCCTCGGGCTGCAACTCTTCGGCCACGAATCCGCTATGCCAGTGCTGGGCCTATGCATTGGCGTTTCGGCTGTCACGGCGGGACTGGAATGGCACGCCAACCTGAAGGCGCGAGCCCTCAATCAACTCTTCGTCACACTGGTCGTGACCGCTGCGGTCAGCCTGCTTCGACCGGCCATCTAGTCCTTACCGGACCGGGAATCTGCCGGTTCTCGTTTCCCTAGAAATTCCAGAAACGCCCGTACCGCCTGCGTAGCATGGACTCCATCGCACTACAGGAGATTCCCATGCCGCACCGTCCCGCAGTTTTCCAGATCGACGCCATCGAGAGCTACTTCCACGGCGTCACACAGGGCCAGCACTGGAACGGCTTCGCCTGCCCGCTGTTTTCCCTCGAAGAAGCGCAGCGCCTGATGGCGCTCAACAACCATACGGACTTCTGCGGACAGATCGTCTATGACGCCGCGCAGGACGCCTTCCTGTTCCATGAGTTCGGCGTCGAAAGTGAAGAGCGCCCCGACGTCTTCAAGGCGGTGCTCATCGACGGCGAGAAGTTCTATCCGATTGGCGCATTCTCGTGGTGCTGGCAGGACGTCAGCAACGACAGCAATGCCCAGTTTTCCGCTGAACTGGTGCGCGAACTGTCCGAAATGAAGCGCCTGGGGATGAACGTCCCCGACAAGGCCTTTTCGATGGCCACCAACGAGGAGGCAGTCGCTGAGCACGCCGCAATGAGCGTGTCGGATGCAGCCGACCTCATCGTCCAGTTGGCTGCGCTGTGATGGGTACCACCATGCCGCTGTCCGTCTATCACCGCTTCGTTGTGCGGGGCGTGGTTGCCGTGTGCGCCAATGGCCTTCCGATCCCGCCCGATTCCCTGACCGAGGTTGCTGCGGTCTGCCATGAAACCGCCACCGACGACGATCCCAACATTTCGGCCTGGGGTGTCTATGGCGTCCTGTTCGACAACTCGATCGACAACCTTGCCGATTGCCCCACGCAGGAAATTGCCGAGGCGATCGCCGATGCCCTCAACATCCAGTACGGAAGGAAAGCAGCATGAGCCACTGGCCAACTCATTGCGAGCGCTGCGGCGCCGATCTTGCGAAGGTGTCTTCCATCATGAGCAAGTTCAATCAGGACACCATCTGCTCGCCCTGCAAGGCGCGCGAACGGGCTCACCCCGGGTACAGGGAAGCCGACGAGGCCGAGATTGCCGCCGTCCGCGCCGGCGACTGCAACTTCCCCGGCGTGGGCTGCCCGCCGGTGCTCTACAACCCACCCTGCATCGCCGAACAGGTTGCCATCGTTCTGGAGGGCCAGGAGCCGAACCCGACGGTACAGATCGCCCTGTGCCATGGCGGCGTCTTCACGGCTGACCCGGTGCTCGACACCGATCAGTACCGCTTCCCCGATGGCTCCGAACTGAGCGTCAAGCGCACCAACCCCGTTCGTTGCACCGTCCTCGCTTACCCCAACACCTGAAGGAGCCGGCCATGGCCAAGATTGTGACCCTCGAAATCCTTGTCGACACTGATGATGAGTCGGAAATCGCCGACGGCTTGAACGACATGCTGCGGACGGCACAGATTCCGGTGGATCCGGACGATGCCGACGCCCGTAACTGGATCATCGACTGGCGCCTGGGCGTGGCAGGTGACCAGTTGCGCTTGCAGTCCATTTCGCCGTCCGTTGAAGACGCCATCGTCAATGGCACCTACAGCGAGGGCGATGCCTTCCCCTCTACGGCGGCGCCGCTGCACCCGGGACTGGAGTACGAACTGATCGCCACCGACCCCAAGGCGATGGACAGCTTGTGGATCGGCGTGCCGTCCCTTTGCGACCGGCAGGAAGGTGGTGACCTGTCTGTGCTGGTCAAACGGACCCATGAAGGGGTGATCCTCGACGTGTGGCCGGCGAGCCAGGAGAACCAAGGCGAGATCCTGTCGTCCGCAGCGGCCATGTTTGCCGACGCACCCCAACCAGAAGAAGCAGTGGCATGAGCCTGTCCGTGGTCCGCACGCACGGCACCAATGGCGGCTATGTCCGAGGGTGCCGCTGCGAGGCCTGCCGCAAGGCCCACCGGGAATATGAGGCCGCGCACCGGAAGGCGAAGGCCGATCCCGACTCGGGCTACATCGCTGCCGACCGGGCCCGCGCGCATCTCCTGTTCCTGGCCGAACACGGTCTAGGCGTGGGAGCCGTCAATGTGGCCACGGATATCATTCCCTCCATCATCATCGGCATCCGCAACGGAAAGCGAACCCGCCTCCAGAAACGGACCGAGAAGAAGATCCTGGCCGTGACGCCCGACC
>WBUO01000294.1 GCA_008933675.1 Dechloromonas sp.
AATATTCGGTGGTGTACACCGACCGCGCGCTGAACCACATGTCGCAGCGCTTCCAGGGCGTCATGCGCGACATCTCGCGCATCCTGAAGACGGTCTATCACGCCAAGTCGACAGCCGTCGTGCCCGGCGGCGGCACCTATGGCATGGAAGCCGTCGCCCGCCAGTTCGCCACCGGCAAGAAGGTGCTGGTCATCCGCAACGGCTGGTTCAGCTTCCGCTGGACGCAGATTTTCGACGCCGGCCGCATTCCCGCCGAATGCATCGTGCTCAAGGCGCGGCAGACCGGCAGCGGCGCCCAGGCCCCGTTCGCCCCGCCGCCGCTCGACGAGGTGCTCGCCGCCATCCGCGACCAGCGTCCGGATGTCGTTTTCGCACCGCACGTCGAAACCTCGTCCGGCATGATCCTGCCCGACGACTACGTGGCCGCGGTCGGCGCCGCCGTGCAGGCGGTCGACGGCCTGTTCGTGCTCGACTGCATCGCCTCCGGCACGGTCTGGGTGAACATGGCGGCCAGCCACGTCGACGTGCTGATCAGCGCCCCGCAGAAAGGCTGGAGCGGTCCGCCCTGCGCCGCCCTGATCGCCCTCGGCGAACGCGCCCGGGCGCGCATCGACGCGACGACCAGCAGCAGCTTCGCCTGCGACTTGAAGAAGTGGCTGCAGATCATGGAAGCCTACGAGGATGGCGGCCACGCCTACCACGCGACGATGCCCACCGATGCGCTGACGACGGTGCGCGACGTGATGCTGGAAACCGAGGCCTACGGCTTCGCCAGGGTCGGCGAGGAGCAGTGGGAACTCGGTCGTCGCGTGCGCGAACTGCTGGTCGCCCGCGGTTTTCCCAGCGTCGCCGCGGCCGGTTTCCAGGCACCCGGCGTGGTGGTCAGCTACACCACCGACCCGGATATCCAGAACGGACGGAAATTCCTCGCCCAGGGCCTCCAGGCAGCGGCCGGCGTACCGCTGCAGTGCGACGAGCCGGCCGATTTCCGCACCTTCCGTCTTGGGCTGTTCGGGCTCGACAAGCTGCATCATCCGCAGCGCACGGTGGATAACCTGGCCCAGGCGCTCGACCGGATTCTGGCCTGACTGAAGCCGGGCGCTCCTGCCCGGTGCCTGAAAAGGAAAAAAGCGCGGAAACTCCGCGCTTTTTCATGCCATCCTGAGGAAAATCAGGCGGCCTTCATCTTGTACCACAGGCCGTAGGCCCAGCAGGCGGCACAGAAGCCGGTGACCAGATCGATCGCGGCGAAGATCAGGATCGCCGTCGCCGGGATCAGGCCGATCTCCGCCCCCATCAGCCAGCTGCCGGCCATCACCGCGCCGGCAATGAACACCACCTTGTCGGCGAACATCTTGGAGCCGGCATTCTGCATCTTGGCGATACCCAGCTTGCCGGTCAGGCCGGCGAACAGCTTGTAGGACAGGCACTTGTGCGGCGACACGAAACCGCGCAGCAGGCCGCCCAGGACGAGCAGGAAGGCGACCCACTGGTAGGGCGTGAACAGGTACAGCGCAGCGACGGCAAAGCTCATCGCGGCCTGGAAGCGATAGGCATTGGAACAGATCGGGGCAATGTCGAAACGCAGCATGATGGCCAACATCAGTGAATAAGAGATATCTAATATTATATGAATTGCTGCAGCGCCGCAATCACCCCGGCTTCTCCCATTTGCGCTCGCCGGCCGGCACCGCGAACGGCAGCCAGTTTTCCGGCGGCGGCAGCGGACAGGTGGCGAAGGGCGTGAAGGCGCAGGGTGGGTTGTAGGCCCGGTTGAAGTCGAGCACGAGGCGCCCGTCGCGGGCCGGCGCCGTTTTCAGGAAACGGCCGGCGCCGTAGGTTTCCTTGCCGCTGGTCCGGTCGCGGAAGACGAAAAACACCTCGTCGTCACCGACCGCCATCGGCAGCAGTGCCACCGGCTGGCCGCCGACCGCAAACTCCGCGCGGTGGCCGACACTCACCGTCTTCAGATCACCGCTGACGTTCGGTACTTCCATCTGCAACGGCGGCTCGATCGCCTGCCATTCGGCCTCGATGCGCCAGACCGGATCGGCGGCAAAGTAGTCGAGGACCACCGGCGGCCGGCCAGCGGCCCAGGCCCTGTCACGCACGCGGGCGGCCAGTTGCCCCTCACGCTCGACAACGAAAAAGGCCACTGTGCCGCATTCGACGACTGTCGGCGCGCCCTGGCGGTCGGTCTGCAGCAACACTGCTTCGCCGCCCTGCGGCAGCCAGAAGACGGCGCCGTCCTGCCAGCGCAGCATGCCGAGGATGGGCGGACCGCCCGGCAAGCGGACGACAGCGGACTCCGCACTACCGACAGGGTTGTCACCCACCTGCAGCCAGAACAGGCCGAGCAGCCCCAGCCAGCTGTCGGGCGAAGCGAGTTCCATCTGGCGAGCCGCCTGCCAGGACTTCAGGTCATCGAACATTTCCTTACAACTCCTTGTGAACGTCAGCGTCGACAAATCGTCAAACAGGCATGAGACTGCAGTTGCACCGCAGTATTACAAGAGAAAGGACAAACCATGAAGAAGATACTCCTCGCCGCCCTGATCGCCGCCGCGCCGCTGTTCGTCCAGGCCGCCGACGTCCGTGTCGACATCGGCAGTGTCCGCGTGCAGGCGCCCGGCGTCACCGTCACCTTCGGCAGCCGCGACAACCGTGGCTATTACTGGGACGGCTACGAATACCGCGACCCGGAATATTGGCGACGGCACGACGGCCACCGGGGCGAAAGGTACTACACTGGCCACCCCGGCAAGGGCAACGGCGGCTGCCCGCCGGGCCAGGCCAAAAAGGGTCGCTGCTAAGCTTCCCAGCAACGATCAAGGGCGCCTCACGGCGCCCTTTGTGTTTAAGCCTCGCCGCCGCTCAGTCCTTGGCGAAACGCATGATGCCGTTGTCGCAGGTCACGCGGATGGTGTCCTTGGCGGCGAAGCGCCCTTCCAGGATGGCCTTGGCCAGCGGGTTCTCGATCTGCTGCTGGATCGCCCGCTTCAACGGCCGGGCGCCGAATACCGGGTCGAAGCCGGCCTGGGCCAGTTCGGCCAGCGCGCTGTCGTCGACGGCGATGGCCATCTCCAGCTGGGCCAGGCGCTTTTCCAGATAGCCGAGCTGGATCTTCGCGATGCCGGCAATGTGCTTCTCGTCGAGCGCGTGGAAGACCACCACTTCGTCGATGCGGTTGATGAATTCCGGCCGGAAGTAGGTCTTGACCTCGGCCATCACCGCCATCTTGATCACGCCGTAATCGTCGCCGGCCATCTGCTGGATCATCTGGCTGCCGAGGTTGGAGGTCATCACGATCACCGTGTTCTTGAAATCCACGGTACGGCCCTGGCCATCGGTCATCCGGCCGTCGTCCAAGACCTGAAGCAGCACGTTGAAGACATCCGGGTGGGCCTTCTCCACTTCATCGAGCAGGATCACGCTGTACGGCTTCCGGCGCACCGCCTCGGTCAGGTAGCCGCCCTCCTCGTAGCCGACATAGCCCGGGGGGGCGCCGATCAGGCGGGCGACCGAATGCTTCTCCATGAACTCGCTCATGTCGATGCGGATCAGGTGCTCCTCGGAATCGAACATGAACTCGGCCAGCGCCTTGCACAGTTCGGTCTTGCCGACGCCGGTCGGGCCGAGGAACAGGAAGGAACCGTAGGGCCGGTTCGGGTCAGAGAGGCCGGCGCGCGAGCGGCGGATGGCATCGCCAACCAGGCGCACCGCTTCGTCCTGGCCGACAACGCGCTTGTGCAGGCGCTCTTCCATCTTCAGCAGTTTCTCGCGCTCGCCCTGCATCATCTTGCTGACCGGGATGCCGGTCGCCCGGCTGACCACCTCGGCGATCTCCTCGGCACCGACCTGCGTGCGCAGCAGCTTGTTCTTCGGCGCCTCGCCGTCGCCCGCCTTCTCGGCGGCCTTCAGTTGCGCTTCCAGTTGCGGCAGCTTGCCGTATTGCAGCTCGGCCACCTTGTCCAGCTTGCCTTCGCGCTGCAGCCGGGCGATGTCCGCCCTCAGGTGGTCGATTTCCTCCTTGATCTGCGCCGAACCGAGCACCGCCGATTTCTCGGCCTTCCAGATTTCTTCCAGATCGGAATACTCCTTGGTCAGCTTGGCGATTTCCTCTTCGATCAGGCCGAAGCGCTTCTTCGAGGCTTCATCCTTTTCCTTCTTGACCGCCTCGCGCTCGATCTTCAGCTGGATGATGCGGCGGTCGAGCTTGTCCATCGACTCCGGCTTGGAGTCGATTTCCATCTTGATCCGCGCCGCAGCCTCGTCGATCAGGTCGATCGCCTTGTCCGGCAGGAAGCGGTCGGTGATGTAGCGGTGCGAGAGTTCGGCCGCGGCGACGATGGCCGGGTCGGTGATGTCGACGCCGTGATGCAGCTCGTAGCGCTCCTGCAGGCCGCGCAGGATGGCGATGGTCGATTCGACGGAAGGCTCGTCGACCAGCACCTTCTGGAAGCGGCGTTCGAGCGCGGCGTCCTTTTCGATGTACTTGCGGTATTCGTCGAGCGTCGTCGCGCCGATGCAGTGCAGTTCGCCACGTGCCAGCGCCGGCTTCAGCATGTTGCCGGCGTCGATCGCGCCCTCGGCCTTGCCGGCGCCGACCATGGTGTGCAGTTCGTCGATGAACAGGATGATGCGGCCTTCGTCCTGCGAGACTTCCTTGAGTACGGCCTTCAGCCGTTCCTCGAACTCGCCGCGGTACTTGGCACCGGCCAGCAGGCCAGCCATGTCGAGCACCAGCACCTTCTTGCCCTTCAGCGTCTCCGGCACCTCGTCGTTGATGATGCGCTGGGCCAGGCCTTCGACGATGGCCGTCTTGCCGACGCCCGGCTCGCCGATCAGCAC
>WBUO01000295.1 GCA_008933675.1 Dechloromonas sp.
ACCCTGCACCCACCCAAGCGGGTTTCGCCCACCCCTAAGTGGGTTGGCGATGCCAAGCAAAGGCGACATCCGGACTGACTGTTGGGCAGCCGGATTGCAGATTCAGATTAGTCTGCGGTCGGTTGGCGGTCTGTGCGAATTCGCACACAGGGCCAGAAACGCCGCTTACTCAGACCCAGACAAAGACTTGAAAATTTCCCGATCCCCTTGACTGGCATGCCGCACCACCATCGCGAACCTGCCTACGTCCGCACTTATTGATGGGCAGCGCTCAGCTTTTCCGAGACATATTCGCCACGTGCCGTCGAATCGTTCTGCTTGTCGTGCTGTGCACACCAGACAAAGAACGCCTCAGGAACGATCTGGCATTCAAGGGCCATCACACCGGAACGCTGAAAATTGCGGCGAGCGGCCACGGCCATCGCCTTCCATTTCTCGAAGGTTTCTTCGAAACATTCGGGATCAACTGCCGTGGCCTTGACCTGCGCCCAGGTCTCCGGGGTATACCAGGTAACGCCGATAACCAGCGATTGCGTGCGGCGCTTGGCCTTGATGCTTTGATAAAGAGTCGGTTTTCTCATGACGGTAGTAACAGCACGCATTGACGGAATGCCAGTTACCGGACGGGGATGCCGGCAGGAACGAGGCAAGCCATTAGGCATCAAGTCCCTGCGCTGCACAAGGTCTTTGGCCGGCATCATTGGAAAATCCGCCGTGGCGCCAGCAAATTGGCCTTTCACTCCACCCGGCCGGCTTAAAATCCAGGCTTTCCACGGCAAACCTGCTCATGCGCCTCCTCCACACCTCCGACTGGCACCTCGGCCAGCATTTCATGGGCAAGAGCCGGCAGACCGAGCATCAGGCGCTGATCGGCTGGTTGCTCGAACAGGTGGCGGAACACAGTGTCGACGCGGTGCTGATCGCCGGCGACATCTTCGACACCGGCACGCCGCCGAGTTACGCCCGCGAGCTGTACAGCCAGCTGGTCGTGCGCCTGCACGAGGCGGGCGTCGCGCTGCTGCTGCTCGGCGGCAACCACGATTCGCCGGCAACGCTGGGCGAAAGCCGCGAACTGCTGGCCCGCCTGGGCACCACGGTGATCGCCGCGACGCATGCCGATCCGGCGACGCAGGTGGTCGTCCTGGCGCAGCGCGACGGCACGCCCGGCTGCATCGTCGCCGCCGTGCCCTTCGTCCGCCCGCGCGATGTGCTGCAGAGCCAGGCCGGGCAGAGCGCCGAAGACAAGCAGTTGTCGCTGCAGCAGGCGATCCAGCAGCACTATCAGACGGTCGACGCCGCCGCCCGGGCAAAAATGGCCGAGCTCGGCGTCACCCTGCCCGTCGTCGCCACCGGCCACCTGACCACGGTCGGCGCCAGCGCCAGCGAATCGGTGCGCGAAATCTACGTCGGCGCGCTCGAAGCCTTCCCCACCGCCGCCTTCCCGCCGGCCGACTACATCGCGCTCGGCCACATCCACCGGCCGCAGAAGGTCGGCGGGCTGGAACACATCCGCTACTGCGGCTCGCCGCTACCGCTCGGCTTCGACGAAGCGAAGCAGCAGAAGGAAATGCTGCTCGTCGACTTCAGCGCCGACGGCCTGCAGGCGGTGACACCGCTGCTGGTACCGCGCTTCCAGGCGCTGGTACAGATTTCCGGCAAGCTCGTTGACCTGTCGGCGCAGATCGGCGCTGCCGCCGCCCAGGGCACACCGGAGCGCCCAACCTGGCTGGAAGTCACCGTCGCCGAGGACGACTACCTCGCCGACCTGCCGGCGCGCATCGAGCAGATGACCGACGGCTGGCCGGTCGAAGTCCTGCGCATCCGCCGCCAGCGCGGCAACGCCACCGCCCGCCTGGCATCCGTCGCCAGCGAGACGCTGGACGAACTCGATCCGCACGAAGTCTTCGCCCGCCGCCTGCAGCAGGAAGAACTGGACGAGCAGCTCCGGCAGGCGCTGACCGAGCGCTACCGCGCCGTCGTTGCCAGCGTTGCCGACAGTGAATGAAGGCTCGCCGGCGCCGGTCGATGCAGACTGTCGGCGAATGCGCCCACCAGGCAGCGCGCGGCCGGGACACCACTACCGCCGGCATAGGCGGCGACCAGCCGTGAACGCGGCAACGGCGGCAAGGCGCTGCCGCCACAGGCGTTGACGGCGAGCAGCCCGTCGCCCAGCAGCCCCCGGGGCAGCACGCCGAGCCCCAGGCCATGGCGCAGCGCGTGCCGCAAGCCGGTGGTGCTGCTGCCGGCGTAGTAGATCTTCCAGGCAATGCCGGCGCGGGCCAGGGCGGCCGTCGCCGCCATGCGGAAGACGCAGTTTTCGCCGAACAGCGCCAGCGGCAGGACGCCATCATCGGCCAGCAAGGTGTCGCGGTAGGCTTCGCCCGCCACCCAGCACAGCGGCTCGTCGCGCAACAGCTCCACACCGGCCTGGTCGCCGTCGGCGCAATCCTTGTAGATCGCCACATCGAGCCGGCCCTCGGCCAGCGCGGCGCGCACCAGTAGCGACGCCTCCGCCTGGACGGACAGGCGCAAACGCGGGTAGCGCACCCGGAACAGCGTCATCGCCGTGGGGAAAACGTGTTCCATCAACTCTTCCGGCAAGCCGATGCGCAGGCTGCCGGCTTCCGCATTGCGCGCCAGGGTCGCGCAGGCCTCATCGTTGAGACGCAGCATCTGCCGAGCATAGGCTAGCAACGCGCCGCCCTCGGCGGTCGGCCCGTCGACGCGCCCTTGTACCCGATGCAACAAGGTCTGACCCAGCGTCTGTTCCAGCCGCTTGATCTGCAGGCTGACGGCCGACTGGGTCCGGCCGAGGCGTTCGGCAGCGCTGGAAAAGCCGCCCTGCTCAACAATCGCGACGAACGCGCGCAAGGCATCGAGATCGAGATGACGGAGGGGCATCGGGCAATCCTATTTTCAGTTCAAATTATTAACCAATAATAATCAATTTTTCAAATGATGCGCCCGCGATTACAGTCCAGGCATCGCCCCACACCAGGAAGCCACGATGCCTGCCCTACCCTTGCCGCCAACCGCCCTCGCCTTCGTTGCCCTGTATGGCGCCGGCTTCGTCGGTGCCCGTCTCGGACTGCCGCACGCACCGCCTTTCGCCTTCCTCGCGCTGCGCTTCGCCATCGCGGCCAGCCTGCTGGTGCTCCTGGCCAAGGCATTCGGCGCCCCCTGGCCGCGCCAGGCACGGGAATGGCTGCATATCGCCACCGCTGGCATGCTGACGGTTGGCATCTTCTCGGCCGGCGTCTTTTACAGCATCGCGCTCGGCATGGCCCCGGCCGCCTCGGCGTTGATCATCGCCCTGCAACCCATCCTGATCGCCATCGCCGCTCCGACGCTGCTCGGCGAACGCGTCGGCCGGCAGCGCTGGCTCGGCCTGCTGTTGGGCTTGGCCGGCGTATTTCTGGTCCTGCGGCAGGGCGTCGGCGCTGACGCGGCGGCACTGCTCCCGGGGCTGCTCTCGGTCGTGGCCCTGATCGGGCTGAGCGCCGGCAACCTGTACCAGAAATTCCGCTGCACGACGATGCATCCGTTCTCCGGCGGAGCGATCCAATGCGCCGTCTGCGCGGCGGGCTGCCTGCTCGGTGCGCTGCTATACGAAGAAGCCCCCGTCGCCTGGACCGGCGAATTCCTCATCGCCCTGCTGTGGATGGCCGTTGTCGTCTCGGTCGGCGCGGTCAGCCTGCTGGTCGTCCTGATCCGTGACGGCGAAGTCAGCCGCGTCGCCGGCCTGTTCTTTCTTGTCCCGGTCTCCGCTGCGATCTGCGACTGGCTGTTGTTCGGGCAGCAAATCGGCACCAGTCAATGGCTGGGGATCGCCATTGCCGCTGGCGGCGTTGTGCTGACGAACCGTCGCTGAGGCTCCCCGCGCGTCGATGCGCAACCTTGCCAGCGGGGTGGCAACGGTAGAATCACCCGTTCGACCGATGCCCCCGGACAGTCTCCTCGCCACGCCGCATGAAAATCCTGACCCTGCGCCTGAAGAACCTCAATTCGCTGAAAGGCGAATGGACCATCGACTTCACCCGGCCGCCGTTCACCGACAACGCGCTGTTCGCGATCACCGGGCCGACCGGCGCCGGCAAGTCGACGCTGCTCGACGCCATCTGCCTCGCGCTCTACCACCAGACGCCGCGCCTGAAGACGATCTCGGCCGCCGACAACGACATCATGACGCGGCACACCGCCGACTGCCTGGCCGAGGTCGAATTCGAGGTCAAGGGTGCCGTTTACCGCGCCTTCTGGAGCCAGCGCCGCGCCCGCGACAAGGCCGACGGCGCGCTGCAGGCGCCCAAGGTGGAGCTGGTAGCTGTTGGCAAAAACGGCAACGGCACCATCCTCAGCACCCAGACCAACGACAAGCTTGATCGCATCAAAAAAATCACCGGCCTCGATTTCCCGCGTTTCACCAAGTCGATGCTGCTCGCCCAGGGCGGCTTCGCGGCCTTTTTGAACGCCAGCGCCAACGAGCGCGCAGAGTTGCTCGAAGAACTGACCGGCAGCGAAATCTACGGCGAGATTTCGCGCAAGGTCTTCGAGCAGGCGCGCGAGGCCAGGGACAAACTGGCCCAGCTCAAGGCCCGCGCCGACGGCATGGAACTGATGAGCGACGAGCAGCGCGCCGCAATGCAGCAGGAAAGCGCCGTGCTGGAAACACAGCTCGCCGACATCCAGCGCCAGCACACCCAGACGCAGGCGCAGCGCCAGTGGCGCCTCGACCTGGCCCAGGCCGAACAGGAAGTCGCCGCCGCACTCGCCCGCCAGCAGGCCGCCGACGCCGCGCTGGCTGCCGCCGCGCCCGAACTCAAGCGCCTGGCCGACAGCGAACCGGCGGAAGC
>WBUO01000296.1 GCA_008933675.1 Dechloromonas sp.
GCTGATCGCCCAGCGCTGCGAACATTTGACGGCCTACCAGGACGCCGCGCTGGCCCGCCGCTACGAGCAGGGGCTGGCTGCCATCCGGGCGCTCGGCGACGAACGCCTGACGCGTACCGTGGCCATCCAGTACGCCCGCCTGCTGGCGCCCAAGGACGAATTCGAAGTGGCGCGGCTGTTCGCCGACGAATCCTTCCACCGTCAGCTGGCCGAGACCTTCAGCGGCGACTACCGCCTGGCCTTCCATTTCGCCCCGCCCTGGCTGGCCCGCCTGGGCACCGACGGCCGCCCGCGCAAGGTCCGCTTCGGCCCCTGGATGCTGCCCGTGCTCAAGGGCCTGGCCCGCCTGCGTGGCCTGCGCGGCAGCTGGCTCGACCCCTTCCGCCGCGGCGCCGAGAGGGCCCTGGACCAACAGCTGTTGGCCGATTACGAAGCCGACCTGCGGCTCATCGCCGGTAGCAGCGATGCACCGGCCCGCCTGGGCCTGGCCGACTGGCCGGCGGAAGTGCGCGGCTTCGGGCCGGTGCGCGCCAACGCCGCGGCAGCCGCCGCCATCGTCCGGCAGGAAGCGAGGGCGGCGCTGATGGCATAATCGCGGCATGTCCGTCACGCCGCTGCGCCAGCTCGCCCTGCAAGGGGCCGCCGTCATTCTCGTCCTTTCCCTTGCCTGGCCCTACTTCGGCTGGCAGGCAGAAGCCATGCCCTGGCTGGAGACCAGTGTCGCCATCGGCGGCGTCGCTTTCCTCTTTGCCACTCTCTCCCGCCAGCCCTGGTGGTGGCGGCTCATCCATGCCGGCTTCATGCCGCTGGTCTGGGCCACCCACCGTCTGGCCATCGACCCCGGCTGGTTCCTGCTCGCCTTCCTGTTGCTGCTGCTCGTCTATCGCGGCGCCCTCTCCGGACAGATTCCGCTCTACCTGTCCAACCGGCAGACGGTGGCCGCCCTCGACCGCCTGCTCGAAAGGGAAGACCCCGGACAGGTCGTCGACCTCGGCGCCGGCCTCGGCAGCACGCTGATCCCGCTTGCCGATGCCTGGCCGGAGCGGTACTTCACCGGCATCGAGAACGCACCGGCCACCTGGCTGGCCAGTCGCCTGCTCGGCGTCGGCCGCCCCAATCTGCAACTGCGCTGGGGTGACCTGTGGAGCACTCCGCTGGGTGACGCCGATGTCGTCTATGCCTTCCTCTCGCCGGCGCCGATGAGCCGGCTGTGGGCCAAGGCGCAAGCCGAGATGAAGCCGGGCAGCCTGTTCGTCAGCAACAGCTTCCCGGTGCCCGGAGTGACAGCCGGCGAGGTAATCGACGTCGACTGCACACCGCCGCGCCCCCTCTACTGTTACCGGATGTAGAAGGCATGCTGCGCCGCAAACCCGAGGCTCTCGCCCTGCTTGTTGCGCTGATCAGCACGCTGACCGTGCTCGCCGTCTTTCTCACCGACCTGGTGCTCTCCCGCCAGCGCGACATCGAGGCCGGCGAGCGCCGCCTGCATCATTTCGGCATCATGATGGCCGAGCATACGGCGCGCTCCTTCGAAGCCGTCGACATGCTGTTGCGCGAGATGGCAGCCGACCTCTCGATCAGCCGCCGCGACTGGTCCGACTGGGACCCCGGCCGGGGCTGGGAATACGTCGCCCAGCGCCACTCGCGGGCAATGCCGCAGCTGCGCGACCTGATCGTCTTCGACCGCCGGGGCGATCAGCGCTTCATTTCCACCTACTTTCCCCCGCCGCCGGTCAACGTCCGCGACCGCCCTTACTTCGTCGCCCTCGAAAACGGCAGCGATGCCGCCTCCTACGGCCCCTACATCGGCCGCAACTCCGGCCGCTATACCTACGCCATCGCCCGCCGCATCAATGATGCCGAAGGCGGCTTCGCCGGCGCCGCCTTTGCCGCCATCGAACCGGCCTATCTGCAGGATTTCTGCTGGTCGAACCGCCTCTCCGACGACTTCGAAGCCGTCCTCATCAACGCCCGCGGCCAGGTCGTCGGCTCCTGCCGGCCGGCCGACCTCAGCCGCCAGTCGCCGCTGCTCGGCTCGATGGCGGCCGGCGAACAGCACATCGGCCGCCTGCGCGACCAGGTACCACAGACCGGGCTGAGCCAGGGTAACGGTCTGCTCGTCTCGGTCTCGCCGGTCCCCGGTTTCACCGATCTGCGCATCCTCACCGCCATCCCGGAAAGCACGCTGCTCGCCAGCTGGCGCACCCGACTGCTCGAACTGGGCACACTCGGCGCCCTGGTCACTGTCGTCCTGCTCGTCGGCGCCGTGATGGTCCGCCGCCAGGTCCGCGACATGGCGGCCATGACCGACCAGCTGGCGGCCAGCCACGACTACCTCGAGGAACGCGTCCAGGCGGCGACCGAAGAGCTGGCCGGCCAGAAGGATGCCGCCGAGCGGGCCAACCGCGCCAAAAGCCGTTTCCTGGCGGCGGCCAGCCATGACTTGCGTCAACCGCTGCACGCCCTGTCGCTGTTCGCTGCCGATCTGCAACGCCAGGTCAGGGGCGGTGCCGTACACGATCTGCCGCGCCTGGCCGAGCAGATTTCGACATCAACCACCGTGCTCGGCGAACTGCTCGATTCGCTGCTCGACATCTCCCGCCTCGACGTCGCCGGCATCAAGCCGGAAATCCGCAGCTTTCCGCTCAATCCGGTCTTCGAACGCCTGAACAACTCGTTCAAGCGCGCAGCAGTGGATCGCAACCTGAGCCTGCATTTCCGGCGCACCGAATTCTGGCTGACCTCCGACCCGGTGATGGTCGAGCGGATGATCTCCAACCTGGTCTCCAATTCGCTGCGCTACACGCCAACCGGCGGCCGTATCCTGATTGCCGCGCGCCGGCGCGGTCATGAGGTACGCATCGAGGTCCGCGACAGTGGCGTCGGCATCGCCCCCGAGCACCAGGCAGCGATCTTTGCCGAGTTCTACCAGGTCGGCAATCCGGCCCGCGAGCCGAACAAGGGACTCGGCCTCGGCCTGTCGATCATCGATCGCCTGGCGCGCGTGCTCGACGTCAAGGTCATCCTGCAGTCACGCCCCGGCGCCGGCACCACCTTCGCGCTGCAGATTCCCATGCACCACCCGAGTGCCCGGGAACTGCCGGAAGCCAAAGTCGAATCGGCGGGCAGAGTACATATCGTCGGCGTATCGCCCGATCTGGAAACCTGCCGCAAACTGCTCGAGGGCTGGCATTTCACCGTTACCCAGGATGACGGATGCGAAGGGCTGGCGGACAACACGATCTTCATCTGCGAAAACGGGGCAACCGAAGAAATCGGCGACTGCTGCCCCGGAGTTCCGCTGATCGTCATCAACGGCGCCGGCCAGACCCTGCCGCAGGGAGCCCACAGCCTGCCATCGCCGGTGCGCCCGGCCAAGCTGCGGGCACTGGTCGGCCAGCTTCAGAAGACGTTGGCGAAATCGATCCCGTAACGGGCAACCGCGACCAGTGCCTGGGTCCGGCTATTGACGCCGAGCGCCTTGAAGACCGCCGTTGCATGAATCTTGACCGTTCCTTCGGAAAGCGCCAGCTGGTCCGCGATGTCCCGGTTGGACAGGCCACGCACCATCAAGGCCAGCACCTGGGCCTGACGCTCGGTCAAGCCGACCTCGTCAGGGCGCACGCCGAAGCGCGAGGGTGGCACCGGCGTCGCATCGTCGAGCCGAGCGCCCTGCTGCCCTGCCGGGCGGAAGATGTTGCCGGCCAGTACCTCGCGAATCGCTGCCAGCAGCGCCTCTCCCGAGAAGGCCTTGGGGATGAAGCCGGAAGCGCCGAGGTTGAGCACGCGGGTGATGGTCGGCGTATCGTCGAAGGCCGAAACGACGGCGACCGGCATCGAGGGGTAACGCCGGCGCAGGATATCGAGGCCGGCAAAACCATCGATGCCCGGCAAGGCCAGGTCGAGCAGCACCAGATCGAATTCGCCGTCATTGTCGAGCAGGTTCAGGGCCGATTCGAAGTCGGCACTCTCGACGACACTGACCCCCTCCTCCAGTTGACCAAGCAGGCGCACCAGACCTTCGCGCACCAGCGCGTGATCTTCCACTACCAGCAATTTGAGCATCATTACCCCCCTATAATCGGGCGCTAATTTATCACCTTGATACTTTCCATGGTCATCTCTGCCGACAAACGGCCCAAATAGCAGCCATGTCCGGTAATGAAAGTGGTTAAGATGATGTCACCCAACAAGGAGGAGAGAGAAATGGCCGACGAACAGGTTCACGACCCACTCAATTTCATGCGCAATCTGTGGGGCAACATGGGGTTTTCGCTGCCGGGCATGGTCGCACCGACATTCGACATCGACGAGCTCGACAAGCGCATCAAGGACATGAAGGCAGTCGAAGGCTGGCTGCGCATGAACCTGTCGATGCTGCAGATGACCATCCAGGGCCTGGAAATGCAGCGCACCACGGTATCCACCGTTCAGGCCATGGGCCAGATGGCATCGAACGCAGCCAAGTCGATGGCGCCGGAGAGCGGCGGCGCCACCGCCCAACCCGAAGCCTCTGCCTTTTCCGAGGCTGCCATGTGGCCCTGGCAGATGATGCAGCAGATGCGCGAACAGTTGCAGCAGACTGCGGAAGCTGCCGCAGCCCAGGCCGCCAGCGAGGAGAAGCCAGCAGGCAAGTCGGCGCGCAAGGCAAAGAGCGGCGGCTAGTCACCCGGTGCAGCGTGTTGGTTGCCGGTCGTCAGCTGATGACTGGCAACCATTGACTGGCAAGCAGTGCTGCCCACAGCGGCAGCGTCAGCATCGAGGCCAGGGTCGTCGCTGAAATCAGCCAGGCGACGCCGCGCCCGTCGCCGCCCATGCGCATGGCCAGGATG
>WBUO01000297.1 GCA_008933675.1 Dechloromonas sp.
CGCCCCCGGCCTGACGGCGCGACAGATCACCGTCGCCCTGCGTCAGCGGATCGAGGCGATCTTCCTGCCCCGGCCGCTGCTGCTGGTCGACAAGCTGCCGCGCAACAGCACCGGCAAGCTGCCGCGGGCCGACCTGCAGGCCCTCTACGCCGACAAGGTGACGCATGGCCATGCATGAATTCACCTGGTTCGTCACCGCCGACCACCCGGCGCTGCCCGGGCACTTCCCCGGCCGGCCGATCGTCCCCGGCGTCGTCCTCCTCGATCGCGCCATCCTCTGCGCGACGGAGCTGACCGGCAGCGGATGCTGGCAGATCGGCAACGGCAAGTTCCTCAGCCCGGTCGGCCCGGGCGAGACCCTGAGCTTCGTGCTCGAGACCAGGGCGAGCGGCAGCATCACCTTCCGTGTGCGAAGCGGCGAGCGCGACGTGGCTTCCGGCAGCCTGACGCCGGACAACGCATGAGCGGCCAGCCGCCGGTCGATCCCGACTGGCGCAGCCAGCAGGAGAAAAGCAACCTCGCCATCCTGCGGCTGATGGTGTGGATTTCGCTGACCTTCGGACGCCGTATCGGACGCATCGTGCTCTACGGTATCGCCGCCTATTACGTGCTGTTTGCCGCCCGCGCCCGGCGCGCCAGCCGCGACTATCTGCATCGGGCGCTCGGCCGCTGGGCCGAATGGTCCGACGGCTTCCGCCACGTGCTGGCCTTCGCCAGCACCATTCACGACCGCATCTACCTGCTCAACGACCGCTTCGATTTGTTCGACATCGAGGTTTTCGGTGCCGACGAGCTGCACGCCTGCCTCGAGCGTCAGCCGGGCGCCCTGCTGATCGGCGCCCATCTCGGCAGTTTCGAGGTGCTGCGCGCCCTCGGCCGCAACCGCGCCGGGCTGAAGGTGGCGATGCTGATGTACGAGGAGAATGCCCGCAAGATCAACGCCACGCTGGAGGCCATCAACCCGGCGGCGACCGAGGACATCATCGCCCTCGGCCGCATGGATTCGATGCTGCAGGCACGCGACCGCCTTGACCAGGGCTACCTGGTCGGCATGCTCGCCGACCGCCGCCTCGGCGACGACGCCACTGCCGACCGCGAATTCCTCGGCGAACCGGCCGCCTTCCCGCTCGGGCCCTTCCGCATGGCGGCGATGCTGCAGAGGCCGGTCTATTTCATGACCGGCCTTTACCTGGGCGGCAACCGCTACCGCATCCATTTCGAGCCGCTGGCCGACTTCACCCAGCTGCCGCGCAGCGAACGCGCGGCAGCCATCGACGCCGCCCAGCAGCGTTATGCCGACCGCCTCACGCACTATTGCCGGCTGGCCCCCTACAATTGGTTCAATTTCTTCGACTTCTGGCAGAAAAAATGAACAGACTCCTGCTTTGCGGCCTGCTGCTCGCCGCCCTGGCCCTGCCGGCCAGCGCCGCCTTCGATGTCGGCCAGCTGATGGCCGGTCTGGCGGCGCACAAGGGTGGACGGGCAAAATTCGTCGAGAAGAAGTACATCTCGCTGCTCGACAAACCCGTCGTGTCCACCGGCGAGATGAGCTACAGCGCGCCCGATCGCCTGGAAAAACGTACGCTGACGCCGAAGCCGGAAATCCTCGTGCTCGACAAGGACAAGGTCAGCATCGAGCGCGAACAGCAGAAACTGACCATCAGCATCGCCAACCAGCCGGAAGCGCTCGCCTTCGTCGACAGCATCCGCGGCACGCTGAGCGGCAATCGGGCGGCGCTGGAGAAGAGCTATGCACTGCATCTGTCGGGCACCAGCGACAAGTGGGTACTCACCCTGCTGCCCAGCGACCAGCGCATTTCGGCGGTCATCCTGCGCATTGTCGTCACCGGCAGCCGCAACCAGGTACTCGGTATCGAATACCTGCAGGCCGATGGCGACCGTTCGGTGATGAGCATCGAACCGATCACCGGCAAATGAGCGGCCGCGCCGCCCGCAGCTTCCTGCTCTGGTTGCTGGCCATGCTGGTCGGCGCAGTCATCGTCTGGAACAGCCGCTTCACGGCCGACATGTCCTTCTTCCTGCCCGCCCGGCCGACGGCCGAGCAGCAGGTGCTGGTCGACCAGTTGAAGGAGGGCGCCGTATCGCGCCTGCTGATGATCGCCATTGCCGGCGGCGATGCCGGGCAGCGCGCCGGGCTGTCGCGCGAACTGCGCCGGCGCCTGAGCGGCGGTCCGGACTTCCGCTCGGTCCAGAATGGTGAAGCCGGCAGCCAGGATGCCGACCGCGACTTCCTGCTCAGCCACCGCTACCTGCTCAGCCCGGCGGTAACGCCGGAACGCTTCACCGAGGATGGGCTGCGCGCCGCCATCGGCGACAGCATCGACCGCCTGGCTTCACCGGCCGGCATGATGCTGAAGGAACTGCTGCCGCGCGACCCGACCGGCGAGCTGGTCGCCCTGCTCGGCACACTGGCCGGCGCCGCCGAGCCGGCCAGCCGGGCCGGGGTCTGGGCTTCGCGTGACGGCGAAAGGGCGATGCTGCTGGTGCAGACCGCCGCCCTCGGCTCCGACACCGACGGCCAGCAGGCAGCCATCGAGCGCATCCGCCGCGAATTCGCCGCCAGCACCGGCGGCAACCCGCAATTCACGCTGCAGTTGTCCGGCCCCGGCCTGTTCGCTGTCAATTCACGGCAAACGATCAAGAACGAGGTGACCCGTCTGTCGCTGATCAGCTCGCTGGCCATCATCGCCGTGCTGCTCTTCGTCTACCGCTCGCCACGCCTGCTCGGCCTCGGCCTGTTGCCGGTGGTTTCCGGCACACTGGCCGGCATCGTCGCGGTCAGCCTGGCTTTCGGCACGGTGTTCGGCATCACCGTCGGCTTCGGTGCCGCGCTGATCGGCGAGTCGGTCGATTACGCCATCTATTACTTCGTCCAGGCCGGGCGCAGCGGTGCCGATACCTGGCGCCAGCGCTTCTGGCCGACCGTCCGCCTCGGCGTGCTGACCTCGGTCGCCGGTTTCGGCGTGCTGCTCTTTTCGGGCTTCCCCGGCCTCGCCCAACTGGGTCTCTACGCGCTGACCGGTGTCGTCACCGCCGCCCTGGTCACCCGCTTCGTCCTGCCGAAACTGAGCGGCGACGCCCGGCAGATTCGCGACCTGCGCCCCCTGGGCCAGCGCCTGCAGGCCGCCATCGACCGCCTGCACATCCTGCGCTGGCCGTTTCTCGCCCTGGCGCTGGCCGCCGCCGTGTTGCTCGCCGGTGCGCGCGGCGAACTCTGGAATCCCGAGCTGTCGGCCCTGAGTCCGGTCAGCGCTGCCGACCGCGACATCGACATGGCCCTGCGCGCCGATCTCGGCGCCCCCGATTCGCGCTATCTGGTCCTGGTCAGCGGCGACGACCGCGAAAGCGTGCTGCAGGCTGCCGAGGCTGCCGGCAACCGTCTTGACCGCCTGGTGGCCGACGGCCTGATCGCCGGTTACGACAGCCCGGCCCGCTTCCTGCCCAGCCTGGCCAGCCAGGCGCAACGGCAGGGCAGCCTGCCCGAAACGGACGAACTGCGCCGGCGTCTCGCCACCGCCCTGGCCGACTCGCCGCTCGCCGCCGCCCGCCTCGAGCCTTTCCTCGCCGATCTGGCAAACGCCCGCCGGCAGGCCCCGCTGAGCCGGAATGACCTCGACGGCACACATCTCGGCCTCGCCGTCGACGCACTGCTGGTGCACGGCAGCCGGGGCTGGAGCGCACTGCTGCCGCTGCGCCCGGCCGCCGACGATATCGATGCATCCCGGCTACGTGCCGCGCTGACCGGCTCCGGCGCCCTGTTCATCGACATGAAGGCGGAGTTCGACCAGCTCTACGACGATTATCTGCAGGAAGCCATGCTGCTCTCGCTGAGCGGCCTCGGTGCGGTGCTGCTGCTGCTCGCCGCGACGCTGCGTTCGGCGCGCCGCCTGGCGGCGGTCATGCTGCCGCTGCTGCTCGCCGTCGTCATCGTCATCGCCGGCCTGCACCTGGCCGGCGAGCGGCTGCACCTGCTGCACCTGATCGGCATGCTGCTGATCGTCGCCGTCGGCTCCAATTACGCGCTGTTCTTCGACCGGACTGCCGACAGCCAGCCCCTGGCGCCGGAAACCCTGGCCTCGATGCTGATCGCCACGACCACCACCAGCATCGGCTTCGGCACCCTGGCCCTGTCGGAGGTCCCGGTATTGCACGCTGTCGGCGTCACGGTCGGGCCAGGCGCCATCCTGACGCTGCTGCTGGCCGCCGTTTTCGTTTCGCGGGGCAATGCCCGATGACGACTGCACCGCGCACCCTGCGCCACACCACACCCGGCGGCCGCGAGCTGATCGTCTTGCTGCCCGGGGCCTACATGACACCGGAAGATTTCGTCGCCGCCGGCTTCTTCGCGGCCGTCGAACGACATCGTCTGGCGCTCGACGTGATCGCCGTCGCCTTCGATCTGGAAAGCATTTCCGCCGGCCGGGCGCTGCCGGCGCTCGAACGCCACATCCTGGCCCCGGCACGCGGCCAGGGCTACCGACGCATCTGGCTCGGCGGCATTTCGCTCGGCGGCCTGCTCAGCCTGTGCCACGTCGCCGACAATCCCGGCTGTGTCGACGGACTCTGCCTGCTCGCCCCCTATCCGGGCAGTCGCCTGACGATCAACGCCATTGACCGCGCCGGCGGCCTCGAGACCTGGATACCGGAAGCCGGACAGCTCGACGATCCGGAGTTCCGCATGTGGCACTGGCTGCGGGAGCCGCCGGCCGGCTTCCCGGTATTCGTCGGCTACGGCAGCGAAGACCGTTTCGCCAAGGGCATGCAGCGCATCGCCGGGCGT
>WBUO01000298.1 GCA_008933675.1 Dechloromonas sp.
TGCGGATACTGTGCAGCAATTGTTGGTAAACCCGGTGCTCCAGCGGGCGACGCGAGACAGGGTGATCCTCGTGGACGAGGCCGGGCTCGTTTCGGTGAACCAGATGCGCGATCTGTGCCGACTGGCAGCGGCCAATGGCAATCGAGTCATCTTGATTGGGGACACGAAACAGCATGCGTCGGTCGAAGCCGGGGACGCGCTGCGCTGTCTGCACAAGTTCGCCCAGGTGCCGGTCGTGCGATTGACGCAAATCCGACGTCAGCGATCCCCAGAGTATCGCCGGGCGGTGTCACTGCTCGCGAAGGGTGACGCCTTCGGCGCGTTCAACCACTTCGCGCGGCTGGGGGCCGTGCGGGAAATCGTTCAGCCCGAGGCCTTGCTGCGCACCGCAGCCGCCGACTATGCCGAACGCCTGCGCCGGGCGGAGAGCTGTCTCGCGATATCCCCAGTGTGGAAGGAGATTCACCAATTCACCGACCGGGTTCGCTCCGAATTGCGTCGCACTGACCACCTGCGGGGCGATGAGCGTCCAATCTCGACGGAATTTTCGCTTCAGTGGACGAAGTCCCAAAAGCGCGATGTTCGTAACTACCAACCCGGACAGGTAATCTTGTTTCACCGCTCTATTGGTTCTTACGCCAAGGGCGAGCGGCTGACCGTCCAGGCGCGTGAAGGCGAGGCCCTGCGGGTCGCGTTTGAAGACGGTGGCACGGCGTGGTTCAGCCCTCGTGCTGGAGCCGGTTTCGACGTCGGTATCGCCCGAGAAATCGGCGTCGCCGTCGGTGATCGGCTGCTGATCCGCGCCAATTGCAAGCCGGCGCGCCTGCGCAACGGCGATATCGTCGAGGTCACGGGATTCGAACCCGATGGAAGTATTCAACTGCGGGACGGCAGAACAATCCCGACACTGTTCCGGGAATTCTCACACGGCTACGCCACCACGTCCCATGCGGCGCAGGGCAGAACAGTCGATCACGGTATCCTGATCATGGCGGAGGGCGGTATCGCCGCCGGCAACCTTAAACAGGCTTACGTTTCGAACTCACGCTTCCGCCTCAGCCAAACAATCTACACCACGGATCGTCGTGAAGCCCGGGCGGCAATGATGGCATCTGGCGACCGGACGCTGGCCCGTGAACTGGGCGAGTCGGTAGTGGGTCAGAAAGTGCGGGCGCCAGCGCTTCAGTCGACGGTCAGGGCCGGTGCGCCCGGGGCAGGAGTAGGCGCATGAGCATCGACGCCCATCCTGGTAAGGCCCCGCTCGCTCCGCCTGCACCCCGTGCATGGGGTTCACTCGTGGCAGATCGCCAAACCAGCCAGGTGCTGCGGCTGGTGCTGGCCGACCGCTCCGTGTCGTTCCCGATTGGCGAACTGAAACGCTGGGAGCACATCGCCGGCGGGCAGGAGTCTCTTATCATTCAGACGAGTCGGGAGATTGTCACCGTTGAGGGACAGCACCTGACGGAGGTGCGGCAGGCTCTCGATGACGTGCGGCTTTGCGAACTGCGAAGCCCTGCAACCAAGGCTACGGCACGCACCGGTCCGGTGGTCCGCCGGATAACCATTGAACCGGCATGAGGCATGGCGTTAAGGAACAGCCACACCAACCAGCTCGATTTTTTCTCCGAGCTTACGCATGAGCGGACTCCTGGCATACGGACGGATGGCGGAAGCGCACTGGCGGGAACATCTCCCGCGAATGGTGCGCGACCTGGAGGCACAGGGCCGACTCCAACAGGCTTTGATCGAGGCGCAGGAACAGGCGACAGCCGAAATGGATCACCTGATTCGGGACCTGTCTCGGCAGGGTCTGAATCCTCAACAGGCGCACGATCGGGCTTGGGAGCTGGTGAGAGAGAAATACCTCCTGCTGCCGCCGGAGCAGACCTGATTCCCCTCAACAACGGCCGCAACTATCGGCCGACGGACGCCGACCAAGTCGGCGAAGGCTCGCTCAAACAGAAGTTCCGGCAGAACATCACGGCCATCGAGTTGCTGCGCCGGATCGAGGCGGAGCACCGCGCCGCGACGGCGGCCGAAAAGGCCGTGCTGGTCCGCTACGTCGGCTGGGGTGGATTGCCGCAGGCATTCGCCGAACCGCAGGAAGCGCCAGCCTGGCAGGCGGAGCAGGGCGAGCTGCGGCAGCTGCTGACGCCCGAGGAATTCTCCGCCGCGCGCGCTTCGACGCTCAACGCGCACTATACGTCGCCCACCGTGATCCGGGCCATGTATGCCGGCCTTGAGCGTATTGGTTTTCGCGGCGGCCGGATTTTGGAGCCTGCGTGCGGGCTGGGCCACTTCTTCGGATTCATGCCGGCATCTATGCACGGACAGTCTCGACTCACCGGGGTCGAACTCGATCCTCTCACGGCCAGGCTGGCGAGAACCCTTTACCCGGATGTAGACCTGCGGGCCGAAGGCTTCGAATCCGCGACCCTCGCCACCAACGCCTACGATCTCGCCGTCTCGAATATCCCTTTCGGTGACTACCGACCGCATGATCCACGCTTCAATGCGCGGCGGTTTCGCATTCACGACTATTTCTTCGTCGCCGCCCTCGCGCGTGTTCGCCCGGGCGGTCTTCTCGCCTTCATCACCTCGCGTGGCACCCTCGATAAGAGGGACGGCAGTTTGCGTCAGCTCCTCGCGGCGGAAGCCGACTTGATCGGTGCGATCCGTCTCCCCAATACGGCGTTTCACCACAACGCCAACACGCGGGTAACCACCGACATCGTGTTTCTCCGCAAACGCCTGCCCGGCGAGAAACCGTCCGGCAATCTCTGGGCCGAATGCCGTCCGCTGCCTGTTCCTTCAGGGGAACCCATTTCGTTAAACGAGTATTTCCACGCCCACCCGGAGAATCTGCTGGGCCGGATGCAGCGGCGTGACCATGGCATGTATGGGCGCGATGAGGTGGAACTGGCTGACGACGGGCGGGATCTTGCCGCCGCGCTAGCCTCTGCGGTGTCATCCCTACCGGCGAGCATCTACCGGGCCGCCGTGGGCGTCGTCGCACGTCAAACCCTACCAGCGCCTGCCGGCCTGAAACCCGGCGCCTACGTCGCGCTGGAGGACGGCAACCTGGGCCGCCGCGAAGGCGATGAACTGGCCCTGCTCACCGACATCCCCACCACAACGGTGCGCCGTATCCGCGGCCTGATCCGCATCCGCGATGCGGCGCGCGCCTGCCTTTCGGCCCAGGTAGAGAACCGCGACGATGCAGCGGTCAGTTCAGAACGGGCGCGGCTCAACGAAGCCTATGATCGATTTGTCGGTCAGTTCGGTCCGGTTTCCTCATCGCCCAACGTCCGCTCGTTTGCGGGCGATCCGGACTTACCCCTGCTGCTTTCCCTGGAGCACTACAACGCCGATCAGGATACCGCGACCAAGACCGCGATTTTCCGCGAACGCACGGTCGAGCAGCGGCGCCCGGTCGAACAGGTCGCGAGCGCCCGGGAAGCGCTGGTGGTCTCGCTCAATGAGCGGAGTCGGGTGGATCTCGAACATATCGCGAAGCTGGTGGGACGCACTCCCGAGGAGTTTCTCCCTGAACTTCAAGGGCTCATTTTCCAGAATCCAACGACCCGGCGGTGGGAGCCGGAGGATGAGTATCTCTCCGGCAATGTGCGGGAGAAACTCACCGTGGCGGAGCAATCCGCCCGCCGCGATCCCCGCTACCGGGTCAACGTGGAGGCACTCCGTGCCGTGCAACCGGACGCCCTGGCCGCCAACGAAATTGATGCACGCCTGGGTTCGGTCTGGATTCCGCCTTCCGATGTTGCCGACTTCGCCCGCGATCTGCTGAAAACAGGGCAGCGGGATAGTCGGGCCGTCCGGGTCGGCCACGCGGAACAACTCGGATTGTGGACCGTCGAGGTCGATCCGCTCTACCGGCGCAACGCTGCCAACCTGTCCGAATGGGGCACCGACCGCGCCCCGGCTCACGAACTTCTTGAGCATGCGCTCAATCTTCGCACCCCCACCGTTCATGACCGCGATGCCAACGGCAATCCGGTGATCAATGCGGTGGCTTCCGAGGCCGCGCGGGAAAAGCAGCAGAAAATCAAGGATCGGTTCGGGGAATGGATTTGGTCCGACGATGCTCGCCGGGAGCGGCTGGTCGCACTCTACAACCGCGAGTTCAACTGCTATCGGCTCCGCACCTTCAACGGCGACCACCTCACGTTGCCGGGGGCCAGTCCCGCCATTGCGCTGCACGCGCACCAGAAAGCCGCGGTATGGCGCGTGCTGCAAACGCCGAACACATTGCTCGCTCACGTGGTTGGCGCAGGCAAAACCTATACGATGGTGGCGGCGGCTATGGAGTTGAAGCGGCTGGGCCTGGCTAAGAAGCCACTTTTCGTAGTGCCCAACCACATGCTCGGGCAGTTTTCCTCCGAACTGCTGACGTTGTATCCTGCGGCCAATATCCTCGCCGCGGGGAAGACGGATTTCGAAAGCGCCAAGCGGCGCGAGTTGATGAGCCGTATCGCCACCAACAATTGGGACGCGGTCATTGTCACGCATTCGGGATTCGAGCGCCTCGCCATGTCGGCCCGTGCGCAGAAACGATTCATCGAAGACCAACTCGTGGAACTCGAAGCCTGCATTCGCGAGCAGAAGGGCAGCGATGCGGGCACACGTATCGTCAAACAGCTGGAGGCTTCCAAGAAACGGTTGGAAGCGCGATTGAAGTCGATGGCAGCGGTGCACAGGAAGGATGACACCCTGACCTTCGAGGAACTTGGCGTGGACCGGCTCTTCGTCGATGAGGCCCACGCCTACAAGAA
>WBUO01000015.1 GCA_008933675.1 Dechloromonas sp.
GAGTGGGCGGGGCGTGGCGGGTGTCATTGATTCGTTTCCAGGGGCAGCGGGGTGCGTCATTTTTTTGATCGGTTGCTCTCGGTGAAGTAGGCAATCGTTCTGGAGAGGCCGGTTGATAGCGGGGTACTGGCTTGCCAGCCGAGGCGTTCCCCGGCAAGCGTGGTATCCGGCTTGCGCTGTCGGGGGTCGTCGGCTGGCAGGGGCCGGAAGATGATTTCCGAGCGGCTGCCGGTCAGCCGGACGATTTCGCGGGCCAACTGAAGCATGGAATACTCATCCGGGTTGCCAATGTTGACCGGGCCGGTGAAGTCGTCAGCGCTTGCCATCATGCGTACCATGGCCTCGATAAGATCATCGACATAGCAGAATGAGCGCGTCTGGGTGCCATCGCCATAGATCGTGATCGGCTGGCCACTCAAGGCCTGGACGATGAAATTGCTCACCACACGACCATCGTTGGGCAGCATTCGCGGGCCGTAGGTATTGAAGATACGGACCACCTTGATGCGCAGACGATGCTGGCGGTGGTAATCGAAGAAAAGCGTTTCGGCGCAGCGCTTGCCTTCGTCGTAACAACTGCGTGGCCCGATCGGGTTGACATGGCCCCAGTAATCCTCGGTTTGCGGGTGGACATGCGGGTCGCCATATACCTCACTGGTCGAGGCCTGAAGAATCCTCGCCCCCAGCCGTTTGGCCAGGCCGAGCATGTTGATGGCGCCGTGTACGCTGGTTTTCGTCGTCTGTACCGGGTCGTGCTGATAGTGAACCGGAGAAGCCGGGCAAGCCAGGTTGTAGATCTGATCAACCTCGACATAGAGCGGAAAGGTGACGTCATGGCGCATCAGTTCGAAGCGCGGATGCGTCAGCAGGTGGGCAATGTTGCTGCGGCGGCCAGTGAAGAAATTGTCGACGCACAGCACCTCGCAACCGTCGGCGAGCAGGCGTTCGCACAGATGCGAGCCGAGAAAGCCGGCGCCACCGGTAACCAGTACCCTAGTCTGTTCCATGGCAAGCCTCCCCGTGCTGGATGCGTTGACGAAACTGTGCGGCAATTTCCTCGACAAGGCTGTTCCAATCGTGTTGCAGCGCTTGTTGCTGACGTATTGCAGATGCCTGGGCAGTGTTTCTTTCTGCTCCCAGGGCATTCTGAAGTGCGTTGTCCCATGTGTCGAGATCGCCTGCGATGCCCACGATTTCATGCAAAGGCAGCACAGAGTCGATGGGCGAGCAGACGACAGGCCGGCCGGTAGCCAGATATTCGTTCAGTTTCAGCGGATAGATGAAGTGCGTGTAGTCGCAGACCTCATAGCACATCAGGCAGACATCCATAGCCTGCATGTAGGCCGGGAGTTCGGCAAGCTGGCGGTTACCGGTGAAATATACGTTGGGAAGTGCCTTCAGCGCTTCCAGCACTGGCTTCTTGGCACCCATGTAGCCCTCGGGGCCGACCATGATGAACGACCACTCAGGACGTCTCTGAGCGAGACGGTGGAGCAGGTCGAGATCCAGTTGCGACTTGATCACCCCTACATAACCCAGGCGAGGATGGGGAATCCCCGCAATATCCGCCGGTTCGGGTTGCGGCGTGGCGTAGGCCGCGTAATCGACCCCGTTGGGGATATGGATGGTCTGCGGATTGAGGTGGCCCTTCTTCTCCAGCAGTTTTCGCGAGTGGATGATGACCAGATCGGCGCGCTGGATCAGTGCCACCTCCCGCGGGTCGTTCGGCAGGTCGTTTACCGAGAAGCGATATTCGTCGTCGATGTGGTAGCAGGTCAGATCGGCACTGATGGCATCGATGGCCCAGTCGAATTCCGGACGCCAAAGGTAAAGCACGATTTCCCTGCAACCGCGTTTGCGAAGCATGCGTTCGGCGTTGATGACCCGTTGTTTCCTGATCCGCTCGGCCAGCCAGCGCGGGCGGTAGAGTTCAGGCAGCCAGCGCCCGGGGCGGTAGAGGGTCAGGCCGTACTCCTCGGCCGGTATCGACTGGATAGCCGGCTCCTCCTGGTCGTTTGCCAGCCAGTAGTCGCGCCAGCCTTTGGCAGGCTCGATCCAGACAACCTCAAAATGCCGGGCCAGTCTGCCGACAACATGGTGGCGCGGCATCCAGATGCCATGCCAGTTGTCCGGCACCAGAGCGATCACCCCGATCCTTGACGGCTCTGGAGATTCGGCGGGGGTAGCGGGGCGTCGTTCGCTCATGGCAGGCACTCCCTTCGTTGGACCACTCAGCCGTTCGTATTGGCTACCCATTCCGTCGACAGCGTCTTGCGGTCGATCTTGCCGTTCGGGTTGCGCGGTAGCGGACCGCTGCGCACCTCGATGCCGGCCGGCACCATGTAGGCCGGCATGCGGGCCTTGCATTCAGCGAGCAGGGCGGCCACATCGAGCGTTCCGTCGCCCGGCGGCGTGGCGATGACCTGGATCGCCTGGCCGAGGCGGTCGTCGTCGACGCCGAAAGCCACGCATTCGCCGACCATCTTCGTGGCGTAGAGGATTTCCTCGACTTCGGTCGGGCTGACGCGATAGCCGGAGGTTTTCATCATCTCGTCGCGGCGGCCGATGAAATAGAGGAAGCCTTCCTCGTCCATGCGTACCGTGTCGCCCGAAAAGACGGCGATTTCCGGCAGCACCAGCCCGGCCTCGCGGCCCGGCGCATGCACCGGCAGCGGCTTGTAGCGCTCGGCGGTCTTTTCCGGATCGTTCCAGTAACCCATGCCGACCAGGGCGCCGCGATGTACCAGCTCGCCCGGCTCGTTTGGCGCGCACGGCGAGCCGTCTTCGCGCAACACCAGGATCTCGGCATTGGGAATGGCCTTGCCGATGGAGTCCGGCCGCTTGTCCACCTCGCCGGGTGGCAGGAAGGTCGAGCGGAAGGCCTCGGTCAGTCCGTACATCAGGAAAGGCTTGCTGCGCGGCAGATGGCGGCGCAGCGCATCGAGCGTTTCACGCGGCATGCGCCCGCCGGTGTTGGCGAAATAGCGCAGGTGATCGGTGATGCCCTCCGGCCAGGCCAGTTGCGTCAGCTGGATGTACAGAGGCGGCACGGCCGTCAGGCCGGTGACCTTCTCGCGCTCGATGGCCTTGATCACGTCGCGCGGCAGCAGGTAATTGAGCAGCACGACGCGGGCGCCGACATGGAAGGCCGTCGTCAACTGGCTGAAGCCGGCATCGAAGGATAGTGGCAGGGCGGCCAGCAGCGTGTCGCCGGCATGGTTTTCCAGATAGCTGGCAACGCTCTTGGCTCCGGCCACCATGTTGCGGTGGGAGAGCACCACACCCTTCGGCTTGCCGGTGCTGCCGGAGGTGTAAAGAATGCCGACGACGTCGGTGTCGATAACACGGTGGCCGGCGGCGGCAGGCGCCTCGAGCAGCGAACTCCAGCGCAGCACGTTCAGGCCGGCCAGCGCCGGCGTTGGATCGGCTGCATCGAGCACGACCACATGGCGCAAATCGTGGCAGGCCGGCAGGGTCTCCTGCAGCAGCGCCAGGCGCTCGGGCGAGGTGACCAGCACACGGACATTGCAGTCGCGCATGATGTAACCGACCTGTTCCGGCTTGAGCAACGGATTGAGCGGCACGAACACGCCACCGGCAGCCGGTGCGCCGAAACTGGCAATCACCGTCTCGAAGCGCTTTTCCAGGTAGATGGCCACCCGCTCGCCGCGCGCCAGGCCAAGGCCGATCAGGCCGCTGGCGAAGCGGGCGACGGATTCCTGGAGCTCGCCGTAGTTGAGGGTTGCCTTCCCGTAGGTCACGGCGGGTGCGGCAGCATCGCGCTCTGCGGCGCGGAATATCAGTTCGGGTAGAAGTGTCGAATCTCGCATGGCAGGCAGTCTGGCATGAACCGGGGGTATGACGGCGTGGAGTATCTCACAGTCGAAACGGCAATCTCCCCCTATAATTCGCCCTCCCCATTCTGTTGTCGTAGGAGCAAGGCTTGAACACCCAAAAGGAAGTGCTGTCCCTTCTGGACGAAATTCTCAGTTTGAATGGCCGGGCGGCCGGGTTTTCCGCCGATACGCCGCTCCTCGGCGCCATTCCCGAGCTCGATTCGATGGCCGTCGTTGCCCTCATCACCGGCTTTGAAGAGCGTTTCGGCTTTATGGTCGAAGACGACGAGATCGAAGGCAGCACCTTTGCCACCGTCGGTTCGCTGGTCGAATTCGTCGACGGCAAACTGGCTGGCTGAATCGGCGCAGTGCAGCCTTTCTTTCTTCCCCGCCCGAACGGCCAGCGCTTCTGCCTGTTCCATCCGGCCGCGGGGAACGGCGCCAGGGGCGCGGTGCTCTACATCCACCCCTTCGCCGAGGAAATGAACAAGGCGCGGCGCATGGTCGCGCTGCAATCGCGGGCACTGGCTGCCGCCGGTTACGATGTGCTGCAACTCGACCTGCTGGGTTGCGGTGACAGCACCGGCGATTTTGCCGATGCCAGCTGGCAGGCCTGGCAGGAAGACATCAGCGAAGCCATTGGCGCCCTGCGCCAGCGCAGTGCGGCACCGCTGATCCTGTGGGGCTTGCGCGCCGGTTGCCTGCTCGCCGCCGAGCTTGCCGCAGAACTGACGGAACCCGCCGATTTCGTCTTCTGGCAACCGGTCGTCTCCGGCAAGCAGCACTGGCAACAGTTCATGCGCCTCAAGATGGCCGGAGAAATGGCCTCCGGGCAAGCCAAGGTCATTGGCGAGCAACTGCGTCAGCAACTGGCGGCCGGCCAGCCCGTCGAGATTGCCGGTTACGGCGTCGCCCCGGCCCTTGTTGCCGGCCTGGAGCAGGCCGAACTCAAGCCGCCGGCCGGTGGCGGTCGCGTCATCTGGCTGGAAACCTCCCTGCGCGACGAGGCGACGCTCGCGCCCGTTTCCCAGAAGCGCATCGAACAGTGGCAGGCTGCCGGCTGGCGCGTCGACGCCCGCATCACCCGCGGCCCGGCCTTCTGGCAGACCGCCGAAATCGAGGATGCCCCTGAGCTCATCGCTGCCACGCTGGCCGGACTGGCGGTGGCGGCATGAACTACAGCGAACAGGCCAGCGTTTTTCCCTGTGCCGGCGAGCAACTGCTGGGCATCATCGCCCGCCCGGAACGGGCGGCAAAGACAGGCGTCTTGATCGTTGTCGGCGGGCCGCAATACCGCGCCGGCAGTCACCGCCAGTTTCTCCTGCTCTCCCGTGCCCTGGCGGCTGCCGGCTATCCGGCGATGCGCTTCGACTACCGTGGCATGGGCGACAGCACGGGCGAGCTGCGCAATTTCGAGGCGGTCGACCTCGACATCGCGGCCGCCGTCGATGCCTTCATGGCTGCTGTTCCCGAACTCGAACGTGTCGTCATCTGGGGGCTGTGCGATGCCGCCTCGGCGGCCTTGCTGTACTGGGATGCCGCGCGTGATTCCCGCCTCGGCGGCCTGGTACTGCTCAATCCCTGGGTCCGTTCCGAAGCCACGCTGGCGCGCGCCCACATCAAGCATTACTACGCCCAGCGCCTGTTGCAGCCGGAGTTCTGGCGCAAGCTGCTGGGCGGGCAACTGGGTGTCGGCCGGGCGGTCGGCGGCTTCCTGAACAGCCTGCGTCAATCGCGACAGGTCGGCAGCAATACCGGTGGTCAGGCGCGGCTTTCCTTTCAGGAGCGCATGTTGCGCGGGCTCGGCGAGTTTCGCGGCAAGGTTCTGCTGATCCTCAGCGGCGACGACTACACCGCCAAGGAGTTCATCGAAAGCACCAGGGCCAGTGCTGCCTGGCAGGCTGCCCTGAGCGGCGGAAATGTCGCGACCAGGGAAGTGGTGGACGCCGACCACACGTTTTCAAGCGCGGAATGGCGGTCGGTAGTTGAAGAAGCGACATTGAACTGGCTTCAGCAGTCGATGGGCTGATTGCCGGAGCGCCTCCCATGCCCCTCGACTACCAGGTTTTCGATCCCTCATCCTGCCGATTCCCGAGGCCACGGGTACCCGTCCTGCCGCGCGGCTATCAGCCAGTAACCAGCAACGATTCCGGGATGCCGCCGGGGAGTCTGCCTGGTGCAGGGCAGGGCGTGTATTTCAGCCGGGGGCGCTATGCGCTTGGCGAGGCCTACCGGCGTGCCGGACTCGATGCTGGCAGCGTGCTGCTGGCGCCCGCCTATCACTGTGTGACCATGCTCGATCCGGCGTTGTCGCTGGGGGGCGAAATACTCATCTACCCGCTGACGCCGGAACTGGCTCCCGAGATGACCGCGCTCGATGCCCTGATCGAACGCTCGACAAAACCCGTCAAGGTGTTGCTGGCAACGCATTACTTTGGTTTCGTCCGCGATTTCTCCCGGCTGAAACAATGGTGTGACACACGCGGCATAAGCTTCGTCGAGGATTGCTCGCACACCCTGTTCACCGAGCGCTATCAGGCCTCGGGTGCCGGGCAGCAGGGAGACTACGTGGCTTCAAGCCCCTACAAGTTCTTTCCCAGTGCCGATGGCGGCTGGCTCTATGCGCCGGCTTCCGCTGCGCTGGCAGGGGCTGCCCCGAAACCTGCAAGCTGGATTGCCGAGCTGCGTGGTGTCCGGCATTGCCTCGCGGCGGCTCGCCAGCCGCGCGTCACTCAGGAGGACATCGCCGGCCTTGAAGATCAGCTTGCCTTGCTCGCCGGCAAGCCGCCGGCCACCGGTGCCGATCAACGCTGCACACGTCCGGCGCAGTCGGCACAGTATCAGCGCGATCTCGAGGGAAGGGCTGCGCTTCGGGGTTCCCGCTGGCTGATCGAACATCATTCGGTCGCTGCCATCGTCAATCGGCGCCGGGCCAACTACCGACGCTGGCTGCTGGCCGTCGCCGACCTGCCGGGTTGCCGCCCGCTCTATCCCGAACTACCCGAGCATGTTGTGCCTTACATGTTTCCGCTGTACATCGATCACCCGATGCCGCATTTCTACTGGCTGAAACAACTGGCCGTCCCCGTCTGGCGCTGGGACGAAATAGCCGTATCCGATTGCCCGGTAGCGCAGGACTATCGCCTGCACCTGCTGCATCTGCCCTGTCACCAGTCGCTGAGTGACGATGAAATGAACTGGCTCCTGACCGCGCTCGGCAAGGTCTTGTCCTCATCGATCAACGGGGTGCAGCGGTGACTTGGGAATTTCATCCGGCGCGGGAGAGTTTTGCCCGGTACGCCGCCGACTGGGACCGCCTGAATGCCGAGCTGTATGCCAGCCACCCGTACTACGACAGCCGCTTCGTCGGCCCGCTGCTCAAGCACTTTGCCAGCGGCGGGGAAGTGCTCTGTCTGTATCGCGAGCAGGGAGTAATTCGCGGCGCGCTGATCCTGCTCTCCCGAGGCGCGGGTCGCTGGGCGAGCTTTCGGCCGGCTCAGGCGCAGATCACGCCTTTGTTGATTGCAGACACCAGCAAGTTCGGCGGGTTGCTGGAAGCGCTCCCGGGCTTTGCCTGGAGTATCGAATTCCATGCGATCGATCCGCGCTACGCGCCTGCCTTCTCCGGTGTTGGCGGTGAGGCGCTGATCTCCTACCACGCCCGAACCATCGGTGTCGGACCGGGTATTGCTTTTGAAGCGTACTGGAATGGTCGTCCGAAGAATCTCCGGAGCAATATTCGCCGCTATACCAACCGTTTGGAACGCGAAGCAGATTCGTCCGGATTTGCCAGCCTGTCTTCGCCTGAGGAGATGACCGATGGCGTTCGTCGTTTCGGCGAGCTGGAAAGCGCGGGTTGGAAAGCTGCAGCGGGTACCGCCGTTTCGATTGACAACATTCAAGGCCGGTTTTATGCCGAGGTGCTGCGCAACTTCGCCTCGAGCGGGCAGGCGGAAGTTTGCGAACTGACCATTGGCGGGCAGTTGGCCGCCTCGCGCCTGCTCATCGGTAACCAGTCGATGCAGGTGATCCTCAAGACGAGCTACGACGAGTCACTCGCGCGCTTTGCTCCCAGTCGCCTGATGCTGTATCAAATCCTCGAACGTCAGCTTGAAGCGCATCCGCAACGGGCCATCGAGTTCTACACGAATGCCACCCGCGATCAGGCGGAATGGGCCTCGTTCAGTTGCAACATTCAGAATGTACACCTGTTCCGCAATGAGGGGGGGGCAGTTGCATATGCCTTGCTCAAAGCCTTCAAACGTCGCCTGGCTGGGAGTCCCAAAGATCGTCATGTTGCCGATGACACTCAGCCAGCTTTCGAAACGCACGCTTGCGGCAATGTGGGCGACCTGATTGCTGCGAGTTCAGGGCTCGAGCAGTTTGCGCCGGGGGACAGTATCGAGAACTCTCTCGATTGGTTCGAACTGCTTCAGCGACAGGTTTATCCCGATGACGCCGGCGTCCGTCATCACTATGCCGCCGCCAACGGGAAAGTCCTGGCTGTTCTGCCCCTGCGCCAGACCCGGCATGCCGGGATGTGTACCCTGGAGTCGTTGGGCAACTACTACACCTCCCTCTATTCCCCCCTGATTGCCCGGAACTGCGAGCAGCAGGTAATTGGCACCTTGCTATCGGCGGCAACGAAGGAACACCGCGCAGCCCCCGTCATGCGTTTTGCACCGATGGACCCGGGGTCGGCCGCCTACACCACACTGTTGAGCGAACTGCGGGCCATCGGCTGGATTCCGCTGACCTTCTTCTGTTTCGGCAACTGGTACCTGAAGGTCGAAGGTGGCTGGGACGATTACCTCCGCAAACGCAGCGGCAATCTGCGCAGTTCCATCAAGCGCCGCAACCGGGAATTCACCGCCGAAGGCGGAACGCTGGAGCTGGTATGTGGCGGCGAAACGCTGGAATCCGCGATAGCAGCGTATCTGGAAGTTTACGCAGCCAGCTGGAAGAAACCGGAACCCTATCCGGAGTTCGTGCCGTCATTGATTCGCCTGCTGGCCTCCAAGGGAATGCTGCGCCTGGGTATCGCCCGTCTGCAAGGGCAGCCGATAGCAGCCCAGTTGTGGATTGTCGGTCAGGGTAAAGCCAGCATCTACAAGGTGGCCTACCACGAAGACTATGCCCATTTATCGCCCGGAACCGTGCTGACCAGCTATCTGATGCGCCATGTCATCGAGGATGACAAGGTTCGCGAAGTCGACTTCCTGATCGGTGATGATGAATACAAGAAAATCTGGATGAGCGACCGCAGGGAGAGGTGGGGAATCCTGGCATTCAATCCGCGCACACTGGTCGGATTCGGTCTGCTGCTGAAAGAGTTGGCCGGGCGTGCAGCAAAACAGATAAGCAAAAAGATAAGCACAGCGGGTTCACGTTCGTTCTCCGATTCTCCCAAAGCCTGATGCGGGGCTGCTATTTTTAATATGCTTTTACATTTCATCCTGCCAACAATCAAACAGCTGCCAACGAGTGATCTTGCTGCTGCCATGGGCGTGCATAGCCAATGAAACGTCTCCTCATGATCGCCTACCACTTCCCGCCGCTTGCCGGCAGCAGTGGCATCCAGCGCACGCTGCGCTTTGTTCAGCATCTGCCGAAATTCGGCTGGGAGCCCATCGTGCTTTCTGCCGATCCGCGGGCCTATGAACGCACCAGTGACGACCTGTTGGCCGACGTGCCGAAGAACACCGTGGTCCGGCGTGCCTTCGCGCTCGACACGGCACGCCACCTCTCCATTGCCGGCCGTTACGTGGGCGCCATGGCGCGACCGGACCGTTGGGTCAGCTGGAAATATGCAGCCGTTCGCGACGGCATGCGTTTGATCCGCGAGTTCAAGCCGCAGGCGATCTGGTCGACCTATCCGATTGCCACGGCCCACATGATCGGTGCCGAACTGCAACGCAGGAGCGGACTGCCATGGATTGCCGATTTCCGTGATCCGATGGCGCAGGAGGGCTATCCCGCCGATCCCCTGACTTGGAAGAGCTACAAGGCCATTGAAGCCGACACTGTGCACAATGCAAGCCTGAGCACCTTCACCACGCCCGGCGCAGCGAGGATCTACCGGGAGCGTTACCCGGCAAGAGAACAACAGGTGGTCGTGCTGGAAAATGGTTACGACGAGGAGACCTTCGTTGGTGCCGCCAGTAGCGCTCAAGCCCGGAGCAGCCTCAATCCCGGCGCCATCACGCTATTACATAGCGGTATTGTTTATCCCGCCGAGCGGGATCCCACCCAGTTCTTCGAAGCACTCGGGCAACTCAAGGCAAAGGGAGACTTGGCGCCCGGCAGTCTGGTCGTCCGCTTTCGTGCCTCGGTCCATGACGACTTGCTCAAGTCGCTGGCAGCCCGCTTCGATATCGCCGAATTCATCGACTGTCAGCCGCCGGTTCCCTATCGCGAAGCCCTGGCCGAGATGCTTGCCGCCGATGGCTTGCTGGTCATGCAGGCAGCCAACTGCAACGAGCAGATACCTGCCAAGATCTATGAGTACCTGCGTGCCAACCGTCCGATCCTTTCGTTGACCGATCCGCAGGGCGATACCGCCACGACCTTGCGCCAGGCGGGGGCCAGCGACATCGCGCGACTCGATTCGGTGGAAGAAATCTGCCGGGTCCTGCCGGCCTTCATCGCCGCCATCCGCGAGGGCAGGGCACAACTGCCGGATCGGCAAGCCGTTGCTGATGCCTCGCGCGAGGGGCGTACGGCACAACTGGCCAGGCTGCTGGATTCGGTGCTGGGCCAGTGACCGTCATGCCGCTCGTCATCAACGCTGGGCATGCTGCGAGTTTCCCGGGGAAGCTCCGGTGCTGAGGCGTGCGGGCGACCTGCTGACTGCGCTGCTGGCCTTCTCCCTTGGCAGCGTCCTGGCCTGGCACTACCCGTTAGGCCAGGTCGCTGCATTGGCGCTTTTCCTGGGCGCCAGCATCCTGGCCTTCTACCGCCTTTCTTGGTTTCTGGTCATCCTGCCGGCACTGCTGCCGGTCATCGGTCTGGCACCCTGGACAGGCTGGATCACCTTCGAGGAAGTCGATCTGCTGGTTCTGGCCATGGCCAGCGGTGGCTATGCCCGTGCTCTGATTGCGGAAGGGCAGGCCGTTTCCCGGCGTCGCTCCTGGTTGTTGGCTGGTTTCTCTTTCCTGATGGCGGTGTCGATCCTGATCTCGATGGCCCGGGGTTTTTCCGACGCCGGTGGTTTCGACTTTGGCTGGTTCCAGGGCTATGACGGGCCAATGAACAGCATCCGCATCGGCAAGAGTTTCTTCCTGGCTCTGCTGCTCGTGCCGCTGCTCAGACGCTTGCAGCGCGATACGGCTCAGGAGGCGGGCAGAAAGCTGGCCTGGGGCATGGCATTGGGCCTGGGGAGCGCATCGCTGGCCGCGTTGTGGGAGCGACTGGCATTCACCGACCTGCTCAATTTTTCCAGCGATTACCGTTCGACGGCGCTGTTCTGGGAGATGCACGTCGGCGGGGCCGCGCTGGATGGCTGGCTGTTGCTGACCGTACCCTTCGCCATCTGGGGCCTGCGCAATGCCCGGAGCGCGCTGCAACATGCGCTAGCCATCCTCCTGATCGTCGTTGCCGCCTACGCCGCACTGACAACCTTCTCGCGCGGCGTCTACCTTGCGCTGATCGTTGCCCTGCCGCTGCTGGCCTGGCAGACGCGCAGGCATGCCAGTGCCGCTGTGGTGCAGCCTGAGCAGCTCGCCTGGGGGCCGTTACGCTGGTCCATCGCGCTGCTTGCCCTGGGGGCAATGGCCTTTCTCGTCTTCCCCGGTGGTGGTTACCGGGGCTTGATGGCACTCCTCGGGTGCATCGCCGTAGCCTTGTCGATGCCGATGGCCTTGCGCCACATCACCATTGCCCAACTGGTCGCCGGAACGCTGGTCGGTGTGATGCTCGGTGCGCTGCTAGTGTTGATGGCCGGTTTCATACCGAAGGGCGCGTACCTTCTCTATGCGCTGATCTGCCTGTCAATGCTGGCTGTCCTTCACGGGTTCCGCGCCGGGCTGCAGGGAAACCAGCGTATCTACTGCACGGCGGGGTTCATCGCCCTGATGCTGGCTGCTGCCAACGTGGCGGATCACTGGGGCGGCAGCGAGGCGCTGTGGGGAATGATCGCTGCCCTCTCTGTCGTGGTCGCGGTGGCTGCGCGCGGGATATTTGCGACAAGGCCGGTATGGTCCGGCGATTTGCGCTGGCAGGCCACCTTCATGAGTTCTGCGCTGGCGGTCTGCGCGGTTGTCGCGGTATTCGTCGGTGGCGGCTACATGAGCGAGCGTTTCTCAACTTCCGAACAGGATCTCGATGGCCGCTTCGATCACTGGACCCTGAGTACCTCGATGCTTCAGACGCCGCTGGATGTGGCATTCGGCAAAGGTCTGGGACGTTACCCGGCAAATTATTTCTTTGCGATACCGGATAACAAGTTCCCCGGCACGTATCAAATCAGTCGTGACGAGGAGGGTGCCTTCCTGTCCCTAGTAGCTCCGCGCCACCCTATCAGCTTTGGTGATGCATTCAGAGTGTCCCAGAGGCTTGCATTCAATGCCCAAGGCCCGTTTGAAGCGTCAGTCAGGCTCAGAGCACAAGCTGAAACAAGCCTCCAGATCGAAGTGTGCGAAAAACACCTGCTATATGTGGCAGCGTGTGCAATCGGAAGAGCAAACATCAAAGTCGGCGAAGAGGGGTGGCAGTCAGCCAGAATCCCGCTTAAAGGCCCTTTGCTGAACGGTGGTACGTGGTATGCGCCACGCATCAAGATGTTCTCTCTGTCAGTTGCCAAACAGAGTGGAGCGGCAAACATAGATGAAGTCATTTTGACAGGCCCGGATGGAGAGAGCCTGCTAGAAAACGGTGATTTTACAAACGGCATGAAGCGCTGGTTCTTCAGTAGTGATCGCGACCATATGCCTTGGCACGCTAAAAATATTCTGGTTAATGTGCTCTTTGATCAGGGGTGTTTCGGATTGTCGCTATTCCTGATGCTGACTGCTGGGGCTCTTTGGCGTCTCAATATGAGTGAGGTTCGACAGTATGAATTTGCTCCCTACTTTTCAGCCTCACTCATCGGCTTCCTGATTGTCGGAATGTTTGACAGCCTGATTGACGCGCCGAGGCTTGCTCTGATGTTCTATATTCTCGTCTTCGCAGCGTTTATGCCAAATGCTTTTTGTTGTCAGGGAGGAAAACGTCCTCCGCTCACCCAATAGAGCGAAATCGGAGAACTGCCATGAATCGAATTGCCATGCATGTCGTTACAGGTTTTGCCGAAAAAATGGGTTACTCGATCATTCCGAAGTGGCGCCTGGAAAATCGCGAGTTAGCGCAGCATCTGGGCAGGATTTTCGAGCGCTATTCAGTATCGACGGTCTTCGACGTTGGGGCCAATGCCGGTCAGTACCATGATTTTCTACGTCAACAGGTTGGGTTCACCGGGAGGGTGTATTCCTTTGAACCACAACCGCATCTAGTAAATGCCCTTCAGCAAAGGCAGATCAGCGATCCAGCTTGGGAAATTCTCAATTTTGCCCTGGGTAGCCATAACAGCGAACTGGCACTCAACGTCATGGCGAGGGACACGTTCAGTTCTTTTCGGCAACCGCTTGTCGGTGCTTCCGAAGGCTTTGCCGCCAGCAATACTGTTGTAGGAACCGTTACCGTTCCTGTTCGGAGGCTGGATGATCTATTCGCGAATCACGTCATGGCTGACCAGTCGTGTTATCTAAAGGTTGATACCCAAGGCTTCGACCTGGAAGTGTTACGCGGAGCCCCCGAACTGCTCAAGACAATCAAGGCACTGCAATTTGAACTGCCCATCCAGCAACTCTATGCCGAAGTGCCCCCCTACCGCGAAATACTTGAAACTGTCGAAGCCATGGGCTTCCGTATCTCCGGCTTTTTCCCGATCAGCATGGATGAAGACATGAAGGCTGTCGAATTCGATTGCGTCATGGTGCGTGCAGGCGATTCACATTGAACAGATACAGGATAAATTGACGATGCGCATAATCGCTTTCCCCAAAACCGGTATCTCCTATAACGATTGTTTCTCCGCTGCTTTGCAGGATGAGGGGGTGGAAGTTATTGAGGGAGTTTTCAGCGGTGGTTGGCTGTATCAGAACCTTCGCCGAGGAGACTGGCTTCATATGCATTGGCCTTCCTTTGCATACAACAAGCCTGGTTCCAAAGTGCGCCAATGTCTTTGGTTTGCAAGATTCGTCACACTTCTGCTCATGGCACGTGCCAAGGGCGCTCAATTGGCCTGGACGGCACACAATCTGCTGCCTCACGACCGCTGCCAGATACCCGCCTTCGATATTCTGGGGCGGCATCTCGTCATCCTGCTCTCACGTCTGATCCTGGTACACGGCCCAGGGCCTGCCGAGGCATTGCAGGCGCGCTTTCCCGGCGTGCGTAACAAGCTGGTGTTGATTCCCCACGGGCACTGGATTGGTTACTACAAGTCCGATCTGTCGAAAGACGAGGCACGCAGATTCCTCGCGGTACCGCAGGATAAACCCCTGTTTCTGTTCATAGGACTTTGCAAACCGTACAAGAACTTGCATGAATTGGTTGCGACGTTCCTCAGGTCCGACCTTGATGCAACGCTTGTAGTCGCAGGCAAGTTTTCCGATGTCGGCTACCGAAACCAGATCGTCGAACTTGCCGGAGGCGATCCTCGTATCCATATCCGGGAAGGTTTCATTCCGGACGACCAGATGCAACACCATCTCAAAGCTTGCGACTATGTTGTCGTCCCATACCGTGAAATCCTGACTTCCGGGACAGCGATGCTGGCACTAAGCTTTGGCCGTCCGCTGATCTCGGTTGATTTTGGTTTTTTGCGTGACGTGATTTCCGCGGAGTCGGGAATACTGTTTCCGCACGACGATCCCGATGGTCTGGCGCGAGCATTGGCCGAGGCAGTTAGTAGGTCGTTCGATGAGGAGCAAATCATTCGTCATGCTCGCCAGTTTTCATTTGCCCAAGCAGCGAGCTCATTTGTCCGATCGCTGCAAGCGGGCAAACCTGTAGTTGTCTGACATTGTTTGTTCGGTTTTCGATCGTCGTTTCAAGCCGAACTTTCTCAAATTTTCAGCCGTTCAATCCATGACTAAACTTTTTACCAGCGCGTCAATTCCAATACCCCAGATTTGCCGCGGCCGATTCAAGTTTGAAGATGCGGGGCTGCAGTCCATTGCCAACGAAAAGGGGGAGTCGGCGGCATGGTCAGAGGCATGGCTGCGACGTGCCACGGATGCTCCAAACGGTGTGCTGGGGGATTTTGCGGTGGCTATTCCTATCCCGGGGGGCGGTGTTTTTCTCGCCGCAGACCGGTTTGCCATCCAATCGCTTTGCTATCGGCTCAAAGATGGCCAGTTACACGTGGCCGAACGTGCCGATGATCTTGCCGGTCCGGACGCCGAACTCGATCCCCAGGCGCTATACGACTATCTCTATTTCCACATGATTCCGGCGCCGCGGACCGTCTTCAAGGACATCTTCCGCCTGCCGGCCGGTCACTACGCACTCTTCGAGAAAGGCACCTTGACCGTTGCCCCCTGGTGGAAACCTCACTTCACCGAAGATCGGCGGGCGCCGGTCGGTGAGTTGAAGGCCGAGTTCAGGCAGATCCTGCTCGATGCGGTTCGCGACCGGCTGGATGGCGAGAGCACCGGTTGTTTCCTCAGCGGCGGCACCGACAGTTCGACCGTCGCCGGCTTGCTCAGGGAAGTCACAGGCAAGCCTGCCAGGGCCTTTTCCATCGGCTTCGAGGCGGCTGGCTACGATGAAATGGAATATGCGCGCATCGCTGCCCGCCATTTCGGTGCCGAGCATCACGAGTACTACGTTACACCGGACGATCTGGTGCGCAGCATTCCCGATGTGGCGGCCTCCTATGATCAGCCGTTCGGCAATTCCTCCGTCGTACCCGCCTTCTATTGTGCCAAGGCAGCACGCGAGGCAGGCATTACCCGCATACTCGCCGGCGATGGCGGGGACGAGCTCTTCGGTGGCAATACCCGCTATGCCAAACAGCGCATCTTTGGTGCCTATGAGCGCATTCCCGGCATCCTGCGCAATGGGATGCTGGAGCCGCTGCTGACTGGCTTTGCCTTGCCGGGAAAAATCCCGGGCATCAAGAAGGCGGTGAGCTATGTCGAGCAAGCCAGCGTGCCGATGCCGGATCGCATGCAGATGTACAACCTGCTGGGTCGCCTGGGGCTGAGTGAGGTGCTGACGCCGGAGTTCCTCGCGCAAGTCAATCCCCAGGATACCTTGCGTCAGCAAAGGGAAACCTACGCAGCTGCCGATGCCAGGGTGCTCGTCAACCGCATGCTCTGGTACGACTGGAAATACACACTGGCAGACAACGATCTGCCCAAGGTGCTGGGATCGACACGGCTGGCCGGGCTGGAGGTTGGTTTTCCGCTACTCGACGATCGTCTGGTCGACTTTTCGCTGCGCCTGGATCCGGAACTGAAGCTCAAGGGGCTGACCCTGCGCTGGTTCTTCAAGGAGGCACTGAAGGACTTCCTGCCGGCGGAAATCATTACCAAGAAGAAGCACGGCTTTGGTTTGCCGTTCGGTGTGTGGGCGGTGGAGCATGCGGGGCTGCGCAAGCTGGCAGTCGACTCGCTGGACTATCTGCGGAGCGGGGGGATCGTACGCCCTGATTTCCTTGATCGGCTGCTCAAGGAACATCTCCCGCAGCACCCTGGCTACTATGGGGAACTGGTCTGGATACTGATGATGATGTCGCAGTGGCTGCAGGCAAGGAAGCGACCAATCTCATTCTGATGCAGTCAGCCGGCGATCCAGGCTGACGCGGCTGTTCCATTTTCTGGAATCCATCCTCCGTGTCCACACGCAAAGCCCTCGCACTCTCGTTCCTTGACCGCTATTCCGGCCTGGTTATCCATACGGCATCGTCGATGCTGATTGCCCGTCTGCTGACTCCGTCGGAGATCGGAGTCTATTCCGTGACCATGGTGCTGCTCGGTTTCATCGCAACTTTTCGCGACCTGGGAGCAGGCCAGTATCTGGTGCAGAACAGGAACCTGTCAGAAGAAAAGATGCGGGCAACCTGGAGCGTGCAGTTGGCACTCGGCCTTATTTTGGCGCTGATCGTGCTGGCTGCGGCTGTTCCTGCTGCCGGGTTTTATGATGAGCCGCAAATCTACGACATCATGCTGGTCCTGGCGCTCAATTTTGCCATTACGCCTTTTCTCGCCTATCCCAATGCCTGGCTGGTTCGGGAAATGCGTTTCGGCTCGATTGCCGCGGTGCGTTTTGTTGGCGCCCTGGTTCATGCGGCTTCGGCAGTCACCATGGCCTGGCTGGGATTCGGACCGGTCAGTCTGGCTTGGGCCAATGCCCTGACGACGGTTGCGAGCATCATCGCGATCTGGGCGATTGCCCAGCCCAGCCTGCCGTGGAGGCCAATTGTCCGGGGTATCGGAGACGTGGTCTCCTTTGGCGGCAAACTTACCGCTACTTCGTTGATGAATACCTTGTCCGCGGGAGCCCCGGAGCTGCTGCTGGGAAAAATCCACGGTATGGTAGAAGCGGGGTTGTTCAGTCGAGGTCAGGGCTTGGTGACGATGTTCCAGCGGCTGGTCATGGATGCCGTGAATTCGGTGGCCTTACCCTATTTTGCCAAGCAGTCCCGCGAATCCGGCAACGTTGGTGTCTCCTTTCTGGTTGCCATGGAGCTTATTACCGGATTGGGTTGGGCTTTCTTCTTCGGAATTGCACTGATGGCCTATCCCGCAATCCGGATTCTCTATGGCCCGCAGTGGGATGAAGCCGTCGATCCTGCGCGCTGGCTCGCTATCGCCTGTGCATTCTCAATTCCCGCAGCAATCTGCCCGCCGGTACTAATAGCCATCGGAGCCGTCAACGATGTCCTCAAGGCAACCCTGCTATCCACCCTGTCAGCGTTGACTGCTACAGCAATTGGCACATTCCTCGGTTTGCTGGCGCTGAGTCAGTGTTTGATCGTTTCCGGTGCGCTGGCATCGGCGATCTGGATCGCGACGGCTCGCAAGCATATCGATTTTGCCATTGCTCCAATGCTGCTGGTCTGGGGGAAAAGCATGCTGGTCGCGGTTGGGGCTTCTTTAGCGTCGGTTGTCGTCATCCTTCATTGGGGGTGGCGGTCAAGCGAGTTGCTTGTGCCAGCACTGTTGTCGGGAATTGGTGGCGCATTCGGTGCTTTGTTGTTGGCTTGGGCGACGAAACATCGCTTGTGGCTGGAGATCCAGCGGGCGATTGTGGCGCGCTTGGGGCGAGCATGAGCGGAGTGCCGATTCAGCCGGTCGGTCAGTGGGCTGTTGTGAAACGGGCGATTAGCTGTTCGACATCCGCGGTCAGGGGGGATGGGGTCATAAGCAGCGATCTCACGGCTGCGCGGTCTTGAGACAACCACGCCTCGAGAGTCTGCTGCTCCAGTTTGGTGCCAAAGCCATTCTCTTTGCCCATCAAGCGTGCAAGCAGACGGTCTCCCAGTTCCTTCTTGAAATGGCCTGCTTCCCAGAAATAAGCCAGATGTGTGCTGCGATCTCCGGGGGCAGGGATTCCCTCCTGGGTTTCATTGCCGATGCCGCTGAAATCCCACACCTCCACGTTGGCGCCGGCAGCCGCGTGACGCTCGGCCAGGCGGAAGACCTGTCGCTTCCATTCGGAAAACAGTTCGCCCAGGCCCATGTGTTCCAGCAGCAGTCGTATCTGGGCGTGGTAGGGATAAATGACTAGGACAATGCGGCTGCCGGCCGCGGCACTGCGGGTGATGATGGCATCAACCGCCATCTCGTCGTCGGATACGCCTCCTTCGATGGGGTGGAGGCGCTTGGAACGACTGCTCCAATTCCGCAGGTTTTCCTCGGCGCGCTGGCGAAACAGTACATGGTGGCCGTTACGGCTGACTTCCTGCAGGTAGTTGCGCAAGGGGTTGAAACCGCGGTCCGTTATGGTGGCCGCAAAACCGGCGTGCTGTGCAATCAGGGTGGTCAGCGAGTCACGCAGGCCGGTGATCGAGAATACGGACTCGGCAAGGAAGCGCCCGTCCAGCGTAGGCGGTGGGGTGGTCTGTAGTGTTGGCAGGGTACCTGCAGGCGCGCCACCTAGGAAGTCGAAGAACTCGACGCCCAACACGATCTGCTTGGGCAGGCAGCCGCCGGCCTCCAGCCAGAGAAGCTGGCGGTAGGCCGTGTTGGCATTGCTGCCGGGAATCGCATGATTGAAGGCGTTAATGCCGCGTTCGAGAAAAGCCGGACTCAAGGGGTTGAGACCAATTTCGGCGCGTGAGTTGCCGAAGATCCCGGTAGGCGCGCAAACGCGGCGTGCGGCCGCCAAACGGGCGAGGTGGCGGTGATGGTCGAGGTAAGGTTTGACACTGTTCATGCCAGGAATGCGGGGGCTACCGAACACCCCGAGCGGGTCGATCAGGACATTCAGCAGGCCGGTCGTGCTGATCGCTAGCAGGCATGTCGCCAGCATCCAGTACAGGTAGGATTTCCAGGAAGGATCGGCTGCTCGGGAGGACATCAGAACTGGAAATAGAGGAATTCCGTTGGTCGGCTCAGGGCGAGCATGCCGGCGGAAAACAGGAGTCCGAGCGCCAGTGCAGCCCGGCGATTGGGTCCCCACAACAGATAGGGCGAGGAGCGTTGCGGCTGACGCTCCGCCTCGCTCAGGGCGGGATCGAAGCGCCCCATGATTTCCTGGGTGTTTGGCGTACAGAAGGCGATCAGCGCGGCTACGGCCACCGTGACCCAGGTTTCGAGAAAGACGCTGCCGCCGCCCAGATAGGTCGTGATGCCAAGGTGTCCGAGCAGCGGCTTGGCGGGACCGAGCAGGCCAACGATGGAGTCCGGCAGGGCGGCCCCAAAGCCGCCGAGCATGCCGATTACCAGACGGTTTGCGGTCGGCAGGTCGGGGGCGCGGAAATAGACCCAGGCGAAGACGACGCAGACAAAGGTCAGCGCGATTGCCACGACGCGGGCGAGCGAAGCTGGCAGTAGTGCGGGCAAGCGACCGGCGAACGTCTGCCAGGCATGGTTGATGACCAGGAACAGCCCGTGTAGGCCGCCCCAAATCACGAAGTTCCAGCCGGCACCATGCCATAGGCCGCCGAGCAGCATGGTCAGCAACAAATTTGCCTGCTGCCGGATCTTGCCGCACCGGTTTCCGCCGAGCGGGATGTAGAGGTAGTCGCGCAGGAAGCGCGACAGGGTCATGTGCCAGCGGCGCCAGAATTCGACGATGTTGGCCGCCTTGTACGGCGACGCGAAGTTGAGCGGCAGGCGCACGCCGAACAGTCGCGACAGGCCGATGGCCATGTCGGAGTAGCCCGAAAAATCGAAATAGAGCTGAAAGGTGTAGGCCAGTACGCCGCCCCAGGCGATGAATAGCGACGGGTTGCCAGCTTGCGGCTGGAAAACCGGCGAGGCATAACCCGCCAGATTGTCGGCGATCAGGACTTTCTTGGCCAAGCCGATGGCAAAGATGGTCAGGCCGATGGCAATATTTTCGGCATGCGGGCGATAGTTCTTGTCCTCGTCGAACTGCGGCATCATTTCCTTATGATGCAGGACCGGTCCGGCGATCAGATGAGGGAAATAGGTCACGAACAGCAGGTAATAGACAAAGCGGTATTCCGTAACCTTGCCGACATAGGCATCCACCAGAAACGCGATCTGTGTGAAGGTGAAGAAGGAAATTCCGATCGGCAGGATGATGCCGAGCAGCGGCCATTCGGTGGCGAACAGCGCATTGCTGCTGGATATGAAGAAGTCAGCGTACTTGTAATAGCCGAGCAGCAGCAGATTGGCGACCACGGCGACGGTCAGCATCCGCTTGCCAGCCGGGCTACCTGGACGATGTGCGATGTAATGTCCGGCCAAGTAGTTGCCGCAAATCGAGAGTAGCAATAAGCCCAAGTAACGGTAATCCCACCAGCCGTAGAAAAATAGCGAGCACAGGGCCAGCCATCCGGCACCAAATCCCTTGCCCCACCGGGCGACAAGGAAGAACCCCAGTGCTGTTAGCGGCAGGAAGAGCAGGATAAAAGCGTAGGAGTTAAACAGCATTCGGCTGTCTGGCAAATGAATGCAGGTCGCTGACGGAAATCATCCTTTGAACTGCCGGAAATGGCAGTTCAGTGCGTTCCGCCGTGTTGTCCGATATCGGCATACTTTACGAATGGTCCGCTCAGATGCTCTGGGATAGATTCATCATGCTGCGCATCGCAAATTTGAACGGTGTGCGATCCCAAGGTGTGAAACGCGGCAGCTGAAATATGTCGGAGGCGGTCGTAGCACAGGCTTGGCGGGTCGTTACAGCGGCTTCGAAACCTGCCTGGCGGGCCATCTCCGCATGTCTCGCCGAACAGTCGCGGCCGGGAACACCGTTCGGATAGGCAAACACCCGTACGGTTGTGCCGATGAGTGCCTCAAGCTCCTGTCTTCCCGATTCGACTTCCTGCAAGGCTGCAGTGTCGTCGAGCCGTTCGAGAATGGGGTGGGTCCGCGTATGGCCGCCGATTTCGCCACCTTCCTCATGGAGAAGGCGCAGTTGTCGGTGTGTCATCATTAACGTCGCTTGTTTCGGCACATTGCAGCGGCTGGCAATTTCGCCGGCAACCTCGCTACGGAGGTGGTGCTCGAAATATTTGAGCTTGCCCAGAACTGTTTCGTAGCCCTTTACCCGCGAAGCGGCATCGCTTAGCCGATAGCTTCCTAGGTCGAATTCGCTCAGATCCAGTTCGTCGGTAGGCGACAGCCGAAATGCCTCGATGACGTCGTCGTTCCACATCCGGCCGCCTTCGAGGAACGCGGTGGCGATGAAAAAGGTGGCCGGGACTTGATAGCGTTTGAGGATCGGCCACGCAACCTCCAGATTGTCGGCATAGCCATCGTCAAAGGTGATGGTGGCAGCCGCCGGCGGCAAGGTGCCATTTTTGAGTCGGCTGGCAGCCTCGCTCAATGGCAGGACAGAGAAGGTGCGGGAAATGAAGCGAACCATCCAGTCAAATTCTTCGGCGGATGGTTCGAACGGCAATAGCGGATCGGCCTTGGCGAGAACGCGGTGGAAGATGAAGATGCTGAGCTTGCCATTACTTCCCCCGGACGCCAGATGGCGACTGATGAGTGACCAGAACAACTTAACCACCGCTACGCAGTTCTGCTGCCACTATCCCGGCCAGATCGCCGTAAAGCGGAGTCGTGTGACGTACGTAGCCAATGAAATGCCGGAAGGCGGTGTCGCCGTTGGCCCGGTGCGGTGCACAGTATTTGGGGTGAGGCAGCAGTTTTGCACCTTCCATGCTGGCCAGCACGAGGTTCGAGGAAAACTGTTCGGTGCCCCATTCCGACCAGCGATCACCGAGCAGAGCGCCCATTTCTTGCGAGACTTTGATCAATTTGTCCTTGTCGAACCCACCATGTGGGAATCCTGCAAACCCTGAACAGGCACGCACGTATTTCCAGTGCTGCTGATCCGGAAAGCGATCCAGTACTGATTCGGCGACAAGCTGCACATGGTCATTGCCGGTCAACCTCCCCTTGGCCCAGCTGGCGATTTCAGCCAACGATTCGATTTTCTGGATGTCCTCGGTACCGAGCAAAAAGGCATAGTTGTCCCGAACGGCCTGCTCGACTTCCGGCATGGGCTTGGTGGCAACGGTATCGGCATCCAGCTGGATGACAAAATTATCCTGAGCATATTCGGCGATCGCAGTCAGCCGCTCCCAAGTCCCGCCCTTGGGAAGTTCCGGGCAGTGAAACTCGGCAGCATTTCGGAAGCAGATGTCGGGTATGTGGCGCTTCAACATTTCCCTGTCCGCCACGGTAATGCTTGGGTCCGCCACGATGACGACCTTGGCGGGAATGATGAAGCGAGCAAAGGATTTTGCTGCCAATAGATAGGACAGGACATCGCGATGATGGACCATTGATAGAAGAGCGGGGCCTCCTTGACAAGTCTTGAGCACCGGTGTCCGTTGCATCTTTTTCACTGCAAGGCCAAACCGTACTTTGTTGTATCGCTGTCCTAGATTAAACATATGTCCAATACCTAATGGTTGTCGCTATCAATTTTGTTAATCCCACTTCCCTGCCTTGATGAGCATGTTCTTCAAGCCAGGCAGAGGAAAGCCACGATCGTAAGCGCGTTTGGCATACTCGCGCGCTTTTTCATATTCCTTGAGTTGGAAATAGGCTAGACCAAGGTTGTATTGCACGTTGGTGTCGTCAGGCGAGTTTTCGTCGGCAAAGCGAAGCTGCTCCAAGGCTTCCTGTGTCTTACCCCGGCGATTCAAATAGAGGCCGTAAAGTAGTCTGACTACGGCATCATCCGGAACGAAGGCAACAGCGCGCTTGTAGTAACACTCAAGCGTGTAAGAGGCATTCAGGGGCTTTTCCGACTTGAGCATGAGACCCAATCGATCAATATCCTGAAGTGCGAGATGATGGTTCGGAAAAACACGCAATGTGTAATCAAAGCCGCCCATCAGACTGCCCGAGTTTTCCCCGTGTTTGAAGGTGGACCGACCCTTCTGGATTTGAGCATGTTCAACATTGAAATGACGGCGTTCGACGAGGTTACGTTGCTCGGTTGGGGCGGTGCGGTAGTCGGTTGGTTTACCCAGATAATTGTTGTTCAGGTTGCCGCAGCTTGGGTCCAGATCAAATGATGCGTGCGCGTTAGCGCTGAAAATGGCCAACAGGAACCACAGGGTGCTTGGATAGTAATTGTGTCGAAGTTTCATCTGTGTGCTCTATATGCCGAAACATTTCATGGGAAATACCATAGATGAATGGCGATACCGCCGCTAATCCATACCGAAATCCCGCACAACCAAAGTAACGTGTGCTGTTGCCGCCGATAAATCGAGAGCAATGTGAAAAGTAGTATCTGTCCGACGAAAACGGCGAGCAGAATCTTGGTAACCTTAAAGCGGTAAGTGGATACTTCTCGATAGCGTGGGAAGTCGGCTGCTAGTCCGGAATAGGCTGCACGTATGGCAGCACGTTCGGCCCGTACATCAGGAGCGGGGGTCAGCAGTAGACTTCTATCGATGAATTGCTCGATTTCCGTCAGATCAATTCGACCCTCGGCGTTCCGTGCGATTTTCATCTTGCGCACGCCTTCGACCTGGATAGCCAGTTCCCAGGAGTCCGGGCTTTGGTTGGCCTGAAATACAAGTTCCACGCTGTCTGATTTGCCTCTATCTGCGAGTCGGAACGAAGAAACCAGCATGCTACCTGCCGGAAAGTGGGCAAGAACGCTGGGGGCTGGAGTTGGCTGGCGATCCTTGACCACCCATCCACGCCACGGAGAGCGGTCGGCTATCAGCAATCGGTGGTTGATGCCGGCGTTGCTAGCGAAGTCCACACGTATTTCGTTCGCTCCCTGGCTGGCCAGATAGCTGCCATCTCCTTGTTGTGCGAGTGAGATACCGGGAAAGAAAGTCCACAGTACTTCAGCTTCTTGATTGGTAGGCCCCTGGGCAAAATCCAGGACGATCCACCAGCCATCACCGATCTGCAGAACTTGGCGCCGAAATTCCGAGCCGCCTTGTCCGTTTCTTCTGGCTTCTATGAAGCTTATGCCAGGAAGATTCCCTGAGGAGAGCAGTCTGGGCTCACGTTCGCCGGTGGTTGTTTCGTCTGGCCAATGCGGTGCGTTGGAACCGTTCCAGCCATATGCCTGTTCGTCTCCGGGCACACCATAGGGCCAGTAGCCAACATTGGTCAGCCAGCGACTATTACGAGCCCATGTCAGCAAACTGAGTTCGTCAGCATGTTTATGGCCATGTCCGACGAACTGTGAGAGTGCCAAGACCGACTGGGTGCTGTGGTACTCGCAACTCCAGGTTACGGCATAACCTGCGACCGGATACAAATGCATTCCCTGCCTTCCGGGACAAGTGGAGTGCGCATCGTTTTGGTGGCTACGATGTTCAGGTGGGAAGTCCGGTGTTGAATTGGTATTGCCGAACATCGGAAGGCTGTCATCCGGGAGTCGGATTACATCGAGAAAGCCTTTCGCTTGCCGATGCAGTTTTGTCCAGTGTTGCGGAACTGACAGATCCAGCATTGGCAGCAGGTTGGTCGCCATACCAAGCAAGTCGATGCCGAGCGCGTGGTACTCAGCTGAGTGCTCGAGAACCACCCCTTCGGGGCTGATATAGAAGCCTAGTTGTCTCTCCAGTCGCTCTATTGCCAACTTGCGATAGCGTTCTTCATCCGGCAGCCCGGGAAAGGCTGCAGCAATCTGCAAGAGGCTCACATTCTGCATGACACCATGATTGGTGTTGAAGGTGAAGTGCGAATCCTTGGCAAGCAGCTGGCGGCAACGCAATATGTGTTCAACCAGAAGCTGGGCGGTATTGTTTTCGTAATCAGGATGGGTTCTGTACAGGCGCCAAAGTTTGATCAGGACGCTGATACGGCCGGAGATGGCGTGGTCGTTCCAGAGAAAGCCGTCCGGTAGCCAGACACTGCGTTCGTGCTTTATGAATCCCAGGGTATTTTGAAGCGCCAGGTTCAGCCATTGGTCATCACGAGAGATCTCGAAGGCACGGGCGAGGATTTCTGTTTGTGCCAAGCTTCCAAAATGAAGCCCCCAGGTCGGTAGCCCCTTCCTGAGGTCATCCTTGGCAAAACGCGGGGAAATGGCAACGGCCGGGAATCCCTTTAGTGCCAACTCGCCATCTCGCAGTCGTGCTGCAGCGTCTAGAATCTCGCTGTCGCTCATGCGAAGAGGTAGGGCAAGGTTTTGATGTTCGATTTCGAGCAGCTGTGTGTCTGAAGGCGAGACTCGCAAGTGGGACAGTAACTTCGCATCGGCACCGGGTGAAGAGACATAGTAATGTGCAAGTGGCGGTACCCATATTGATGCAATAACTGCAATGGGTACAACGATGCCAAGAAGCCAAAGAATTCGGTTCTTCATGCACTCACTTCGTTGTATTGGGTGATGCTGCATATGGCATTTTGTTTCCAGCCTGAACGGTTAGCCGCTCATTGGCCTCAGTTTCCTCAATCCAGAGTGTCCGTAAGGCAACCGCCATCAGGAAGTAGGGTACGTCAAAGTATGCAAGTCCCAGGAAGGCGCCACCGACAGCGAAGCCGGCTAGCGAGACCTGAATCATCGACGCCAAGAGGTGCGCGTTTGATTTCTCCGGATTCCCCTTTGTCATCGAGCGAATACGGTTGCATACCATCCAGGTGCTCATCCACATGGCCAGATAAATGAACAAACCGATGAATCCATGTTGGCCAAGGACCTGAAAGTAGATGCTGTGAGCCCCCTGAATGAAATATGGATTTGGCGCATATTGCATGAAGAATGCCTGAGTGGCTGTCTCAAAACTTCCGCCAAAGACCTTGTCTTTTGCCAGATTGAAGGCCATCCACCAGGCATTGATCCGTCCCATTGCCGATTGATCGTCTTGGTAGGACTGGATGGTTGCCATCCGTTCTTCCCAGTGCTCGGCCATCAGCCCTAATAGTAGTGGGGCGAGAAGCAGCAGGAATAAACCGATACGGAATTTGTTTGGACTTCGAATCCAAAAGAACACAGCCATGGCGATAAGCGCCAGGAGCGCGCCGCGAGAATGACTACCGAGCGCTGCGGCAGCACAAAGAACCATTGATGCGACAAGGGCGTGTCTGAACCAGCGTTGTTCGATCGTTTGTCGGAGGTACCAGAGCAAAGGAATTCCGATGATCAGCGCAAGAGCAATTTCATTGTTACCGCCGATGAATGTCCCGTCTGGTCCCCAGACGCGGTGAGCACCTGCAGTAAGAATGGTAAAGACCCCCCCCTTGACTCCGTAATAGCAGAGGGAGAGGGCAATGGCCCAAACGACAAAGTCGACTTGTTTTCGCGTGATGATCAAACCGTAGACGATGAAGAACATGAAGTTGATCTTCATCACCTTGGTCCACATCTCGTAGTTTTCGGCCAAGGCGCCAGATGCGAGGTATGTGATGCACATCCAGAGATTGAAAATGACGAACCAAACTAGCGGGCTTCGCCAAGGTATCGAAAAGTCCGCACGCCGAATCAAAGTGGCGAATACGGTAGTGCCAGCAACGGCTGCTGCTACCGGCTGCGTCGCCATCTTGAAGCCCAACAGGTGGGGGTTCAGGACGCTGACGACAATCCACAAGATGGCACCCATCCAAGGTTTTCGCAGTGTTGCAATCAGACCTGCAAACAAAAATAAGGCGATTGCTAAATCACGCATTGGATGGCGCCAAAGGTGGTTTAAGGATGATGGATTCGATCATTTCCTTGAGATATTTTCTGGCTGAGAAGCACATTGTCGGGGGGCGCTTAATTTCATTGCCATCTGTTCAAAAGTGAGCGCACTTTAGCTTCCGACAACCATGCTTTGCACGTAGCGGTACTTCCCCGATTTCTCCCGGGGGATTTCGGCGACACGCAATACCTCGACATCGACGTTCTGCCCCAGACGGGCCTTGATGCCTGTTGAGATCAGGTTTTCGACTTCGTTTCCACACTTGTCTCCGGGCACAATCTGGACGACGACGCGCTGCAATGTTTCCTGAACCACCTTGAACGAGGCAATGCCCGGGATGTCGCGGATCGGATAGACCACGGCCAGACCATGCATGATGGTGCCGTCGGAGGCGACCACGAAATCGGTGGTGCGCCCCTGGATTTCCTCCAGCATTGGCAGGCCTCGGCCGCAGCTGCATGTCTTGGTGGAAAGAACGGCCACATCGCCGGTACGGTAGCGGATGAAGGGAAACTCGCCGGTAGCGAGGTGGGTGACGACAACCTCGCCTGCCTGGCCCTTGGGTACCGGCTGGCCATCTTTGTCGACGATTTCGACAATGATGTCCTCGGCGGTCAGGTGCATTCCTCCCTCTGGGCATTGATGAGCGATAAAGCCGGCATCGCGGCCGCCGTAGCCGTTGGCCACCGGGCAGCCGAAGACACGGGTGATGTCCTCGCGTTGGTGGTCGTAGAGGCGTTCCGAGGTGACGAAGGCGACCTTGATGCCGAGGTCGTTCATATTCTTGCCACGCTTTTCGGCATGGCGCGCGATGAGCGATAGCGACGAGGGATAACCGAACAGCATGGCCGGCTGGGTTGTGCGGATGGTGTCGACGAAGCCGTCGAGATTGGCCTCGTTCATTTCGAAGGCCGGCAGCAGGCGAGTGCGCAGCAGGCGGTCGCGGATCTGGCGGACGCGGTCCTGCGAGGTCAGTTCGATCGGGCTGCCCCAGACGACAATCTCGGGATCACCGATGTCGACATCCCACCAGCGCGTCGCCCGCCACTTTGCGGCGACGTCGTGGCTGACGCGCTCGTTGCCGATGAAGAAGATCAACGGTTCACCGGATGAGCCACCGGTGTTGAAGCGGGCGAGGCGTTCAGCATTGTCGGCTTTGAGTTGCTCGGTGTTTTGCCGGATGATTGCTTTGGTCAGGAACGGCAGGCGTTGCAAGTCATCCAGAGAGGTGAGGGTGCGGATGTCGAAGTTCAGGCTGGAGAATAGCTGACGGTAGTACGGGACGTGGTTTTGCGCTCTGGACAGCAGGTTGCGCAGGCGCTCCAGTTGCAGGGTAGCTAGGCGGTCTGGTGACCACCACTGGGTTTCTTCAAGTTGCTTGCGAGCGGCGACGGTACTGTGATGCTTCAGACGTTCGTGGATAGGGAAGATCAGGCCGGATACCAGTCTGGTGTAAAGGTCACCCATGTTGCCCCCTTGCGCGGTTGGCTATGTGCAGAAAATGGCCCTTGAGCCGCTCGACCCGTTCGTCCCAGGCATTCTGTTCCGCGTAACGACGTATCTGCTGTCTGTCCCAGTCGCGTTGTAGAGAGCTGGTGATCGCCTGGTGCAGGGCTTCGCTGTCGCCAAATGGTACGACGATACCCAGGCTGTCGTCGCTGACAACTTCCTTGTTGCCACCAACGTCAGTGGTGACGACTGGCAGGCCGCAAGCCATGGCTTCAAGGAAGACGTTGGCCCAGCCCTCGTTGCTGGTGGCCAGTACGAACACATCGGCAGCTGAGAGTATTGACGACAGTTCTTCAGGCCGCTTGGGGCCAAGGAAGCTGACGCACTCTTCAAGGCCGAGTGTTTTCACCTGGTGCTCGAGTTCCGTGCGGTTGTTGCCTTCGGCGCTGGCGCCGCCGACGATCAGAAAGCGCAGGTCCGGGTGGTGTTTCCGGATTTGCGGCAAGACCTCTATGACGCGATGGAAGCCCTTGCGCGGCACCAGTCCGCCGACGGAGATCAGGACCGGTGCCTGGTTTGATATGCCGAGTGTCTTGCGACAGGCCTCCCGGTCCTGTGGCGTGAAGCGGGAGGTATCCACCCCATTGCCGACTACTTCGATCTGTTGCGGGCTGGCGCCGTGGGAGATCAGCAACTGGCGCAGGGATTCGGATACTGAAAACACCCGTGCCGCCCGGCTGACTGCCTGCAGGAGCAGGCCAGCGAAGCGTTGATCCTGAACATGCCGGGTTTCGGTGCCGCGTAAGGTGATGGTGAACGGAACTTTCAGCCAGCGACTCAGCAGGCTGGCAGCGTAGCCGTCGGGGTAGGCGAAATGGGCATCGATGATGTCCAGCTGGCCGGATTCCTTGAGGCGGCGTAGGCGCGGGAGGGCGCATAGCGCCATCATCAGTCCGTCGAGTTTCTTGAAGACGCCGGGTACAGACAGGAAGCGCGGGAACCAGACATCGATGCCCGATTGGCTTTCATGGTGCGGCGCACCGGGGCGGAAATGTGGCTTGAAGCGGCGGATCAGGCTCTGCAGCGGAAACCAGGGCGTTGGGGCGACGACGGTGACAGGTAGTTGGCGGGCGACGCGAAACATCCGCTCACGGATGAACAAGCCTGCTCCCGGCTGGATGCTGCTGGGAAAGAGGCTGGACAGGACCACGATATGCGGCGGCTTCGTGTTGGCCATTCAGGTTTTCCGGGCGATGAGTCGCTGGTACGGAGCGACATAGTTGGCCACGCTATTCCGCCAGTTGCGCACCGATTCGACGAAGTGGCGGCCATTGGCCTTGAGCTCGGGCCAGCGCTGACGATCATTGAGCAGCGTCAGCAGTGCCCCGGTCAAGGCGTTGCAGTCGCCCGCCTTGAACAGGATGCCGGTCTTGTTGTGCTCGATCAGTTCCTTGTGGCCGCCGACATCGGAGGCGACGAAGAGTTGGCCCTGGGCCATGGCTTCGAGCGGCTTGAGCGGGGTGACCAGTTCGGTCAGTCGCATGGGGTGGCGCGGGTAGGCAAGGATGTTGATCAGGTCGTAGTAGCGATTGACGTCCTTGTGCGGCACCCGGCCGGTGAAGATGACGTAGTCGCCCAGGCCAAGCCGCTCCGCCTGCTGGCGCAGGTTGGCTTCCTGCGGGCCGCCGCCGACCAGCAGGACGCGAACGTCGGGGCGTTGCCGGATGAGTTCCGGCAGGGCATCGAGCAGCAGGTCGAGGCCTTCGTAGGCATAGAAGGAGCCGATGAAGCCGATCACGGTTTTACCGGCGAGGCCCCATTTTTCCTGGAGTTGCGGGTCGGGCGGGCTGGCGAGCTGGAAGGATTCGACATTCACCGCATTGGGGATGACCGTTACCTTGTCGGCCGGGATGCCGCGCGCCACGATGTCGGCGCGCAGGCCTTCGCAGATGGTGAAGACGTGATCGACCTTCTGGATGGCGCGGGTTTCCAGTTTGCGCGTGGCACGGTAACGCAGGCTGCCTTCCTGGGTGCTGCCGTGGTCGACGGCCGCGTCTTCCCAGAAAGCGCGGATTTCGTAGACGACGGGGATGCCGAGCTTGCGGGCGACCTTGATGGCAGGCAGGGCATTGAGCACCGGCGAGTGGGCGTGGATGATGTCCGGCCGGATTTCGCGGGCGACTTCTTCCAGGCGGGCTTCCAGTTGCTTCATCAGTGCCAGTTCCTTGCCGACCGGGATTTTGGCCAGCGTTCCCTTGGCAACGGGGGTGCGGTAGAAGCGCAGGCCGTCGATGTCCTCGAACGGGCTGCTGGTTTCGCCTTGCTTGGGCGAAGTCAGGTGAAAGGTTTTCCAGCCCAGGGCACGCTGCTCGCGCAGCAGCGCGGCGGTGCGGAAGGTGTAACCGCTGTGCAGCGGAATCGAGTGGTCGAGAACATGCAGGGCACGGATCACGCTGCTTCTCCCGTTTCCATGACGTTGCGCAGGAAGGCCTCGAACATCAGGATGGTCCAGATCGAGGCGCTGTAGTCGCGGTTGCCGTTGTTGTGGTCGCGGACCAGTTCTTCCAGATAGCTGCGGTTGAACCAGCCGGTGTCGGCCAGTCGCGAGCCGAGGATGGCTTCCTGGACACGGCCCTTGAGCGGACCACGGAACCAGCGGGCGAGCGGCACGCTGAAACCCATCTTCGGCCGGTAGAGGACGTCGTTGGGGAGATAGGGTTCCATCGTCTTCTTCAGCAGGTATTTGCCCTCCTGGCCACGCACCTTGTGTGCGGAGTTGAGGGTGGCCAGCCATTCGATGAGCTTGTGGTCCATCAGGGGTTCGCGTACTTCCAGCGAGTGCGCCATGCTGGCACGGTCGACCTTGGTGTTGATGTCGCCGATCAGGTAGGTCTTCAGGTCGAGGTACTGGATCAGCGCCAGCGGATCGTCGGTTCCTGCTTTGCCGGCGTGATCGGTGAAGACCTTGATGGCGTCGTAGCCGGCCAGGGATGACTTGAACTGTGGGCTGAACAGTTTGTTGCGCATCGGGGCGCGGAGGATGGATACGGAGTGGAAGTAGGCTTCCACCGAATTGCGGGACATGCCTTCGAAGGTCGTCTTGGCGCGGAAGACGCGCGGTGCCCAGTCGGCCTTCGGATACAGCTTGCCGAGGGCGCCGAAGAGCGGGCGGCGCAGGCTGAGCGGCAGGGCCGAGCGCATTTTTTCTTCCATCAGGTGCAGCTTGTAGCGGCGGTAGCCCCCGAAGCTTTCGTCGCCGCCGTCGCCGGAGAGGGCAACGGTGACGTGTTTGCGGGCGAGCTGGCAGACGCGGTAGGTGGGGATGGCGGAGCTGTCGGCGTAGGGTTCGTCGTAGAGGCGGGCCAGGGTGTCGATGAGGTCGAAGTCGTCGCTTTCGACCATGTCGAGGTAGTGGTTGGTCTGGTAGCGGTCGGCCACCATCCTGGCGAATTCGGATTCGTTGAAGGCCGGGTCGGAGAAGCCGATGGAGCAGGTGTTGACCGGGTTCGCCGAGAGGCCGGCCATGATGGCGACGACGGCGCTGGAGTCGACGCCGCCGGAAAGGAAGGCGCCGAGCGGCACTTCCGAGATCATGCGCAGCTTGATCGATTCTTCCAGGCGGTGGGTCAGTTCGGCCTGCGCGTCGGCGTCGCTGATCGGATTGTCGAGGGTGAAGCGGACGTCCCAGTATTCGCGTGGCTGGCCGAGCGGCTGGCCGCGGCGTAACAGCAGGGTGCAGGCGGGCGGCAGCTTCTTGGCCTGCTTGAAGATGGCGCGCGGTTCGGCGACGTAGCCGAGGGCGAAGTATTCCTCGACGGCGCAGGGATCGATGTCGCGCTTGAGGCCGCCGTGGGCGAGCAGGGATTTGAGTTCGGAGCCGAAGAGGAAGCTGCCGTCGTCGAGCAGGGCGTAGAACAGCGGTTTGACGCCGAGACGGTCGCGGGCGAGGAAGAGCATCTCGCGATTGCGGTCCCAGAGGGCGAAGGCGAACATGCCGCGGAAGCGGTCAACACAGCTTTCGCCCCAGGCTTCCCAGGCGTGCACGATGACTTCGGTGTCGCTGCGGGTGTGGAAGACGTGGCCGAGGGCCTGCAGTTCGGGGATGAGTTCCTGGTAGTTGTAGATTTCGCCGTTGAAGACGACGCAGACGCTGTTGTCTTCGTTGTACAGCGGTTGCTGGCCGGTGGAGAGGTCGATGATGGAAAGGCGGCGATGGCCGAGGCCGACGCCGGGTTCCAGATGGGTGCCGCCTTCATCGGGGCCGCGGTGGAACTGCGATTCGTTCATGCGGTGCAGGACCGCCGGATCGATGTCGCGTTTGCCTCGGGTGTCGAAAATGCCGGTAATGCCGCACATGGGGATGTCCTGTCAGGGTGTTGGCGTCGCACCGCTGCGGTGCAGGAGTTTGTCGTAGGTGCCCTGGTAGGTGGCTACCATGGCTTTCATGCTGAACTGGTGCTCGACCTTCTGGCGTCCGGCGCGGCCCATGGCGCGGGCGGCCTCGGGCCGGGCCGCAGCGGCGACGATGGCGCAGGCCATGGCGTCGGGGTCGGCGGCGGGGATGATCTCGCCGGTTTCGCCGGCGGTGACGAGATCGGCATTGCCGCCGACGGCGGTGGCGATCACCGGCAGGCCGGAGGCCATGGCTTCGAGAATGGTGTTGGAGATGCCTTCGGCCAGCGAGGGCAGGACGAAGCTGTCGAGGCCGCGCATGACGTCGGGGACGTCGCTGCGTTCGCCGGGCAGCCAGGCGAGATCGGCAACGCCGGCCGCGGCGAGGATCTCCTGGCACTGGCTGCGCAGCGGGCCGTCGCCGATCATCACCAGACGCAGGCGCTCGCGCAGTTCGGGGGCGATCTCCAGGGCCCGGATGAAGGCGCGGGCCAGGGTCGGCTGATCCTTGACGGTCTGCATGCGGCCTACGGTGCCGACCAGCCAGTGGCCGGCGCGCGGAAAGGGGCAGCCGGGCGCGATGAAGTTGGCCGGGGCGGGATGGAAGCGTTCGGTATCGACACCGTTATAGACCTGGAGCACCTTGCTGGCGGGGACGCGGATTATACCGTCGAGATATTCGGCAAGATCACGCGAAAGGGCGAGGTAATAACTCACGAAGGGCTTGTAAAAGCGGCGGACGCGCTGGTAGGTGACGTTGGAGCCGTCGAGGTCGCCGACGTCGCGGCCGTGCTCGCCGTGGATGCGCACCGGCACCCGGGCCAGCCAGGCTGGCAGTTGCACTTCCAGCGCCGCCAGGTTGCGGCTGTGCACGATGGCCGGCCGCAGCTGGCGGAACAGCCGGTAGAGCTGCGGAAAAATCCACAGGGTCTGGCCGGGCGGCTTCTTGAGGGCGATGAACTGGACGTCGTCGCGCTTGATGCGGTGGCGGAAGTCGGTGACTTCGGTGAGGGCGATCACGGCATGCCGGTAGCGTTCGGCCGGCATGTGGTTGATCAGGTTGACGATGCCGTTCTCCAGGCCGCCTGTGTCGAAGCGGTACATGACATGGGCGACGAGGGGGCGGGGATCGGCTGTGCGGGAGCTGTTCATTGTTGTGCCGGTACGCTCTTCAGGATTGCCAGAGGGCGTCTTGCGCCAGTTCGGGGGCGATGCGCAGCAGGGCCTGGCGCCCCTGTTCGGCTCGCGATTGCCAGCCTGGGCCGCGGCTCAGGGCGTTACGCCAGGCTTCGTTGAAGAGTTCGGACTGGCCGTTTTCGAGGAAATAGCTCGCCAGACTGGCTGCCTGCAGCAGGTCCTTGGTTGCCTTGACGCGTTCGGCGACCGGCCGCTCGCCATGAATGATCAGCTTGTGGACAGCGTAACGCTCCGGTGCCGGCAGGTTGACGACACAGGCCCCGGGATTGGAGAAGACGCAGGCCTGCACCGGGTTTTCCAGCGAGAACTCCATGAACTTGAGCGGTTCCAGTGTCAGGTTCAGTTCTTCCATGACGACCGGTTGGCCATCACGGGTCATGCTGGTGACGAAATCAAGCCGAAGTTCCTGGTCCTTGGGGTTGCGATACTGGGCGCCGGCCTTGCCGTTGAACTGCGAGATGGGCAGCAGCCCCATTTCCAGCGATTCGAGCGCGCCGTGCACATCGATGCGCAGGTCGGCTGGCAGGGCCAGCGAGACATTGCGCCCGGCATGGGCGAAATCGACGTCGAGTGTTGTTGCGCCATCACGCCAGGCGACACCCAGCATGTTGCCCATGGCCAGGAAGGCATGGGTGCCGATCAGGATACCGCCGGCACGGAAGAAGCCGTACTCGGCAAGACGGCGAATGATGCGGAAATGCTTGGGGGCAATCGGGGTGTTTCCCGCTGCCAAGGCAATTCGCGAGGCGGTGGCCAGTGGTTTGTCCTGTCGGCTTTCGCTGAAGCGGCGGACGAGTTCCTGTACACGTTCGTTATCGGGGCCGACATAGGCCATGCGCAACTTCTGGTCGATATCGCGATAGCCGAAGTACCAGTAGTCATGTGACTTCAGTGTCCGCTTGCGGAAACTGCCGACAAGTCCGCCCAGCGCATTGGATAACTCGAACCCCTGCGTCTGGCTGAACAGTTCCGCGTAGGCCGTTTGGGCGGCAAGGTTGAGGTTGGCGTAGCGCATGGCTAGTTACTATACAAATATGTGACTTGTAGTGTAACTGCGGCGGCATTCCGGCCGGCCCTGAACGAGTGCGTGTTGCTGTCGCGCATCCCGGGTACCGTCAGCGCGCGTTGCGTGTTTCTTCGAGCAGGGCGGATAGGTGTCCGGCACCTGATGCGGCGAATGCCCTGATGACAGAATCCACATCATCCACTTCTCCTGGCGTGGCAAGGAGGATGATTACTGCGGAGTCGTCTCCGCGTCCCGTCAGCCTGGAAAGTGCTGTGTACAGCTTGGCCCGGGCATCGGATGCGGTCAGCCGGCCGTTGATCCAGTACCACTGCCAGACGACGAGGCGGGTTGCCGGCGAGGTGGTGCGGTTGACCAGTTCGGCGCGGCGGATTTCCGTCGGCAGGCCGGGTTCCGATGCTTGCGTCTGGGCGACGACAGACCAGATCTTGTTGGCGGTGCTGGCCAGAACATTGGTCGAGGTGACCAGTTTGCGTTCGTAGTCCTGGTTGCGGTAGTAGGCGATGTAGAGGCCGACGCTCTGGCCATCCCGCGTATAGGCGCCCTGCAGTTCGGCCGACGGATTGGCGTATTCCGGTTTCCAGTCGGTGAAGGGGCTGCTTTCCTGCCAGCCTTCGGGGGCTGGCAGCTTGGCCAGGTGGACCGGGCCGGCGCGATCTGCCTGATTGATGGCGACAAAGGCCAGCGGGCCGGCGGCGGCGATCAGGGCAACGGCGAGGGCGGCCAGCCAGGC
>WBUO01000299.1 GCA_008933675.1 Dechloromonas sp.
GGATCTCTTCCATCTGCGCGCGGGTATAGACCGTCACGCGCTGCCAGCGCCGGATCCCGGCGGCGACGGTTTCAGGGTCGGACGCTGCCGCCACGGTCACCAGCACTGCGTTGACATTGGTGCTGTTGGCCTGCGTGGCATTTACCGCCTCGGCCACGGCGGGATTGCCTGGCGGGTTCAGTGCTGGGCTGGACGCCGTGCGTGCCCGCTGGCGGACAATGGCGTCGCTGTCCTTTTCAAACTGGGCTTCCTGCGCATCCTTGAGCGACAGGAACAGCATGGGATCCCCGCCGGACGACACCATCCGACTAGTCAGGCCGACAATGCGATAGGTATTCCGGCGCACTTTCACCTGATCGCCCATGGCAAAGCCCGTCTTCACATCGGCCACGGCCTCGTAATGGCCCTGCACGATCCGGCGCCCCGCCATCAGGTGCGGGGGCTGGCCCGGCTCACCCGGCTGGGTGACTTCTGCCCCCACCACCATGACCCGCACATCCTTGCCCTGATGCGCGATCTGCATGGTCAGATAGGTAACGCCTGCCGCCCGGTCCACACCGGCCATGGCGCGGATGGGGCGTTCGGTATCCTCGTTCAGGCTGGAGGGTTCGGCATAGGGGCCCAGCGTGTCCTTCTGCACCACCCACAGGTCCGCGCCGCTGTTGTCGAGCAGGGCCTGGGCATCATCGATCATGCCACGATAAACCCCGGCCATCGACAGGGTGACGCCGATCAGAAGGCCGAGTCCGACGCCGGTGAGCACGAACTTGCCCCAGCCATGCAGGATGTCGCGGCCGGCAAGGCTAATCACGGCAGCCCCCTCATGGCAGCTTGTCGACCACCGTGATTCGGCTCGATGCGGTCAGCGGCCGATCGCTGTGCAGGATCACTTGATCGCCCTTGGCAAGGCCATCCAGCACTTGCACCCAACCGCTGGGATCTTCCACGCCGAGCTTCAGGGCGACGAATTCCAGGTCGCCGTCGCGCAAGGTCCATACGCCAACGTCGCTACCGATGCGGTGAATGGCCGCATTGGGCACCGCGAGCGTGCGCCCGCGTGCCGGAAGGTCAATGGTCACTTCGGCGAGTTCTCCGATCGGCGGAAGGCCCGCGCCCGTATCGAAGGTCACCTTGGCCAGCACCTCTTCGGTCACGGCGTCGGCCACCGGCTCCACTCGTAGAACCGATCCACGCACGGGTGTGTCGATCCGCGAGCGCAAGACGACGCGTGCAGGCAGACCGGCGGTAATTCCGCCCGCGCGGGTCTGGTCGAACCGCGCATTGATCCAGAGTTCCACCGGATCGACCACTTCGATCACGGCCTGCCCGGCCACTACCGTCGTCCCCGGTTCGGCAAGGCGGCGCACGACCAACCCAGCCTTGGGCGCAACCAAGCGCAAATTCGCCTTCTGTTCCTGCAGGGCTGCACGTTCCGCCGCGGTGCGGCCGCGATCCTGCACAGCGGCCGAACGGTTGGCCTGCGCTGCGGCAAGTGCCGCCTCGGCCGCTGCCAGTGCCTGGCGCCGCTGGTCGAGTGCCGCGCGGGTCAGCCAGCCGCCGCGAAACAGCTGTTCGCCGCGGGTGGCCTCGCTGCGGGCGAAGGCCAGGCGGGCACTGGCATCGGTGACTTGCGAGGCAGCCGCCTGTTCCAGCGCGGCAGAGCGACCGGCGCTGCCCGATGCAGCGGCAATGCGCTGATCGAGGTCGATCGGATCGATCAAAGCCAGCACTTGTCCAGCCTCCACCCGGTCGCCCACGTCAACGGCCAGACTTGCGACGCGGCCCGGCGCGGTCGGGCCGATCCGGTGCGTATAGCGCGCTTCGACCGTCCCGATCCCGAACAGGGCTGGCACTATCGCGCGCTCTTCGATCCTGGCCACCGTGACTTTCACCGGCGCCAGCGGCCCGGAGCTGACGGCCACGAAAGCAAGCAGGAGCGCTAGCACGGCCAAAACCGCAATCAGCATCAGGGCGCGAGGGCTTTGCGGGAGGGCTATGCGCATGGCGCGGCTCCCAGGCTTCGGCGGAACAGGTCGAACAGGCGCTGTGCAAGAATGGGTATGGTCGAGAAATCGTCGATTGCGAGGCATTGCATGACCATGCCTTGCACCATGGCAAGAAACAGCACGGTCGCGGCCTCGACATCGATGGCCTCAGCGATCTCGCCTGAATCGCGCGCAGCATGAAGCGCCTGCGCTACCCGCGCCCGATATCCGGCCATCAACTGGCGGGCGATGGCCTTCGTCGGGGTATCGCCGGCGCGCTGCAGCTCGCCAAACAGGACGCGGGGCACGCCCGGTCGTTCGATTACGAATTCGACATGCGCGGCCAGCATCGCATCCAGTCGGGCGAGCGGGGGACTTTCCGGCAGGCTGTCGAAGCGGTGGTTCAGTTCAGCGCAGGTCCATTCGAGCACGGCGGTCCAGATCGCCAGCTTGTCAGGGAAATGGCGGAACAGCGCGCCCTGGGAAACCCCCATGGCCGCTGCGATCTGCCCGGTGGTCAACACCGCCGGATCTTGGGTTGCGGCCAATTCGATGACGGTCGCTACAGCCTCGGCCCGGCGTATTTCGGCAGAAAGGTAAGGGCGGTTCATGGCGCAACACTGCAATAAAAAAAGCGATTGGTCACTTTTTTTATTCAATGGCGCCGCTGTGGTGCGCCGATCAACTCCGGAGACCCTGCGATGACCGATGCCCCCCCTCATCATGCCGATGCCCGCAAATATGAAGGCTGGGCGGGCGAGTTCGCCCGTGTTCACGGCGATGATCACGGGCCTATAGCTGATCTGAGGGAGCAGGCTGACCGGCAGGCCCCCCGCCGGGAATCGCGGACAGGAGAACCGTCACGCGGGGCAACGCCTATACCGGCGTCATGGTCGATGCGACCGAAGAGCTGTGGGACATCCACGATCGCATGCCGGTGATCCTGCATCCCGACGATCATGACACTTGGCTCAATGCGTCGGCAGACGAGGCCATGTCGCTGGTGCGCAAATATCCGACCGATCGGCTGACGGTCGAGCGCACCGCGGATCCGTGGTTCAAGAAGCAGAGTGCGCGCTCCTAGCTTCGGCGCCTGACCGGGGCGCCTTGCTATCGCCTGGGACGGTCGACGCATGTGACCGGGATGGAAAAGCTGCCGCGACCGCGTCTCCTGCAGCCGGGTGAAGAGGGGAGGAAAAGCCTCGCCTCCGCTCGGCGGGTAGCAAACAGGAGAAAATCCATGACCATCCATAACGACGCCGCCTCGTTCGAGGCGGCGCTGCGGCTCTGCGCGTCGTGCGCGGATGTCCGCATCCTCCGCCGCGTGCGGCCGATTGCCGAACTTGTGAACGACGGACCGCCAATTGGTCGGACGCGGCGCATAGCGATCGTCGATACCGAAACAACCTCGGTGGATGTCCAGACCGCCGAGGTCATCGAAATCGCCGCCGCGGTCGTGCTGGTAGACGAAGCCGGGGAAATCCGCGCCATCGATACAGCGCTTCGCGGCCTCCGCGATCCCGGTGTTCCGATTCCGGCCGAGGTGCAGCGGCTCACCGGAATATCGGACGACGACGTGGCGGGGCGGGCGCTGAACGTGCCGCGCTGGGAAGCTCTGCTCGGTGGCTCTGACCTGATTGTCGCGCACAACGCGGCCTATGATGCTCCCATTGTTGAACGCCTGTTGCCCGGGATCAAGGGGCATGCCTGGGCCTGTTCGATGCGCGAAATCGATTGGGCGGCGCATGCATTCGATGGCGCAAAACTCGGTCACCTCCTGATGCAGATGGGTTACTTCAGCACCGGGCACCGGGCGGACGCCGATGTGATCAGTCTCGCGCATCTGCTGACCTATCGTCCGGACGGCGCGCGCCCGCTGATCGCGGAACTGCTTGCGCGGGCAGCGCAACCGTCGCTGCGGATCGAGGCGACCGGCGCGCCGTTCGACAAGCGCCATCTCCTCAAGGCGCGCGGCTGTCGCTGGGATGCGCGCGAAAAGGTCTGGTGGCGCGAGATCGCCGAAGCGGCGCATGAGGCAGAGGCCCTATGGCTTTCGCGCGATGCGGAACTGCGCGCAACACCGCGCGTGCGCCAGCTCAACTGGCACACTCGTTATCGGTAATGGGGAAGGCCTCGCTGCTCAGGTCGCGCGAGCAGCGAGGCCAGCGGGCGTTCAAATCCACAACGCTCGCATGAACAGGAGGTCGCAACCTCTCCGTTCCCGGAGTGACCCTAGCCTCCAATTATAAAATTTCGGTAAATCAACAGCCTGCGGCCATTGCTGGCGCCTGCAGGCGCAAGCCTCCGCCGATGCGGCGGGATTGAGCACCGTGAGAGAGCGGAAAAGGCTCCGGCCAAAGCGGCCGTCACCCAAGAGTAAGGAATACAGCATGAACGACACCATGATGCAGGCGCTGCAGCAGGAGAAACACGCCTGGGCTCTGCGCCACGAAATGGGCTTCCCGGCGGACGCCAAGCTAACGCCGTCAATCGAATTCGGCACCGGTGGCGCGATCGACGGGGGCATCGTGCGCGAACTGGTTCTCCGCGCGATGGAGTGTGGCCAGGACATTGTTTATGCGGGTCTGGCACATGCCGGCATGTCCGGGCCGCGTGAATATCTGGCAGTCATGCGCAACCAGCATTTAATCCACGTCTTTCGCTGCCGACCCTGGTCGGGCGACAGCAATGCGCCGATCATACTGGTGTCGGAATGCGGGAAAGTCACGATCCGGCTCGGCAGTGATGGCG
>WBUO01000300.1 GCA_008933675.1 Dechloromonas sp.
CACCGGGACCAGGACGCTGCTGATTTCGTGGAAACGCTCAACCATGTCGATGGCCTGAGCCCGGGTGAGCTTCATCTGGGTCAGGCTCATCTCGTTGGAGCTGAAAAGGGCGGCCATACTGGCGAGCCGGCGGGCGAAACGCTCCCGCGGATTGTCGAAGGCGATTTCTCCCTCCGGCGGCATCCCGGCTTGCGGGTTGCGTTCGAGGAAGAGTTTGCCTGCAATCATTTTCAACTCAAGCTGGCGGGATTCCTTGGCATGTGCTGCCATCATTTCCTCCAGCTTGCCCACCAGGGACACGACATGCTCGGACAGACGTTCAGCCTCTTCTATGAGGGTATCGACCGCCTTCCGGGACACCTGATACCGGACCTTGCCCTCTAGGGCTGATCCGGTCACCCGTGCGATCCATCCTGGCTTTTCCGCCACATTGCGCGGATCAGCCTCACCAAGCTTGGCGACGATTTCCGCGATCTTGCCGGCCAAAAGACTGGTTGGCGCTTGTTCCATCGCGGCCGACAGAGCTTCGATCCCTGCGCTCGCCGACGAAACGTTGCAGAAGTTGGTGATTGCTACGGTAGAGGCCAAATTGATCTCTTCCTGCATCCCCTCAATGGCTGCGCGGTCCTCGTCGGAAAGTTTGCTCAGGTCGATCTTGTCGATCACTAGCTCGGTCATGGTCTTTCTCGTGTGTCCTGATGGGCAAAGTTTAGGCGTATGCCATCAGCGTTTCTTGAATATCTTGAACTGCAAATCTCAAAATGCAGGCGCAGGCAGCGCGCCGAGGATTTTGCTGCAAATTAAGCCGAGATGCATAGCAAACACCCAGCGAGGCCGAACAAATAGGGCAAATGGGTGCCTGCCATGGTTGTCCCTTGTGACACGGCTACAGAGAAACGAACTTCACGACATCGGGGATCAACACCGTGGCCGCAGCATAGACGATGGCTGGCGGAATCACGCCCGAACCGAAGGGAGATATCGCAACTATTCCGGTACCGACGGCGACAACCGTCGCTCGGGTATGAGCCGGGGCCAGGCCAGTGATCGAACTCAACTTTTGCACAGTCTGTTCGATGACCGCATCCGGCTGAATCTGCACAACGCTGGAAGGTGTCCCCGTTGCCGCAACCTGAACAGGCGTCTCGGAGGATGAAGCGACCGCGCGGTCGTGGGTTGGCTGCATCTGGAAATATCCGGCAACACCAAGAGCGGCCGCAATACCAACTGCGGATAACAGGCGAAGCCCGCTGCTAAGGGAACTGGGCTTGCAGTGAGTTTGGTCGGTGGAGCAAGAGGATTTACGCATTTAAGTGCCTTTCTCAGTTTTGAAGGGGCTTGCAAAGCAAACGGATCATTGCATGCGGTCACGTCTGCGCCGATAGAAGAACACCGACGCAATTGGGGGTTTACGCGAAGAAATGGATGCTTTCAGGCGGCCAATCGAAATAAGTCCATGGTTTGCCCAACCGGTTTTTTCCCACGGTGGGCTCGTACGCGCGCTACGACAAAGGGGTTATTCGACAGAAAGTCCGCGAGGCGGTAAGGCGTGATCAGGTGCCGAAGGACAAGACGACCCTTGCGGTTCCGCGGCAAGGCCACCATCGGTAGTTGTCCCTCCTTGACCATGTGCCGCCAAGGAACGTCCGGCGCCCACTCCGTATAGAGCTGCTGCAGGTTGATGCGCTTTTGCTGGAGAGCATCCCGCTTGATACGCCGTGTCCGAGCAACCTCGGCACGCCGGCTCGCTTCCACTTCCTCTTGGCTGGGGATTTCTGGGACCGAAGCTTCCACGCTCATTGCCAAAGCGCGCGCATGGTCATACTGATAGCCTGCAAGTCCCAGGCGCTCACGCCAAGCCGTGCGCCTCATGATCTCGTCCACCTTCGCTTCCTGTCCCTTAGCGACCGAGAGGAAGCCATAGCTGACGTAGGTCCGATACTCGACCCCGGCAACGTGGTGGCCCTCCATGGCAAGTGCTTTACGAGCATTGGAGCCGTGCCATTCCTCTACATACCGCTCCATCTCGAACATCATGAACAGGGCAGCACCCTCGGGGTCGATGGAGAATTCCGGTCCGGTATTGACGTCCATGATGAATCGCCCCGGGAATTGAGGAGGCTCCATTACCTGAGAGAATGGAGCCATGATGAGCAAATCAAACAGATATTCCCCTGAAGTCAGAGAACGTGCGGTGAGGCTGGTACAAGAAGCCCGCAAAGAACATCCGTCGCAATGGGCAGCCATTGAATCGATAGCCCCGAAGATTGGTTGCGCAGCCCAGACGTTGCATGACTGGGTCAAGCGACATGAAGTGGATACGGGCCGGCGCGATGGGATAACCACCGATGAGCGTGAGCGTATGAAAGCCTTGGAGCGGGAGAACAAGGAGCTCCGTCAGGCCAACGAAATTCTGCGGCTAGCCAGTGCGTTTTTCGCGCAGGCGGAGCTCGACCGCCTCAAGAAGAAGTGAGGACATTTATTGACCGGCACCGGGAGACATATGGGGTCGAGCCGCTCTGCAAGCTATTGCAGGTTGCCCCGTCTGGCTATTGGCGTCACGCTGCCCGGCAACGCAATCCTTCCCTGCGGAGCGCCAGGGCGCAACGGGATGAATTGCTGATTCCTCAGATTCAACGGGTTTGGCAGGCCAATTTCCAAGTCTATGGTGTCCGCAAGGTTTGGCGGCAATTGCTCCGTGAGGGAACGCCCGTGGCGCGTTGCACGGTCGAACGGCTGATGAAGCATCTTGGCCTGGAAGGCGTCAGGCGCGGCAAGATCATGCAAACGACCTTCAGCGACACCCGTACGCCTTGCCCGCTGGATCGGGTGAATCGCCAGTTCAAGGCCGAGCGCCCGAACCAACTGTGGGTCTCTGATTTTACGTATGTCTCTACTTGGCAGGGATTTGTCTATGTCGCCTTTGTGATTGATGTCTTCGCTCGTCGTATCGTCGGCTGGCGTGTCAGCAGGTCAATGCGTACCGATTTTGTCCTCGATGCGCTTGAGCAGGCGCTGTATGACCGACAGCCCAAGCGTGACGGGGCACTGATTCATCACTCAGACAGGGGAAGCCAGTACGTTTCCATCCGCTACACCGAGCGGCTGGCCGAAGCAGGCATCGAGCCCTCTGTCGGCAGCAAAGGCGACTCTTACGATAATGCCCTGGCTGAAACCATCAACGGCCTCTACAAAGCCGAATTGGTTTATCACCGGGGCCCCTGGAAAACCATCGAGTCCCTGGAGCTGGCCACCCTGACTTGGGTGACTTGGTTCAATCACACTCGACTCCTCGAGCCCATCGGAAACATCCCGCCCGCCGAGGCGGAGGAACGGTACTATTCACAATCCCTTGTGCAGGCAACGACCGCCTGCACTTAAACCTCGGAGCCTCTACGAAACCCGGGGCGATTCATGATGATTCGCGGCTCACCTTTGGAGAAGATCTGACGGTGACCGATACAACCATTTCCACCAAAACCAATAGCTTCGATCATCGGGTCACGAAGGCCCGTGTATTGCCAGTCAATTCCGGCATTCCAGCCTTTCCCTACTTTGATATAACGGGCGGGCGGGATAGGCACCTTGGGAAATTCAGGGACGTCGGGAACCGGATAGCTGGCGCCCTTTTCAATCTCTGAGTAAATTCGCAGCCCCTCGAAAGGACGCGAAAAACCCTGACTCGACCAGGAAGCACAGATTGCAAAGAGGGCTTCAAGTGAGACGATTTGGTACCGGGGGGCGATGCCCAGGCGTGCAGCAGACTCGCGCTCTTCGATATCGATGGTCAGAGCATATTTGAGCAGTTCCTGAAGCATGGGGGGTGAATAACCATCAACTGCAAAGCGGATATAGCCGTTCTCGTCGATCGTACGACCGACCCATGTCCGGCGCGACAGGTCGTAGAAGGTGTTCTTCAGGAAGGTGCGGAAGCGCGCCAAGGGCTTCATATAGGCGTGCTGTGGCTCCTGGACCATTTGATCCATAGAGCGGTCATCCTTCACCTGGAGGCAATTCCAGCAGCCGAATCTGGACTGGCAGGGCTTCGAGGCCTTGGCATCTTCCTCGTCTGAAGAGGCGATAACGCACTCCCCGGTGGCCTCGCGATAGGTGTCAATGACGTCACGCATGTCGCTGTAGGTGTGCTCGAAGCCGTTGGCGCAAAGACCCAGGTAGCCGAATACGTCGTCCCAATCCCAGCCGAGGATAGGGGCGAGCGCGACATTGCCGTCCTCGTTCGTCTGGACGATGGCCACGTCGGACTCCTTGCGGCGGGTCACATTGGCAGCCCGGACGACGCTTTCCGCCTTCCGGACGCCGGTGATGCTGACCACGAATTTGCTGGCCGGGAGGTCATTCTTCCCAAGGACCGCCTTGCGAACCCGGGAGAGCGGGACCGACTTCAGGTCGGAGGTGCAATCGCGCTTGTGCCCAGCAAGACTCGGCAGGGCGCGCCCGCCAATTACAGCAACGGCGAACTGGGAGGAAAGGTTCGGGCGAGCGACGTGGGTGGTGGCCGGCAGATTGTACCGTTCGATCCAGCCCTTGACCTTCGCCATCTCGCGCAAGGCAAGTGCGTGGACGGAAGGGTTTTCGACAAGTGTGTCGGCGGTGAGCACGACAAATGGCTGAACCACAGCCCCCTCGCGAACCAACTCGGCCGCCGCAGCCAGCGCAATGCCGAGCGTTGCGCTCGAATCCTTGCCGAACGAAGTCGAAAAGGCCGTGCGGAAGCG
>WBUO01000301.1 GCA_008933675.1 Dechloromonas sp.
GAGCAGATCGCCACCCAGTCCGAGGAAGCCAGCGCCATCGCCCACGAGACCTCGCAGGCCGCCAGCAGCATGGATCAGACGGCGCAGCGCATGCAGGAAATCGTCGGCCGCTTCAAGATCTAGACCGGGGCCAGCGCGGCGTCGATCAGGCGGCGCGCGATGCTGACCGGCTCGGGCAGCAGCGGCAACGCTCCGGGCACGAACCAGTCGGCGGCCTCGATCTCCTCCGGCTGCGGCGTGATCGTCCCGCCGGCGTAGTCGGCGAAGAAGGCGACCATCAACGAATTGGGGAAAGGCCACGGCTGGCTGGCGAAATAGCGCAGCCGGGCAATCTCGATGCCGACCTCCTCGCGTACTTCGCGCACGGCGCATTCCTCCAGCGTTTCGCCCGGCTCGACGAAACCGGCCAGGGCACTGAAAACACCCGGCTTGAAATGCGGGCTGCGCGCCAGCAGCAGGCGCTCGCCATCGCGCACCAGCACCATCACCGCCGGCGACAGGCGCGGATAGGCAAGCAGCCCGCAGCCGGGACAGCCCATTGCCAGCTCACCCTCCCGACGTACGGTCGGCGTGCCGCATCTGCCACAGAAACGGTGGTTGGCCTGCCAGTCGAGCAATTGGGCCGCCCTTCCGGCGAGGGCAAAGGCTTCCGGCCCGGCCAGCGTAAAGACGGCCCGCAAGGGAACCGGTTCAGCACCGGGAATCCCGGGGAAGGCATCGAGGTCGATCGCGTGGCACGGCTGGCCGAGAAACTCCCCGACATAAAGGGCATTTTCCGGGTTGCCGAGAGCACTGGCCGGAGCAAACGGAAAAAATGCCCCGCCTCCCTGTCCGGCATGCACCAGCAGGCGATGTTCGACGCGCAGGATCCAGTAACCGGCGGTAGTCATGGGGCGGGAAAATGCGAATCGCCGATTCGACGGCGGATAGCCCACCGGACAAGCGGCCGGGTGCCGCGCGGCCGGATCATTGCCCGGCGGCGGCGGGCGGCCGCCTGATCTCGACCCGCAAGACCGGCGCCTTGACGTCCGGCTGGAACAGCAGCGCTACCGCCTGCGGCGGACCTTCGCTCTCCCAGGCGACGCGTTTGTAACCGGTCATGATGCAGTCGTTGTCGAAGCTTTCGCCGGGCTGCAAAGAGGTCGACGAGGCATAAACGAGTTGCTGCTGGCCGACGAAATAGCCCATTGCCGTGCGTTCCCGGGGAATGGGCACCGGCGGATCGACGCCGTCGGAGCGGAAAGCGATGTTGAACTCGCGAATCACCGCCGTATCCGCCGGGCCGCTCGCCGGGGCAAAATCCGCATGCACGCGACGCTCGTCCTGCCGCCAGTAAAAACGCAGCTCCGGCAACGATTCGCCCGCCGCCCAGAAGAAATGCAGATTCTGGCCATCACGGCAGTAAAGCCTGCGCGTCGTGTTGCGGGTGTCGTGCCAGGCATCGCCGGACTTGCGGTCGATCCGGTCGAGCACGAAACCGGTGGGCGCCAGCAGCGATTGGGCAAAGACCGGTCCGACGCCCGGCAGTTCGAAGCGCTGGATCGGCCCGACGGTATACGGCATCGGCGCGGCCGGCGTTCCCTGGAAGGCGCTTTCCGTCAGGCTGTGCCGGGCCAGGAAAATCGGCCCCTGGGCCAGCGTCATCGCCAGGGCGGGCAGCATCAGGATGAGCAAGCCGCTGGCGCCCATGAACAGGCTTTCTCCGCGGCTGAAGGCCGGCCGCAGCAGGCGGCCGGCGAGCAGATGGCCGACGAACCAGACCAGCGGCCCGAGAATGAGCAAGGCGCCATAAAAAACCGCCAGTGCCTCCATGCCGGAAACCGCCCGGGTCGGCATGATGACCGCACCGACGGTCAGCGGCAGCAGCAGGAAGAGCCCCAGCAGGCGCATCGTCAGCCAGCTGCCGGCCCTGTTCTGGCGGCCGAAATGGCGGCGCTCGAGAAACAGGATCGCGCCGATTGCCATCAGGACCATGACCGCCACCAAACCCCAGGCCCAGATCTCGAACAGGGACAGGCTTCTGGCGGCCATCAGGATTTTGTCGATTTCCATGCCGGACTTTCCTTGAACCAGAGGATATTGCGAACCATCGCCGGCAGAGTATCGAGCCCGATCTGCCCTGCGGTCAATTCCCGGCCGACGCGACCCGGCTGCGGCTCAAGCGTTGCGCCCGTGCATGACGATGCGCGAAACGAACCAGATGGCCAGCAGGTTGGCGGCCACCGCCCCATAGCCAACCAGCGGATAACCGACGATGCGGCCGCTGCCGTCGAGCGTGATCAGCAGGCCGGCCAGCGTGCTGGCCAGGCCCATGGCCAGCGACTGCACGGTGCCGTTCAGCGACATGAAGGTGCCGCGCAGCTTCGGCTCCGCCGCCGAGGCAATGATCGCCATGGCCGGGATCATGCGCCCGGAGATCAGCACGAAGAAACTGGTCGAGCAGATCAGCCAGCCCCACAAAGGCAGCGGCCCGGCGTGGGTGATGGCGAGCACCGGCAGCGAGGCCAGCAAGGCCACCCGGCGATAGACCTCGACCTTGCCGTGGCGGTCGGCCCAGCGGCCGATCAGGCGGGCGCTGATGAAGGTGGCGAAACCGCCGACCAGATAGATGACCGGAACCTCCGTCAGCGCGATACCGACGTTGTTCACCGCATAGACGGTGATGTAGGGAATCACCGTGAACCCGGAGAAGATGATCAGCGCCGAGAACAGCAGCGCCCGCCGGTGATTGCCGTCGGCCAGCACGCTGAAGGTGGCCGACAGCAGGTGGGCGTGCTTGTCGCCGCCGAGGTGCTGGCGCAGTTCGGGCAGGAAACGCAGGCCGACGGCGATGAAGACGACACTCAGGGCGGCGATCAGCACGAAGGGTGAGCGCCAGCCCAGATGATTGGCCAGCCACAGCGACAAAGGCACGCCGGCAATCGTGGACAGCGAAAAGGCAGCGGAAACGATGCCGCTGGCCCGGCCGCGCCGGGAAAAGGGAATGGCGTCGCCGATCATGGTGTGGATCAGCGCCCCCATGACGCCGCCGAACACGCCGGCCATGCCGCGCGCCAGCAGCAGCGTCGCATAGCCCGGCGCCAGGGCACAGGCCAGCGTGGCCAGCGCGAACAGGGCAATGACCCAGAGCAGCAGCTGCTTGCGCTCGAAGCGGTCGATGAAGGTGGCGGCCAGCAGGCCGGAAGCCGCCGCGCTGAAACTGTAGGAAGCCACCAGGAAACCGAACTCATGCGTGCTGATGCCCAGCGCCGTCATCAGGATCGGCCCGAGCGGCATCATGATCATGAAGTCGAGCACATGGCTGAACTGGATGCCGGCCAGCGTCAGCAGGAAGAAACGTTCGGTACGGGGATCAAGCTCGGTGGTCATGGCTGCGGGGAGAAGAAAGGAGGCCGGCGCGGGCGACAAGGATACGCGGCTGCGGCGCCGGCCGGTACACTGCGAGGCCACTCAGGAGAACCGCATGTCAGACCTCGTCAGCCGCGTCGCCGCCCACATCAAGGCCCGTTTTCTCGCCGAAAGTTCCGGCCACGACTGGCACCACATCCACCGCGTCCGGGAACTGGCCCGCCGGATCGCCGAACAGGAAGGCGCCGATCCCGAAATCGCCGAACTCGGCGCCCTGGTGCACGACATCGCCGACTGGAAATTCCACGACGGCGACGACAGCATCGGCCCGCGCCAGGCCGCCGCCCTGCTCACCCGCGAAGGCGCCGCGCCGGAAGTCATCGCCGCCGTCGTCGACATCGTCGCCACGATTTCTTACAAGGGCGCCGGTGTCGCCACGCCGATGCGCACGCTGGAAGGCCAGTGCGTGCAGGATGCCGACCGCCTGGATGCCATCGGCGCCATCGGCATCGCCCGCTGCTTCGCCTACGGCGGCCACGCCGGCCGCCTGATGCACGACCCGGACGAGCCGCCGGTGCTGCACCAGAGCGCCGCCGCCTACAAGGCCTCGAAGGGCGCCAGCCTCAACCACTTCCACGAGAAGCTGTTCCTCCTGAAAGAGCGCATGAACACAGCCACCGGCCGCGCCCTGGCCGAACCGCGGCACCGCTTCATGGAGCAGTTCGTGGCGCAGTTTCTGGCGGAGTGGGAAGGGCGAGGCTGAAGTTCAGCTTTCCAAACGCCTACGATCAAGCTAATTTTTAGCATGATCGTGCTATATTTTAGTCATGTCGATCGCCGCCGCCCTTTTTTCCGATAGCCAGGCCCGCCTGTTCCGCTGGCTGTTTGGCCAGCCCGAGCGGAGTTTCCACCTGAGCGAGTTGCGCCGCCTGACCGACCTGGGCAGCGCCTCGCTGCAGCGCGAACTGAACCGCCTGGCCGAGGCCGGCCTGATACTCTCGGAACGCGTCGGCAATCTGCGCCGCTTCCAGGCCAATCCGCACAGCCCCGTCTTTGCCGAACTGGTCACCCTGACCCGCAAGACCCTCGGCGCCGCGCCGCTGCTGCATGAAGCCCTGCAACCCATCGCCACCCGCCTGACCAACGCCTATATCTACGGCTCCGTCGCCCGCCAGACCGACACCGCGAACAGCGATATCGACCTGCTGCTGGTCGGCGAAGACCTGTCCCTGAACGAAATCCTGACCCTGCTGCTGCCGCTGGAATCGCAACTGGGGCGCAAGATCAATCCCAACTGCTACACTCCGGCCGAGTATGCAAAACGGCTGGCCGAGCCGGATTCCTTCATCAATCGCGTCCTCGCCCAACCCACCC
>WBUO01000302.1 GCA_008933675.1 Dechloromonas sp.
GTCCTGCCCTTCGCCGTGATGATCGGCGTCCTGCTGCAGCGCCCGCAGGGGCTGTTCGGCTGGAAGAAGATCGAGAGGCTCTGATCATGCTGCCCACTGGCATCCAGTTCGGTTCGTATGCCGGCGAAGCCGGGATTCTGAAGACGGGGCGGGCGCGGATCGGCGTCATCCTGCTTGTCCTGGCGCTGCTCGCGATGCCGTTGGCGTCCGGCCCCTATCTGCTGGGCATCGGCAGCCAGATGTTCATCACCCTGATCGCCGTCTACGGCCTGCATGTCACGGTCGGCATGGCCGGGCAGATCAATATCGCCCAATCCGCCTTTGTGGGCGTCGGCGCGTTCGCCGCGGCCAAGCTCAGCAGCTACGGCCTGCCGTTCTGGGTGGTGCTGCCGCTGGCCGCAATCATCACCGGCCTGGTCAGCGTGTTGTTCGCCCTGCCGGCGGCGCGCGTCAAGGGGTTCTATCTGGCGCTGACCACGCTGGCGGCGCAGGTGCTGTTTCCCATCGTCATCCTGGGCTTGCCTCAGGATTGGCTCGGCGGTCTCGTCGGCCTGCCGGTCGAGCCGCTGAAGATCGCCGGCTACAACATGGGCGCGCCGGTCAATTTCTACTACTTCACCCTGATCCTGGTGCTGTTGGCGACCTACGCGGCCTACAACCTGCATCGCAGCCGTCTCGGCCGCGCGCTGATGGCCGTCCGCGACAACGACGTGGCGGCCGAGGTCATGGGCATTCCGGTGCTGCGCTACAAGATCACGGCTTTTTTTGCCGGATCGCTGTTTGCCGGCGTCGCCGGCGCCTGCACCGCCTGGTTCCTGCAATTCGTTACCATCGAGAGCTTCACGCTTTTCTCCTCGGTCTGGTACCTCGGCATGCTGATCGTCGGCGGGCTGCACAGCCCGATCGGCGCCATCCTGGGTGTCGTGTTCATCACCGTCCTGCAGGAAGGCCTGCACGAAGCCGCCACCATCGTCATGCGCAGCCAGTCGCATGCCGTCGGCGGTGCCGTCTTCGCCACGACCAACATCGTGCTCGGCGCCTGCATCCTGCTGGCGCTGATTTTCGAACCGCGGGGCCTGGCGCATCGCTGGTCGGTGTTGCGAACCGCATTTCAGCTATGGCCGTTTCCGCGCCAGTAGGGCGGGGAAGGCTCTCGAACCAAAAAAAGGGAGGAAGACGATGGCGTTCAAGACGGTTCTTGCCGCGGCAGCCATGCTGGCTGCGGCCTCGGCCCCAGCCTGGTCGGCGGAGTATACGATGTCGGCGTCGGCCGATTTCAGCGGCCCCTTCGCCGACGTCATGCCCAATGCGATGTCGGGCATCGAGACGATCACCGCCTGGTGGAACAAGGATGTCGGCGCCAAGCTTGGTGTGAAGGTGAACATCAAGATCTACGACATGCGCTACGACGCGGCCGTGATCGCCCGCACCTGGCCCAGCATCCTGTCGCGCGACCAGCCGATCATGCATCTGGGCTTCGGTTCGCCCGACCTGACGACCCTGATGACCCGCCTGCCGAACGATAAGGTGCCGATGCTGATCGGCACGGCCATGGTCAGCATGGTGTGGAAGCCGGGCGGCTGGCATTTCTCGACCCGTCCGACCTACAGCCATGAGTTCGCCGGCCTGCTGGACGATCTGCAGAAAAAGCAGGGCGGCAAGCTGCGGATCGGCGCGGTCAGCACCCAGACGGCAGCCGGCTTCGTGGACCAGGTCAAGGGCATCGAGAAGCTGGCGGCCACCTATCCCGATCGTTTCGAGGTCGTCGATACCCAATGGGTCGCCACCACCCCGGTCTCGATGACCAGCAACATGCGGGCGATGCTGGAAAAGAAGCCTGATGTCGTTCTGGTGGGCGGCACCACCGCGCAGGTCGCGGCCACGGCGTCGGCCCTGGAAGAGTTGAACGTCAAGCTGCCGATCATCACCTCGACCCATAACGGCCTCTCCGAAGTCGCCAAGGGCTTTGACCTGAAGAAAATGAACGGATCCTATTCGGCCTTCTCGTTTGCGCCGGACAACCAGGCCCGGCTGCCGTTGCGCGACATCTACGAAGCCAACAAGACCGGCAGCGGGCAGTGGGGGATCATCACCACGCAGTCGGCGGCCCAGGCGCTGCTGGCGCTGCGTGTCCTCGAAAAGGCCGTGGCCAAGGTCGGTCCGGACAAGGTGACGGGGCAGGCGATGTATGACGCCCTGCTGGCCAACAAGTTCACCGAGCAGGAATTGCTGGGCGTGCTGCCGGATATCGACTTCGACCAGACTGCACCATTCCCGATCGGCGCGATCAAGGCCAAGGCGCAGGTCGTGGCCGACGGCAAGATCCAGCCGATGGGCGACGACTGGATGCCCGTGCCGGCCTTTGACAAGTGGTGAGTTCCGGAAAATGGTGACCAGCGGCATCTGGGAGATGCGGACATGGGACTGACCCTGACCAATGTCGATGTCGTCTATGGCGGCGTGATCCAGGTGCTGCGCAGCGCCAATCTCGAAGTACCCGACGGCAGGATGGTGGTTCTGCTCGGTTCCAACGGGGCCGGCAAGACCACCACCTTGCGGGCGATTTCCGGCCTGCTGCATGCGGATCTCGGCCAGGTTACTGCCGGCGAGATTCAATTCGACGGCAGGAATATCGCCAACAAGGACCCGATCGAGATTTTCGACCTGGGCATCGTCCAGGTGTTGGAAGGCCGCAAGGTCCTGGAGCACCTGACGGTCGAACAGAACCTGCGCATCGGCGCGCACCGGCGCAGCGACCTGCGTGCCGTCAGGCGGGATCTGGAAAAGGTCTATCATTATTTCCCGCGCCTGCCCGACCTGCTGTCGCGGACGGCCGGCTACCTGTCGGGCGGCGAGATGCAGATGCTGCTGATCGGCCGCGCCCTGATGGCGGCGCCCAAGCTGCTGATCCTGGACGAACCCTCGATGGGGCTGGCCCCGATGCTGGTCGAGCAGCTGTTCGATGTCATCGGCCGCATCAACCGCGAGGAGGGGATGACCGTCCTGCTGGTCGAGCAGAATGCCCGCGCGGCCATCCGCCAGTGCGACTACGGCTATGTCATGGATGGCGGCCGTATCGTGCTGCACGGCACGCGCGAGCAATTGGAGCAGAACCAGGATGTGCAGGAATTCTATCTCGGCCTTTCGATCGGCGAGGAGCGGCGGAATTTCCGCGACGTGAAGCATTATCGCCGCCGCAAGCGCTGGCTGGGCTGACGCCATGGGTATCGATCGTTTCCGGCGCATCCGCGAGGTCTATGCCGACGCCAGCCTGCTGGCGCCGGCCCTGGCCGCGCGCTTCGCCGCCGCCGGACTGACACCGGCGGACATGCGCATGGCGGCGGATCTCAACCGCCTGCCGGTGCTCAAGAAGGAAACCCTGCTGGAATGGTATCGACAGATGTACCTGATCCGGCAGTTTGAAACCCGCTGCGATGAACTCTACCGCGAAAAGAAAATCACCGGGGTTTATCTGCATCTCTACAGCGGTCACGAAGCGACGGGCGTCGGGGCACTGGCAGCCCTTACCCCTTCCGACCATGTGATAACTGCTTACCGCGATCACGGTATCGCCCTTGCGCGCGGTGTAGATGCCAAACCGATCATGGCCGAAATGATGGGCAAGCGCACCGGCACCAGCGGCGGTAAAGGCGGCTCGATGCATCTGGCCTCCCGTGAGCACAATTTCTGGGGCGGCTACGCTATTGTTGGTGGGCATCTCCCGCTGGCGGCAGGCATCGCCCTTGAATCACGTTATAACGGCAAGGAAGATGTGGTTATTTCCTTTGTTGGAGACGGCGCAACCAACAACGGCTACTTCCACGAATCAATGAACATGTCCCAAATCTGGGATTTACCCGTCGTCTGGATTATCGAAAACAATCTGGTCGGCATGGGTACGCGCATCGAGGATTCCAGCGGCCAGACCGAGCTGCACAAACGCGCTATTGCCTATGGCATGAAAGATATGGGGCGCGTGGATGGTCAGGATGTGATCGCGGTCTACAACTGCGTTTCGGAAGCGGTGGCATACGCCCGCAAGAACGGCCCGGTTTTGATCGAATCCATGACCTATCGCTACAAAGGACACGGTGTATCTGACCGTTCCTACGATAAACGTCTGGAAGCCGAACTCAAGGAATGGGTGGAGAAAAAAGACCCCATCCAGCTTTTGTACCGCTACCTGAACGACAAGTTCAAGAACGTGCTGCCGGAAATCAAACGGCTGGAACGCGAGTCGGATGCGGTGGTAGCCGAGTCAGTTGAATTCGCTATCAACAGTCCCGACCCGACCTACGAAGACCTGATTAGCCACGTTTACGTATAACCATGTATCCAGTGGTGCAGGATCGGGATTTGGTTTTCAGTTATCGGTCATCAGAACCCATAACTAAAAACCAATAACCAAAAACTGACAACTGGCAACTGATAACTGGAGACTGATCTCTGATGTCTGAAAAGATGCTCCCCATGCGCGAGGCACTCCGCAGCGCGCTCCGTGAAGAAATGCTCCGGGATGAGCGTGTGTTCGTGATGGGCGAAGAAGTCGGCCAGTGGCAGGGGACGCATCGCGTTACCCACAACATGCTGGAAGAATTCGGCGCAAAACGGGTGCGCGATACCCCGATTAGCGAAATGGCGATTGCGGGTGTCGCCGTCGGCGCGGCGATGGCTGGCTTGCGCCCGGTAGCCGAAATGATGACCATCAACTTCGCATTT
>WBUO01000303.1 GCA_008933675.1 Dechloromonas sp.
CCTCCCCACCATGCAACCTCGCCACCTCCCGCACCAGCGCCAGCCCCAGTCCTGTGCTCTTCTTCCCCGTCGCCGGTCGGGGCAGGGAGTAGAAGCGATTGAAGAGTTGTGCCAGGGCGTAGTCGGGGGCGCCGGCGCCGTGGTCGCGGATGCGGATTTCGGCGGATTCTGCGGTTGAACGGAGAGTCAGCGCGATTTCACCGCCGTCGGGCGAGAACTCGATGGCGTTGTCGAGCAGGTTGAGGACGGCCTGGCGCAGCAGGAAGGCGTCGCCGTTGAGGGTGATGCCCGGTTCGGCGTCGATCACGCAGTGCAGGTTACGCGCGGCGAGTGCCAGTTGGCGCTCGGCGACGGCGGTTTTCAGCAATTCGGCGAGGTCGACCGTCAGATTGGCGCCAGGAGCCTGCAGTTGTTCGACGCGGGCGAGTTGCAGCATGCGTTCGATGATGTCGCGTAGCCGTCCGGCCTGTTCGCCGATGCTGGCGGCGAAGCGGCGGCGGTCTTCTTCAGGTAGCTCGTCCTCGAGGATTTCGGCGGCGCCGATCACCGCCGTCAGCGGGCTTTTCATCTCGTGCGCCAGGTTCTGCACGTAGCGTTCTACGTACTGCTTGCCTTCGAGCTTTTCGCGCATCGTCGCCAGCGCCTGCGCCAGTTCGGATAGTTGCCGGCCGCCGCCGCTCGGCGGTTCGGCCTTCTGCCCTTCGCTGACGGCGCGGGCGTAGTCGCGCAGGCGGTGGATCGACCAGCTGAGCCAGGCGGTGAACACCAGGCCGATCACCGCCGTCGCCAGCAGCAGCGTCAGGCCGGAGGCGCGCACGCGGTCGGTGGCGCGGTCGACGAAGGGGGCGATCGAGGTCATCGGCTTGGCCAGCGAGACGACGCCGATCAACTGGCCGTCGCGGCGCACCGGTGCGGCAACGTGCATGACCGAGGTGCGCGGGTCGTTGGCGTCGTAGCGGCTCTGGCGGGCGCCGTATTCGCCGCGCAGGACGCGGGCGACGTCGTTCCATTGGGAAAAATCCTCGCCCCTGGCTTGCCCGGCCGAGTCGTAGACGACGACGCCGCGCGCGTCGGTGAGGTAGATGCGCAGGTCGACGCTGTCTTTCCTGATGCCGTAGATCTCGGCATTCGGATGGCGCTGCAGTGCGGCGGCGACGGCTTTGGCGAAGGCGCCGTCCTCGATGCGCCCGGCGGCGAGTTCGCCGGCGGCCAGTTCGGCGAGCAGGTTGGCGCTGTCGACCAGGCTTTCCTCGGTGGCCTGGCGGATGCTCGGCTCGCTCTCCTTGACGAAGGTGTAGAGCACGAACCAGGCGGCCAGCCCGACCACCAGAAAGTAGCCGAAAAACAGGCGGACCGAGATGTTCACGCTCAGGCCGCCAGGCTGTAGCCGAGGCCGCGATGGGTGAGGATGACCTCGTCGTCGCGCACCGCGCGCAGCTTGCCGCGCAGCGTCTTGATGTGGGTGTCGACGGTGCGCTCCAGGCTTTCGCCGTCGTCCTGCCAGACCGCCGCCATGATCTGCGGGCGGCTCAGGATGCGTCCCGGGCGTTCGAGCAGCAGCGCCAGCAGCAGGTATTCGTAGCGGGTCAGCGCCAGCCAGTGGCCGTGGTAGGCGATGCGCAGGCCGTCACGGTCGACGGCGAATTTCGCCGGTTTTTCAGGTTGACCGCGAGATTCGCCGTTGGCGTGCAGGCGGCGCAGGATGGCGCGCACCCGCGAGGCGACCTCGCGCGGGCTGAACGGCTTGGTGACGTAGTCGTCGCCGCCCAATTCGAGGCCGACGATGCGGTCGACCTCGTCGGAACGGGCGGTCAGGAACAGCACCGGCAGGTCGGAGTTGCGGCGTAGCGCCCGGCAGACATCGAAGCCGGTGATGTCGGGCAGGCCCACGTCGAGGACGACGAAATCGACGCCGCCCTGTTGCAGCCGCGTCAGCGCCTCGCCGCCCAGCGTGCAGCACTCGGTGGCAAAGCCCTCGGCGCGCAACGCGTAGCTCAGCGTATCGGCGATGGCCGGTTCGTCGTCGACGATCAGGATCTTCATGATGGCGGCAATGATAAGGCAAGGCGGCCGTGGCCATGGCGCCCGGCGTACGGCCAGCCGTGCTGGCCTGCGTCGCCGGTGTCGTCGGCAGCATGCCGGCATGATTCCGGACGGGGTGCGTTCCCGCTGCCGAGCGGCTAGCATTCGGCTATCGAAGGAGAGCGAACGAATGGACAACGCAAGCTGGCAAGCCTGGTTCGATGGCGCGACGAAGCACACCAACCCCGGTATCCGCGGTATCGGGGCGGTGCTTCGCGGGCCGGCCGGGCAGTTGATCGAGATCGCCGAGGAAATCGGCGAGGGGACCAACAACGAGGCCGAATACTGTGCGCTGATGGCGGTGCTCGACGCCGCAGTCGAGGCCGGTGTGCAAAACCTGGTGGTGCATGGCGACAGCCAGCTGGTGATCCGCCAGGTCAATGGCGAGTGGCTGATCAATGCGCCGTCGCTGGTGCCGCTGTGCAAGACGGTGCTTGAGCTCAAGGCGCAGATTCCGCAGGTCACGCTGCGCTGGATTCCGCGGGAGGAAAACGGCGAGGCCGATGCGCTTTCGAAACGGGCGATCGGGATCGTAGCGCCGCAGCCGCTCGATCGTGCCGTGTGGATGAAGATCACCGAGATCGCCAAGCCGTTCGGTCTATCCGGCGTGGCGCTCGGCAAGCGGATGGATGCAGCCGGCTTGCGGGCCGGCGGCAAGCCGACGCAGCTGGCGCTGGACAAGGGCTGCGCCATCCGCGTCGAACACCATTTCGGCCATGAGGATTTCTGGCACCGCAAGCTGCTGCCGGCGGCGCTGCGCGAGGCGATGCTGCTCGATTGACGGGCTTCAGTACAGGCGGGCCAGGCGCAGCGGCTGACCGTCGTCGAACGAGACCTTGTAGGCGTTTTCCTTGTACACCCGGGCGTCGCTGACGAGCGTCGTCTTCACCGTGTAGCGTTTGCCCTTTGCCTCTGCCGGCAAAGTGAAGCGGGAGTCGGTCTGATAGCGGCCGGCACCGTCCACGCCGGCCAGCTGCTCGGTCCTTTCCTCAACCAGGTTGTTGCGCTCGTCGTAGATGGCGTAGCGCTGCTCGACTTCCGGAACCCGGTCGCCGTAGCCGATCAGGTCGGTGTTCGAGGTCACCTGGATCTCGCGCTCGCCGCTGCTGCCGGGGCGGCCGGTGCTGACCCGGCTGTCGAAACGGGCCGGCACGATCTGGTCCCTGGGCGGTGTCGCGACATTGCGCTGCCTTTTGCCCGCCTGCTCGTATTCGCCATTGACCTGCTGTGCATTGGCCGTCTTGCGCGATTCGAAGTACCAGCCGATCAGGAAGCCGGTGGCGGCGCCGACCACGGCTCCGGCAACGCAACCCTTCGAGCCCTTGGCGGCACTGCCGATGGCGCAGCCGGCGGCGGCACCGATCAGCGCCCCGGCGGCCCGGGCATCGATGCTGTAGCTGCCGTCGGGATTGGTGGCACAGGCGGCAAGCAGGCAGACGCCGCTCATCGCCGAGGCAAGGGCGCCCTGGTTGTGCCTGGCTGTCATGAACGGGGCGCCCTGTTACTGGACGACGGCCGCGATCGGGTCGTCGACGCCCTGGTCGCTGACATAGGGGCGTTGCTGATTGTCGGTCAGTTCGCGCACCCGGCGCGTCACGTAGCGCTTCAGCGTGGTCGGGTAGACGAGCTTGTCGCGCGGATCTTCGGCGCCGCCGCGGAAGCCTTCGATCAGCGCCTTGGTGAAGGCACCGTTGCCCCATTCGTCGGTTTCCTGGGCGAGTTCCCTGGCGGTGGCGGAGGCGAAGATGATGACGCCCCTTTCCTCGTCGACCTGGTTGACCGTGCCGGCGACATTGGCCTGGTTGGCGAAGGCGCCGGCATGACAGGTGTCGAGGAAGAACATGGCGCGCCCGGGCAGGCTTTGCAGCGTCTGGACGATCTCGCTGCCGGGCAGCCAGTCGTCGCGCTTGCCGATGTCGGTGCTGCGGTAGGGAACGAAGAAGTAGGAGCGCTCCTGGGAGGTGCCATGGCCGGCCAGGAAAACGACGCCGGCATCCTTCTCGCCGACCTTGTCGCGCAACCACTTGAGGCCGTCGCGTACCTTGTCGAGCGTCGCTTCCTCGTCGATCAGGACACGCATTTCCGCGCGTTCGTAAAGACGTTGCTTGTCGGCCGGCGGATTGGCAATGCGCACCATCTGCTGGCGGAAATCGCTGGCATCCTTGACCGGCAGCTTCAGGGCGTTGTCACCCGGATACTTGTTGATGGCGATGACCAGTACGTAGAGCGTTTCGTAGCGTTCCAGATAGAGCGGCTTGCCGCCGACGCGCAGCGGCCGGCGGACGGTGATGCTGATCGGGTCGGACTTGGCGTGCTTGTTCTCGGCAATCAGCAGGATTTCGGAATCCTTGGGCGGCACCGGGACGATGGCCTCGTAAATGGTCCCGTCGACGGCGCGCAGCGAGCGGGTCTTGATGCTGCGCTCGAGCTTGCCGTTGACGCGGAATTTGACGTCCTTGAGCGGCGCATCGGCCGGGCTCCGGACCACATAACGGACCGGCACCTGCGCATCGCCGCTTTCGATTCCGCGCGCCGACTGCAGTTCGACGACTGGCGGCAGGGCGAGGGCCAGCGGGGCCGTGGCGGCGGGCGCTACCGCTG
>WBUO01000304.1 GCA_008933675.1 Dechloromonas sp.
CGATAAGTTCGTCCTTGAGGACGCGCGGATCGACGCCCCGGGTCAGGCGGCGCCTGCCCCGGGGCGTCGATCCGCGCGTCCTCAAGGACGAACTTATCGTGCTCAAGGGCCATTATGCCCGGCAGGACTACCCCGGCGTGCTGCGGCGGGTGACCGCCCGGGTCGAACTCGACGGCGAGGAGCGCGTCATGGTTTTCCTGACCAACAACCTCGAATGGTCCGGCGGCAGCGTCGCCGACCTCTACCGCTGCCGCTGGCAGATCGAGGTGTTCTTCAAGCAGGTCAAGCAGACCCTGCAGCTGGCCGACTTCCTCGGCCACAACGCCAATGCCGTCAAGTGGCAGGTCTGGATGGCGCTGCTGGTCTATGTGCTCCTGCGCTTCCAAGCCTGGTGCAGCCGCTGGCCCCACAGCTTCGCGCGGTTGCTCACGCTCCTGCGCGCCGCGCTGTGGCTGCCCCGCGACGTCGCCGAACTGCTCCAGCGCTATGGGACAGCCGGCGGGTGCGGCGGAGCGCTCGCTCCGCCCCGGCAGAGTGCACTGCCGGGCTTCAGCGCCTATCTCATGGGACAGCAGACGTGAAACCTCCCGACGCAACACCGTCTCCACACACCAAAATCCTGAATCGCATCCCGTGCCTTCCACACCGGTCTTCCCTTGGGCAAGACCGCAAAAACCTGCTATTGCTCAGCCGCTATGGGACGGCAGTGAAACTGAATTAGAATTCAGCAGATAAAGTTTTTCGAACAAAAACCCTCGCGGCCTGCACGGTTGGACGATATAAAACAGATGTTCGGTGGTTTCGGCTGAGTGTTCCCGATTGGGATTTCGTTCGGTCTCGGAGGTAGGGGAGGGAGCGCCGTCTGAACGGGAAGTCACGGCAAGTCAGACGATTCAGTTTCGGGAATTTTCGTGGAAATGCCCGCTTTAAACGTCCTGCACTTCGTAAGGCGTTTCACATTTGGAAGTAACGGATAAATGGATACTAAAAGAAAAAATAGATCAGAGAAGGACACGATTTAAGGCCATTTTTGTGCGCGATTTCCGATTCGCCCAAACTCGGTGACGTAATCTCTCGCGGAGACCAACGGAATGAATCCGCGCGTCTCATTCATACAATGCCAACCAATCCTCACTACATCGACGTCGCAGCGCTGCAAAGTCGCTGGGACCTCCATCCAGAATCGGTCCGGCGGATTATCCGCTCCGGCCACCTTCCTGCCATCCGCTTCGGCGGCCGGCTGCGCATCAACCTCGAGGACGTAAATGCCTTCGAGGCGTCCCATCGTGTTAACCCAGCGACCTACCAGCGATGAAAGTCTTCTCCTCACCGTACGATTCACTACCAGAGGCGCTTCGAACTAGACTCGAAGCCAAATTGCCGCCCCACGTGCTGTCTGCTCTCCGTGACAAACCGAAGTATCACGATAGCCCGGCAGAGCTCTTCCGCATGTCAGGGAGGCTGCTAAGGGCCGGGTTCGATGAATGCGAGCGCAGGCTCGTGCTCGAGACATGGTTTAAGAGCTATTACCGTCGCATAACGGATCGGGAAATTGAGCGCGCTGTGACTCGAGTCACTGACAGCTACATCCCAGCTGGTCCTAAGTGGCCCGAGCCTGACGCCAGACGTATTGCGAAGCTGACCGCCTACGCAGCAGGTTCCCTAGACACGTTTAGAGCCCTTTCGGTGCCTCATCCAGAGGCAATGGCTACGGGGGCCATTATCGATCGGCTTTTCGCGCCCATGGACCTGCTGTGCCTTGCCTCAAGCTTGCCTACTGCGGTTACCGACACGCGCGATGCGTTTAGGGGCCGGGAGCACGCGCATCAGTTCATCGTTCCGAATCCAATGTCTGCTTCGACGGGCCTTACAAGTGAGGGTCGTGTATCCCGTCGCTGCTTGGCTAACACGGGCCCGCTGACCTATCAGGTGGTCGAGTTCGACCAAGGCGCGCTCGAAGAGCAGGCCAAGATTCATCTTCACTTGGCCGGTATGGCCAAGCTCCGGCTGGTTGTCTTCTCTGGGAATAAATCGCTGCACGGCTGGTACGACGTGCGGTCGATGGGCCCAGAGGTAGTTATGCGCTTTCGCCGCTACGTGGCTGCCCTTGGGGCTGACAAGGCGACCTTTAACCCGTGCCAATTGGTCCGTACGCCGAACGCGCGTCGGGACAATGGCGCCATTCAAACCGCTCTCTTCGTCTCTCCCCATGGAAACTAACCCTGAAGCGCAACCGATTCCCGATGTTCACGAGAATCCTACTAACAAAGATTTCGCTACTGACCTCGATGCATCCCTCAGGTTTGTCGCGGCAGCAAAGGCGACCCTACGATACTGCCCGGGGGTCGAGTGGTTGGTGTGGGATGAGCAGAGATGGGCGCCAGGCGGTGAGGCAGAGGCCATGGAGCTAGCGAAACGCACGGCCCGAAACTGGGTGCTTTATTGGTCAGCAAAGTTGGCCGGGAATCCTGACGACCGGTTTCTCAAGAAAAAGTTCTCTACTGCATTAGCGCTTGAGAGTGGGTCACACCTTCGGGCTGCCGTTGAGTTGGCCAAAACGGATGCGTCGTTGCGCATTGATGCGTGCGAACTGGATCGGGATCAATGGTTGCTGAACGTCCAAAATGGCACGCTAGATCTCAGGACGGGGCAACTGCGGCCTCATCGAAAAGATGATTACATCACAAAACTGGCGCCTGTGGCATACGTCCCAGATGCAACGCATCCCATGCTTGAGAAGTACCTCGAGCACATCCGGTCGTGTTCACCAGAAATGGCGGACTTCATAGCCCGGTGCTTTGGCGCAGCGTTAACAGGCGACGCATCCGCTGAGTCGCTGTTCTTGCTTCAAGGCGATGGGGCCAGTTCCAAGACGACGGGCATCGAAGCGATTGCTTCGATGTTAGGCGACTATGCGGTAAAACTTCGCTTTGAATCGTTTTGCTTAAGCAAGAATGGAAGGTCTCCGGGTAGTGCATCACCGGATTTGATCTCATTGCGCGGGGCCCGGTTGGCATACGCTTCCGAAGGCGATCAGTCAGCAAAGCTGGATGCTGGCACCGTCAAGGAGCTTACAGGCAAGGAATCGCTTACAGCCCGGCCGCTTTACAAGGATCCTGTTAACTTCGTTCAAACGTGGAAGCTATGGTTGGTTTCCAATTATGATCCCAAGGCTGAAAGCGACGACACGGGTATCTGGCGGCGGGTCATTAAGGTGCATTTCGAGGTCGTTCCCGTTGAAAAGCGTGACCCGAGGGTAAAGGAGGCTTTGGCTAACGATCCTGGCGCCCGTTCTGCCCTGCTGTCTTGGTGCCTCAAGGGCTGCTTGGACTGGCAGCGGCGAGGCGGCGGTCGCGTGGGACTTGCGGTGCCAGATAGCGTCATGGCCATCACCAACGAATATCGCGAAAAACAAGATCTTCTCGGTGAGTGGTGGTCAGAATTGATGGCGACTGACGGCAAGATGATGCCCGGGGGACAGACAGGCGGGGGACTGATCCGATGGCACTATGAAAGATGGTGCAAGGAACAGGGTGCGACACCCGTTCAGGCGAAACGATTCCGAGCCTTCCTTGAAGGCAAAGGGCTCAAACCTCATCGGTCCGCAGGTATTCGTGGATGGGAGGGCATCTTCATGGACTTGAAAAGTCCCCAAGACGGTGACTTTCGATCATTCAGGACCCTAACACGCCTCCCGGTGCGCGTCTCCTTTGGTGGCGTTAATCAGCCCGAGGGGGTCGCCGTCTAGCCCGGAGTCAGTGACACTTGTGACGCGTCTCCCGTAAACTTTTCTATATAGAAAAAATCTCCGTATATAGAAAGTTTATGGGAACGCTGTCACAAGTGTCATCCCTTCGGGCGCGGGGTGGAGTGACCGCGGGGAATAGGGCGCCGATCTTAGCCAAATTAGCCCTCAGAACAGGCCCATCCTAACATCCGTATTTCCTGATGACGTCTAGCACGTCTAACCAAAATGCCGTTAATCCTATTGATTTTAGCCGCGTTAGCGGCGATCAGCCAAGAGCTTGTGGCTCTATGGCTTATGAGACCATGGGCCCTTGGGTTCTTGGGCCATCGGGTCGGTGGGGCAGGGTGGCACGTGCACGGACGGAGCCCAAAGATGGTGGCTGGTGCTGAAATCCCCATCGGCGACTAACGAGTCTAGCTACAGAAAATGCCGCGGAACGGACCAGCCCTTCAGGAATCACTGCCCAGCGCTCCAATGCTGACGTCGCGTGAGGTCGCTGCGTTTCTGCGTATTCCCAATCGCTCAACTTTTTGGGAAACCGTCCGACGCTGTGGTATTCCTCATGTCCATATCTCTAGTCGCAAAAAGCTGTTCCCCCGCGCTGCGTTCGTTGCGTGGCTTGAGAAACGTAGCTGTTTTGATACCCATCGATACCCGTTGCTTGAAGCCGTTTAGGCGCGTGCATGCTTCGAGCTACACTGCCTCTTGGGTCGCTTTCTCCTTCGGCGCTTTGGAGCGAACCGCGCTAATCGATTTCTTTTCGCTCCATTTTTTGACAACGACTGGACTCAACTTGAACCACTGCTCTCCGTCCTGTTTTGTCACCAGTTCACGGTAATGTTGGAAGATTACCTCCCGAGAGTTGCCGGCTTCGAGCGAGGTCTCGTCCACGTTGCCGGTGGCAGCTACCCTATAAGAAATGTAGC
>WBUO01000016.1 GCA_008933675.1 Dechloromonas sp.
CCGCTCTGGCCAGCGCTCGCGTTCGACCGGCGGTAAGGGATGCCCGGGCGCCATCTGCGGTGTCACAACCGACGGCCGGCCTGCCGGCTCCCGCCCGCGATCCGCTGGGAAGACATCGTCACGCCTGCTGTCCCGATTGTTGCGCCACTCCTCACGCCACGCATCGCGCGGCTCCCGCCCGCGTGGCGAACCCAGGGTTTCCGGCGCACCATCGCCACGCCACTCGCGCCGGGTCGCCGGCATTTCGCGACTGCCCGCCCCCGGCTGCCGGGATGGCGCTTCCATCCGCCGCTCCGGGCGATCCTCCGCGACAGGACGTCCGTCATCGCGCCGGCTATCCGGCGACATGCGTTGGCGTCGATCATCGGAACGCGGCCGCCGTGCCTCGGGCGTCGGCGCCAGCCACTCCCTGCCGTCCGCGCTGCTTGCCGGGGCCCGGCCCAGTTCGTGGCGGTCGATACGCCGGAACTCGCGTTCATTGATCTCCCGTCCCTCGCGCAGGCGACTGGCCGGGACCACCGTCACCGCCTGCGGACTGCCGCGGTGCATGAAGTGTTCGTGACGTCCGCCGCGGGCCGCATGGTCGATGACGGTGACGTTGTGCACGTGGGTGACATTGATGCGCCGGATATAGGTCGGACTGTAGCGATAGTGGGGCACATAGACTTCCCGTGGCGCCAGCGGAAACCAGCCGACGGCCGGCGCGGCGCCGAAACTGAAGCTGACGCTCCAGCCCGGATTGCCGATCCAGGCCACCAGTGCCGGCGCATAGACCGGCCGCTCGGTCCGCCGCCCTGGCACCCAGGCCCAGCGGCCATGGATCAGCACCCAGCGTCCATAGTGGAAGGGAGCAAAACCCCACGGTGCGGCATCGATCCAGGTCCATCCCCAGGGAGCGACCCAGGCCCAGCGTCCGAAGCGGTAAGGAGCCCAGTCGCTGGCGACGGCACGCGGATACCAGACACTGCCGTACTCGGCATGACTGTTCCAGTCGCCGTAGCTGTCGAGATCCTGATAACCGGTCATGTAGGGCGACACATGGCTTCGGGAAACGCTGGCCAGCGTGGCATTTTCGCGTTCGGCAACCCAGCGGTCGAAGGTATCCGGGCGATCGCTGCCGGCAACGCGCAGCGTGCCGTCGGCAAACAGTGTGGCCTTGCTGCCGGCCGCCACCTGTGTCCGCCCGCCACTGTGCTCGATGCTGGCCAGACCGGCCAGGGTGGTCAGTTCACTGCGGTCGGACCACACATCGAGGCGATAGCGCCCGGCAACCGCGAAACTGACGCGACCGTCCGCCAGGCGCAAGCGCAAATCGGCAGCCTGCCCGGCATCCATGATGCTGACGCCAAGGCTGCCGGCGGCAACTTCGATATCCACCCGCTCATCGTCGATGACGCTGAATTCGACGCGGCTGTCGTCGCCCAGCCGGAAGGCTGTCGAGTCGATCCAGACCTCGGCACGGCCACGTTCACCGGTTTCCAGCACGGCCCCGTTGCTGATCGGCCAGTTGGGCGTTGCCGGAACAGCCTCTTCGCCACGCGCCAGGCGAAACTCGACGGCATTTTCGATCACGGCCAGACGACCGATCCGCGCCGGCGGATCGGCCAGGGCGGCGGCCGGCACGAGCAAAGGCAGGAACGCCAGCAAACCACCAAGGAAACGCAATTGACTGAACATCTTCGACTCCCGGAACAATGATCCGGTCACACGGCGACGCCATGGACCGATGATTCATTAACGCACCGGGCGCCCCGGCGAACTACCGGTGCCGGGTGTCAAGTCGTATCAGGATGTTGCTGGACCTTACTCCTGAAGGTCGGTGGGCATGTCGTACTTCCTGGCGACGGCAACGAAGAGTTCGCGCGCCGACGCCACCTTGGCGCTCTTGCGGTCCTTGCGCTGCGCCCGCAGCAGGTAATCCTGGGCCTTGGCGGCCAGCTCGGGATCCCAGCCCTTCTTGTCCATCAGTGTATAGATGGCCTTGGCAGCATTGACCAGGAATTGCAGGTTGGGCACCTGCTCCACCGCCTGGATCAGCAGGCGCACCGAGCCCTCGAAATCGCCGTTGCGCGCCGCCAGCACCCCCTTGTTGTTGAGATCGACGATCTCGCGGCCGACCTGGTCGAGCAATGCCTTGCCGGCATCCGGCTGGCCGGTCTTCTTGAAGACCTCGGTGATGTGATCGATCAGGTGCGTGTCCTCGTGATTCTCCGCGGCCACCTGACGCATGATCTTCTGTCCGTCGTCCTGGCGCCCCGTCGCATAGCAGGCATGCGCCAGATCGACGGCAAGCCGTTGCGAGACAGGCTTGCCGCGCACCTTTCCGTCGGCGGCAACTTCCTGCTGCAGTTCAAGTGCCTGGGCAACCAGCTGCTTCGCCTTGTCCGGTGCACCTTCGTGGCTCAGGCACAGGCTTTCGCCGATCAGGGCGGCCAGTTCGGCCTGCTTGTCGCCCCGCCATTCACGCTTCATTTCCGTCGTGATCTTGCGCGACGCCGCGATGTCGCCCCGTTCGACCAGCACGCGGGAAAGATTGGCGAAATCGTCAACGCTGCGCAGGCTGGAGCCCTTGTTGCGTTCAATGACCTTGCCATAGGCTTTCTCGGCTGCCAGAAAATCCTTGTTACGGGCCGCGACATCACCGACCAGACGCTGCCGCACGGTATTGTGCGGTGAAGCGTCAACGGCCCGCTGCAGAACCTGCTGTGCCGCCTGCAGCTTGCCCTTGGCTTCGTACACGGACGCCAGGAAATCGTAGGCCGAGAGAAAATTGGGCGCCTCCTGGGTCACCTGATCGGCCAGTTGCTCGGCTTCATCAAGTGCCCCCCGGTCATGCAGGGCCATGGCCAGCCCCATCTTCGCCCAGGGGACGACCCGCCCTTCCAGCACGCGGCGGAAGACCTCCTCCGCTTCGGCGCTCCGTCCCAGGTTATGCAGCAGCTCACCCTTGAAGCGCAACGCGTCGTACATGTACAGCGGTTGCTGCTGGATGACGCGATCGCAGGCGGCAATGGCCTCCTGCAGCGCCCCACGCTCGATCTGTTCGTAGATCTTGCGCAGCACATGCTTCTTGTAGATGGCCCTGACCAAGCGGGCCTGCAACTGTTCGGCGGTGAACGGCTTGATCAGGTAATCGTCAGGCGCCAGCTCGGCCAGCGCGACGACGTTGGTGTAGCTGCGCTCGCTGGTGATGATCAGATAGACGGTCGACAACGGAATCAGGTGGGCATGACGCAACTCTTCGAGCAGTTGCTGGCCATCGCGCCCATCGTCGAGGACGAAGTCGGAAAGGATGATGTCGAAGCGATTGCCCTTGACCTGGCGGATCACCTCGGCCGAATTGCCGGCGCCATGCACGGCAGTGACGCCAATGGCACCAAGCATCAGGCGCATCGAATCACGCGCCGGTGAGTGGCGGTCGACAATCAATACCCGTTTCTTGGTGAGTGTCTGCTGGAGAACCAGCAGCATCTCTTCGTTATCGAGGGGATTCATGGGACTTGGGCGATTAGGCGTATGCGCTGCAACTTACTGCACTTCGCCAGTGACAGCAAGGCAACCCCGAAAAACTTCGAAATTTCAGCGCCCTGACGTAAAATCCGCGGTCCGCTACCGCACTGCAGCAAGGCCCGGAATCATGCTTTATCCCACCCGTTTCGATGTCATCGTCGTCGGCGGCGGCCATGCCGGCACCGAAGCTGCGCTCGCCGCAGCGCGGGCCGGGACGAACACCCTGCTGCTGACGCACAACCTCGACACGCTCGGGGCGATGAGCTGCAACCCGTCGATCGGCGGCATCGGCAAGGGCCATCTGGTGCGCGAAGTCGATGCACTGGGCGGCGCCATGGCGGCGGCGACCGACGAGGCTGGCATCCAGTTCCGCATCCTCAATGCCTCCAAGGGTCCGGCAGTCCGCGCCACGCGCGCCCAGGCCGACCGCGTGCTGTACAAGCAGGCGATCCGCACACGCCTGGAGAACCAGCCGAACCTGACCATCTTCGCGCAGGCCTGCGACGACCTCATCGTCGAAGGCGACAAGGTGTGCGGCGCAGTCACCCAGCTCGGCATCCGCTTCATGGCCGAGGCCGTCGTGCTCACCGCCGGCACCTTCCTCAACGGCAAGATCCACGTCGGGCTGGAAAACTACACCGGCGGACGCATGGGCGATCCGCCGTCGGTGTCGCTGGCCGCGCGTCTGAAGGAACTGAACCTGCCGCAAGGCCGCCTGAAGACCGGCACGCCGCCGCGCCTGGACGGCAAGACCATCGACTTCTCGGTGATGGAAGAGCAGCACTCGGACGATCCGCTGCCGGTGTTTTCCTTCCTCGGCAACGCGGCGCAGCACCCGCGCCAATTGCCGTGCTGGATCACCGAGACCAACGAGAAAACGCACGACATCATCCGCAGCGGACTGGACCGCTCGCCGATGTACACCGGCGTCATCGAGGGCGTCGGCCCGCGCTACTGCCCGTCGATCGAGGACAAGATCCACCGCTTCGCCGACAAGAACCAGCACAACGTCTTCCTCGAACCGGAAGGCCTGACCACGCACGAAATCTACCCGAACGGCGTGTCCACCAGCCTGCCCTTCGACATCCAGCTGGCGCTGGTGCGCTCGATCCGCGGCATGGAGAACGTGCATATCCTGCGCCCGGGCTACGCCATCGAATACGATTTCTACGACCCGCGCGGCCTCAAGGACACGCTGGAGAGCAAGGCGATCAACGGCCTGTTCTTCGCCGGCCAGATCAACGGCACCACCGGCTACGAGGAAGCGGCGGCGCAGGGCCTGCTCGCCGGCATCAACGCGGTGAATTACGTCCGCGGCCGCGACGGCTGGTGCCCGAAGCGCAACGAGGCCTACCTCGGTGTGCTGGTCGACGACCTGATCACGCGCGGCGTATCCGATCCCTACCGGATGTTCACCAGCCGTGCCGAATACCGGCTGAGCCTGCGCGAGGACAACGCCGACCTGCGCCTGACCGAGCAGGGCAGGGCGCTCGGTCTGGTCGACGACGTCCGCTGGGCGGCCTTCTGCCGCAAGCGCGACGCGATCGCCGGCGAACAGGAACGCCTGAAATCGACCTGGATCAACCCGAAGATCGTCAGCGCCGAGGATTGCCACCGCGTGCTCGGCAAGGCCATCGACCACGAGTACAACCTCTTCGAGCTGCTGCGCCGGCCGGAAGTCAGCTACGGCAGCCTGATTTCGCTGGAAATCGATGGCCGGCCGCAGAATTTTCCTGAAATCGACGAAACCGTCGTCGAGCAGCTCGAGATCTCCGCCAAATACCAGGGCTACATCGACCGCCAGGCCGAGGAAGTCGCCAAGTCCGCCGGCTACGAGAACACCGTGCTCCCTGCCGATCTCGATTACGCGTCGGTGGCCGGCCTGTCCAACGAGGTCAAGCAGAAGCTCAACCAGCACAAGCCGCAGACCATCGGTCAGGCCTCGCGCATCCAGGGCATCACGCCCGCGGCAATCTCGCTGCTGCTGATCCACCTGAAACGCTTCAAGCTGTCGCAAGCCGCATGAGTACGACCACCCTCGCCAGCGGCCTCACCGAACTCGGCCTTGACCTGCCGGATGCCGCCCAGCAGCAACTGCTCGCCTTTCGCGACCTGCTGCTGAAGTGGAACAAAACCTACAACCTGACCGCACTGCGCGATCCGGAACAAGCCATCTCGCACCACCTGCTCGATTCGCTGGCGATCCTCCCGCATGTCGGCAGCGGTGCGCTGCTCGACGTCGGCTCCGGCGGCGGCCTGCCCGGCATCCCGCTGGCCATCGCCCGGCCGCAGCTGGCGGTGCGCATGGTCGACACCGTGCAGAAGAAGGCAAGCTTCCTGCAACAGGCAGCAATCCAGCTGGGGCTGAAGAATGTTGCCATCGACCACGCCCGCGTCGAGGAAATGACTGGCCAGTACGCGCAGATCAGTTCGCGCGCCTTCGCCGAACTCAAGCTCTTCGTCGAACTCACCCGCCACCTGCTGGCCCCCGGCGGCCACTGGCTGGCGATGAAGGGCATCCGCCCCGACGACGAAATTGCCGCCCTGCCGGCCGACATCGTTGTCGAACAGATCATCCCCCTGCACGTGCCGGGCCTCGACGCCGAAAGACATCTGATCATCCTGAAAGCGGGCCAATGAAAGTACTCGCCATCACCAACCAGAAGGGCGGCGTCGGCAAGACGACCACCGCCGTCAACCTCGCCGCCTCGCTCGGCGCCGAAGGCCAGCGCGTACTGCTGATCGACATGGACCCGCAGGGCAACGCGACAACCGGCGCCGGCATCACAAAAAAGGAGGCGCTGCCGACCGTCTACCAGCTGCTGATCGGTGCCGCGACACTGACCGAAGTGTGCATCCGGACCGACTTCGCCTTCGACATCCTGCCTGCCAACCGTGAACTGGCTGGCGCCGAGGTCGAGCTGATCGAGATCGACCAGCGCGAATACCGGCTCAAGAAGGCGCTCCAGCAGAACCACGATGAATACGACTTTGTCCTCATCGACTGCCCGCCGGCACTCAACATGCTGACGGTCAACGCGTTGGTCGCCGCCGATTCGGTGCTAATCCCGATGCAATGCGAGTACTACGCGCTCGAAGGCCTTTCCGACCTTGTCGAGACGCTGCGCAAGGTGCGCCACCACCTCAATTCCCGCCTGGAAATCGAGGGCCTGCTGCGCACCATGTACAACGGCCAGAGCACGCTCACCCAGCAGGTGTCGAACGAACTGGAGAGCCACTTTGGCGACAAGGTCTACAAGACCATCGTGCCGCGCAATGTGCGCCTGGCCGAAGCACCGTCCTACGGCAAGCCGGTCATCGCCTTTGATAAAAACTCGCGAGGCGCGCAGGCTTACAGCGCCCTCGCCCAGGAAATTCTCGAAAGGGTTGCCCAATGATCAAGATGAAGGGATTGGGGCGCGGCCTCGACGCACTGCTCGCCGGCAGCGACGCCAAAGCCGACGACGAACTGCGCAACCTGCCGGTCGAGCGCCTGAAGCCGGGCAAATACCAGCCACGCACGCAGATGGACCCGGAATCGCTGGCCGAACTGGCGGCTTCGATCAAGGCTCAGGGCGTCATGCAGCCGATTCTGGTGCGCGCAGTGGACAACACGCCAGGCGCCGAGCGCTACGAAATTGTCGCCGGCGAACGGCGCTGGCGTGCCGCACAACAAGCCGGTCTCGCCGAAGTCCCGGTGCTGGTGCGCAGCATCCCCGACGAACAGGCGCTGGCGATGGCGCTGATCGAGAACATCCAGCGCGAGAATCTCAATCCGCTGGAAGAAGCCCAAGGCCTGCAGCGCCTGATCGACGAGTTCGGCCTGACCCACCAGCAGGCCGCCGACGCCGTCGGCCGCTCGCGCCCGGCCGCCTCCAACCTGCTGCGCCTGCTGCAGCTGGCGGCGCCAGTGCAGGAACTGCTGATGAGCGGCAAGATGGACATGGGCCACGCCCGCGCCCTGTTGCCGCTGCCCGCTGCCCAGCAGGTCGCGGTAGCCCAGCGCATCGTCCAGAAGGGTCTCTCGGTGCGCGAAGCCGAACGCCTTGTCCAGCAGATACAGAACCCCGTCAAACATGTCGACAAGCCTGTCGACCGGGACCTCCTGCGCCTGCAGGAAGAACTCTCGGATGCTCTGGGTGCCAGTGTCGCCATCCGCACCAACAGGAAAGGAGCCGGCCGGGTAACCATCGAATTCGGCAGCCTGGACCAACTCGACGGCCTGATCGGACGTCTGCGGACCTGAAGCATGGCGCTTCGCGGAAGCCGCGTCGACTACGGGAAAACCCTCGTTTTGTGCGTCGCAACAATTGACTCTTCTGTAAGACTTGTTTACACTCGCAAGGTTTTTGAACGAGGCATGCAGTGCATTCGCAAGTAAGCTGGATACTCAGCCGGCAAGCGGCACTGGCGATTGTCCTGGCCGCAGGCGCCGGACTCTTTGTCGATGCAAATGCAGCGCTCTCCGTTCTGATCGGGGGATCAATCGGATTCATCGCCAATCTCGGCTATGTGCTGAGAGCCATGCGGATGAGTTCGGGCAGCGACCCGATCAAGGTTTATCGGGCGCAGGCCGCCGGGGAAGGGTTCAAGTTTGCTCTGACTCTTGCCGGGTTTGCGCTGGTGTTTTGGGGGTACAAGGAAGTCGCGGCGCTACCGCTCTTTCTTGGGTATACATCAACCTTCGTCATCTACTGGATGGCACTGCTGAAGCAACGCTAGGCTGAACGGAGAAAACATGAGCGCAGAAGGCGGCACGCTGACCACATCGGGCTATATCCAACACCACTTGACCAACTTGGCCGTCTGCTCCGACGCTGCCAAGGACGCCACCGGTCACTGTCATGGATTCTGGACCTTCCACCTCGACACCCTGCTCGTGTCGGGCATTCTCGGTCTGGTTGTCTTCGGCCTCATGGCCATGGTCGCCAGCAAGGCAACCTCCGGCGTACCGGGCAACCTGCAGTCCTTCATCGAAATGGTCGTCGGCATGGTTGACCAGCAGGTCAAGGACACCTTCCACGGCAAGAGCGCCCTGGTCACACCGCTGGCCATCACCATTTTCGTCTGGGTCTTCGTAATGAACGCGATGGACCTGATTCCGGTCGATTTCCTGCCGGTCACTGCAGCCGCCGTCGGCGTCGATTACCTGAAAGTCGTCCCGACCACCGACCCCAACCTGACCTTCGCCATGGCACTGACGGTTTTCGTCATCACGCTCTTCATGGGTTTGAAGATCAAGGGCTTCGGTCACTTCATGCATGAAGTCTTTGCGGTGCCCTTCGGTCTCAAGCTCGCGCCGATCAATCTCCTGTTCCGTATCGTCGAGGAAATCGCCCGCCCGATCTCGCTGTCCCTGCGACTTTTCGGCAACATGTACGCTGGCGAAATGGTCTTCATCCTGATCGCCCTGCTCGGCATCTGGCAACTGCCCCTGGCGCTTCCCTGGGCTTTGTTCCACATCCTGATCATCACCCTGCAAGCCTTCGTATTCATGATGCTGACCATCGTGTACATGTCGATGGCCGCAGAGTCGCACTAAGTTTGTCGCAGTTTTTTCAGTAGTTTTTAATTTCAACCCCGCATTAACCTACCTTACTGAGGAGTAAACATGGAACTCGCAACCGTTCTCTCCAACACCGCTATCGCCGTGGCCATCCTGATCGGCGCCGGCGCTCTCGGCACCGCCATCGGCTTCGGTATCCTCGGCGGCCGTTTCCTGGAAGGCGCTGCCCGTCAGCCGGAAATGATCCCCACGCTGCAAGTCAAGATGTTCATCGTCGCCGGTCTGCTCGACGCCGTGACCATGATCGGTGTTGGTATCGCTCTGTTCCTGCTCTTCGCAAACCCGTTCCTGGCTCTGCTGAAGTAATAACCGCGCCCCTGTAACCCTACTCACCAGGAGGTTAGCGTGAATATCAACGCTACACTGATTGGCCAGGCTATCTGGTTCGCCATCTTCATCTGGATCACGATGAAGTACGTCTGGCCACCGCTGCAAAAGGCGATGGCAGACCGGCAAGCCCAGATCGCTGATGGCCTGGCTGCGGCAGAACGCGGCAAGCACGAACAAGAGCTTGCAGCCAAGCGTTCCGCCGATGCGTTGCGTGAAGCCAAGGAGAAATCCGCGGAACTCGTCGCCCAAGCCGAAAAGCGTGCGCAGCAGATCGTCGAGGAAGCCAAGGGCAACGCCAAGGTCGAGGCCGACAAGGTCGTCGCCGGTGCCAAGGCCGAAATCGACCAGGAAGTCGAACGGGCCAAGCAGCAGCTGCGCGAACGTGTCGCCGAGCTGGCCGTTGCCGGTGCCGAAAAGATCCTGCGCAAGGAAATCAACGCGTCCGCGCATGCCGACATGCTGGTCGCCCTGAAACAGGACCTGTAAGCCATGGCTGAATCCGTCACTATCGCCCGTCCTTACGCCGAAGCCCTGTTCCGGGCGGCAAAGGAAAGCGGCAATCTGGCCAAGTGGGCCGAGCAGGTTGCATCGCTCGCCCTGGTGGCCGCCAATCCCGAAGTCCGTGCGGCTGTCGGTGATCCCAATGTGGCGGCCCCGCAACTGGTCGACCTTTTCCGGTCTGCCTGCGGTACGGCGGTAGATGCGGAGCTGGCGAACTTCATCCAGCTGCTGTCCAACAATGACCGTCTGGGGCTGTTGCCGGAAATTGGCGACTTGTACGAAAGTTACAAGCGGGCCGAAGAAGGTACCAAGCAGGCTGAGATCATTTCGGCCTTCCCGATTGACGATACCCAGGTGAAAGCCCTGGTGCCCCAGCTCGAAGCGGTTTTCAAGACCCGCCTCGAACCCTCGGTGACGGTTGATTCCGCACTGATTGGCGGCATCAAGGTAATCGTTGGCGACCAGATGCTGGATGCTTCAGTCCGCGGCAAGCTCGACGCCATGGCTACGGCGCTGAACAACTAGGAGAATTTCATGCAGTTGAATCCTTCCGAAATTTCTGAACTGATCAAGAGCAAGATCCAGAACCTGCAAGGCGCATCGGAAGTGCGCACGCAGGGCACGGTAGTTTCCGTTACCGACGGTATCTGTCGTGTGCACGGCCTGCAGGATGTCATGCAGGGCGAAATGCTGGAATTCCCCGGCAACACCTTCGGCATGGCGCTCAACCTCGAGCGTGACTCCGTCGGCGCGGTGGTTCTTGGTGCCTATGAACACATTTCCGAAGGCGACACGGTCAAGACGACCGGGCGCATTCTGGAAGTCCCCGTTGGTCCCGAACTGCTCGGCCGCGTGGTCAACTCCCTCGGTCAGCCGATCGACGGCAAAGGCCCGATCAACGCCAAGCTGACCGACAAGATCGAAAAGGTCGCGCCCGGCGTCATCTGGCGTCAGTCCGTTTCCCAGCCGGTGCAGACCGGTCTGAAGTGCGTCGACTCCATGGTGCCGGTTGGCCGCGGCCAGCGCGAACTGATCATTGGCGACCGTCAGACCGGCAAGACCGCCGTTGCTGTCGACGCGATCATCAACCAGAAGGGCAAGAACCTCTTCTGCGTTTATGTCGCCATCGGCCAGAAGGCTTCCACCATCGCCAACGTCGTGCGCAAGCTCGAAGAACACGGCGCCATGGAATACACCATCGTCGTCGCCGCTTCCGCCTCGGAATCCGCCGCCCTCCAGTATCTGGCGCCGTACGCCGGCTGCACGATGGGTGAGTACTTCCGCGACATCGGTGAAGACGCGCTGATCATTTATGACGATTTGACCAAGCAGGCCTGGGGCTACCGTCAGGTTTCCCTGCTGCTGCGCCGTCCGCCGGGCCGTGAAGCCTACCCGGGCGACGTGTTCTATCTCCACTCCCGCCTGCTCGAGCGTGCTGCTCGCGTTTCCGCTGCCTGGGTCGAGAAGCTGACCAATGGTGCCGTCAAGGGCAAGACCGGTTCGCTGACTGCACTGCCGGTCATCGAAACGCAAGCAGGCGACGTTTCCGCCTTCGTTCCGACCAACGTCATCTCGATTACCGACGGTCAGATCTTCCTGGAAACCGACCTCTTCAACGCAGGTATCCGCCCCGCGATCAACGCCGGTATCTCGGTGTCCCGCGTCGGTGGCGCTGCCCAGACGAAGCTGATCAAGAAGCTCGGCGGCGGCGTCCGTCTGGCCCTCGCCCAGTACCGCGAACTGGCCGCCTTCGCACAATTCGCTTCCGATCTCGACGAAGCGACCCGCAAGCAGCTGGAGCGCGGCCGCCTGGTCACCGAGCTGATGAAGCAGCCGCAATACGCCCCGATGAGCATCTCCGAAATGGCCGTCACGCTGTACGCAGCTGACAAGGGTTACTTCGACGATGTCGAAGTCAAGCGTGCCCTGGAATGCGAAAAGGCCATGATCGGCTATCTGAAGGCCAACTGTGCCGACCTCATGAACACCATGGAGTCGACGGCAGACCTGAGCGCCGATTCGGAGAAGCAGCTTGCCGCCGGCATCGCCGCTTTCAAGAGCAGCTGGGCCTGATCTAGGAGAACGCCATGCCTAGCGGCAAGGAAATTCGCAACAAGATCAAGAGCGTCGAAAACACGCGCAAGATCACCAAGGCCATGGAGATGGTGGCCGCATCCAAAATGCGCAAGGCGCAGGACCGGATGCGGGCTGCCCGCCCCTACGGCGAAAAGATCCGGCGTGTTGCGGGTCACCTGTCTCATGCCTTGACCGAATACCGCCACCCCTTCCTGGTGAATCGTGAACAGACCGCAGTCGGCCTGATTCTCGTGACCTCGGACAAGGGGCTGTGTGGTGGTCTGAACTCCAACCTGCTTCGTGTTGCTGTCAGCAAGATGAAGGAATTCGAGTCCAAGGGCAAGAAGCTCCAGGCGACCTGCATCGGCAACAAGGGTTTCGGCTTCATGCAGCGTGCCGGCGCCAAGATCGTCTCGCATGTAACCGGGCTGGGCGACACGCCGCATCTGGAAAAGCTGATCGGACCGGTAAAGGTCCAGCTCGATGCCTACATGAAGGGCGAGATTGATGCTCTCTACATTGGCTATACCCGCTTCATCAACACAATGAAGCAGGAGCCGGTGTTCGAACAGCTGCTGCCGCTCAGTGGTGACGCCGTCGGTACGACCAAGGCCAAGTGGGACTATGTCTACGAACCGGATGCCAAGGCCGTCATCGACGAGCTCCTGCTGCGTTACGTCGAAGCGTTGATTTATCAGGCCGTCGCAGAAAACATGGCGTCCGAGCAGTCGGCCCGGATGGTCGCCATGAAGTCCGCCTCCGACAACGCCAAGACCGTCATCGGTGACTTGAAGCTGGTTTACAACAAGGCCCGTCAGGCTGCGATTACCAAGGAACTTTCGGAAATCGTCAGCGGCGCCGCCGCGGTGTGACGCGTAGATTTTTATTTTTGGGGATTTGAATATGAGTCAAGGTTCAATCGTTCAGTGCATCGGCGCCGTTGTGGACATCCACTTCCCGCGCGACGAGATGCCGAAGGTCTACGACGCGCTCAAGCTGGATGCTTCCGAAGCAAACGGCATGGCGGAAGAAGGCCTGACGTTCGAAGTTCAACAGCAACTCGGTGACGGTGTCGTTCGCACCATCGCCATGGGCTCCTCCGACGGCCTGCGCCGCGGCATGAAGGTCAACAACACCGGCGCCGGCATCGCCGTGCCGGTCGGCATGGGCACCCTGGGCCGCATCATGGACGTTCTCGGCCGCCCGATCGACGAAGCCGGTCCGATCGACTCCAACGAGCTGCGCGTCATTCACCAGCCCGCACCGAAGTTCGACGAACTGTCTTCCTCCGTCGATCTGCTCGAAACCGGCATCAAGGTTATCGACCTGATCTGCCCGTTCGCCAAGGGCGGCAAGGTCGGCCTGTTCGGCGGCGCCGGCGTCGGCAAGACCGTCAACATGATGGAGCTGATCAACAACATCGCCAAGCAGCACTCGGGTCTGTCCGTGTTTGCCGGCGTGGGCGAGCGTACCCGCGAGGGCAACGACTTCTACCACGAAATGAAGGACTCCAACGTTCTCGACAAGGTCGCGATGGTGTTCGGTCAGATGAACGAACCCCCGGGCAACCGTCTGCGCGTCGCGCTGACCGGTCTGACCATGGCCGAGCGTTTCCGTGACGACGGTCGTGACATCCTGTTCTTCGTGGATAACATCTACCGCTACACGCTGGCCGGTACCGAAGTCTCGGCGCTGCTCGGTCGTATGCCTTCTGCCGTGGGCTACCAGCCGACGCTGGCCGAAGAAATGGGCCGTCTGCAAGAACGCATCACCTCGACCAAGGTTGGCTCGATCACCTCCATCCAGGCCGTTTACGTGCCTGCCGATGACTTGACCGACCCGTCGCCTGCCACCACCTTCCTGCACCTCGACTCCACGGTCGTGCTGTCGCGTGACATCGCCTCGCTGGGTATCTACCCGGCCGTCGATCCGCTCGACTCCACCTCCCGCCAGCTCGATCCGCAGATCGTTGGCGAAGAGCACTACTCGGTCGCCCGTGCCGTGCAGATGACCCTGCAGCGCTACAAGGAACTGCGTGACATCATCGCGATTCTGGGTATGGACGAACTGTCGCCGGAAGACAAGCTGGCCGTCAGCCGCGCCCGTAAGATCCAGCGCTTCCTGTCGCAGCCCTTCCACGTTGCCGAAGTCTTCACCGGTTCCCCGGGCAAGTTCGTTCCGCTCAAGGAAACCATCAAGGGCTTCAAGGGCATTTGCGCCGGCGAATACGATCACCTGCCGGAACAGGCCTTCTACATGGTCGGCGGTATCGAGGAAGTCATCGAAAAGGCCAAGACGCTTCAGTAACGCGTCGTCAGCATAGGAGCCAGTCATGGCAATTTCTGTTCATTGTGATGTCGTCAGCGCGGAAGAGTCCATTTTCTCCGGACTCGTCGAGCTGGCCGTTTTTCCCGGCGAAGCCGGGGAACTCGGCATCCTGCCGCGGCACACCCCGCTGCTGACGCGCATCAAGCCTGGCACCATTCGCCTGAAGGTGCAGGGCCAGAGCGAGTTCGAACTGGTCTATGTTTCCGGTGGCATGCTGGAAGTGCAACCGGACATGATCACTGTGCTCGCCGATACGGCGATCCGTGCTCACGATCTGGACGAAGCCAAGGCCCTGGAAGCCAAGAAGCATGCCGAGGAGGCACTTGCCAACCGGCAGGCCGAAATGGATTACGCTGCCGCCGAGGCCGAACTGGCCCAGGCGATTGCGCAACTCCAGGCCATCCAGCGTCTGCGCAAGCACACGCACTGAGTTTCGCTCAGGGACAAAAAAGGGCAGCTTCGGCTGCCCTTTTCATTTTTGCCGGCAGAACGGCCCGCCTGACGGAAAATCCCGAGACTGTCAGAGCAAGCGTTGCACGCGCTTCTCCAGGCGCGCGAGATCGTCACGCAGCCGATCGATATCGGAAACCAGCTGAGTGACTTCGCGTGCCGGGACGGCAATGCCGGATTCCTGTGCGGCATACTCGGCCACATTGGCAGCCAGACGCTGTCCGCCTTCGCGCACACCGCGCACGACGCGATCGCCGAGCAAACTCAGACGACGGGCGGGAATGTCACCGACGACGCGCGCCAGGTCTTCCTCGACATCCCAGCGCAGATTACGGAAAACGAAGGCCAGAACTTCGGCAATATCTGCCGAACCGGCCAGCCGGATACCCGCGAAAAAACTTTGCCGGTCGAGTAACAGGCGTACCGGTGCGTCGGACGGCAAGCTCAGGATCACATCTGCATCACTGCCTGAATCGCTGGCTACCAGCAGTCCGTGTTCGTCGATGCACAGCACCAGCGCCAGGGGACCACCCTCGATACGAACGATGGCTCCGGCGTGAGGACGCAGCCGCTCGCGAGCCCAGTTCTCCCGCGCCAGCAGATGACCGAGGGCGGCGGCGACCAGGTTCTGCAGAGCGGACACGGACAGCACCTAGAACTTGTAGCCGCGGTGAAGGGCGACAACCCCCAACGCCAGGTTGAAGTACTCGACCTTTTCCAGGCCGGCACCTTCCATCATCGCCTTCAGTTCTTCCTGGCCCGGATGCATGCGAATGGATTCGGACAGGTAGCGATAGCTGTCGGCATCCTGGGTAACCAACTGACCAACGCGGGGAATGACCTTGAAAGAGTAGAAGTCATAGAGCGGTGCCAGCGGCTTCCATATCTGGGAGAACTCGAGTACCAGCAGACGCCCGCCCGGGCGCAGTACACGGCGCATTTCAGCGATTGCCGCATCCTTGTGGGTCATGTTGCGCAGACCAAAGGCGACGGTGACGCAGTCGAACCAGTCGTCGGGGAAAGGCAGCTTCTCGGCATCGCACTGGGCGACCGGCAGCATGTAGCCCTTGTCCGTGAGGCGGTCACGACCGCGTGCCAGCATCGCGTTGTTGATGTCGGTCAGCCAGACCTGGCCGCTCTTGCCAACCTTCTTGGCAAAGGCCAGCGACAGGTCACCGGTACCACCGGCCACATCAAGCACACGCGAACCTTCGCGAACGCCGGAACGCTGGATGGTGAAGGCCTTCCACAGGCGATGCAGGCCGCCCGACATCAGGTCGTTCATCAGGTCATAGCGGCTGGCGACGGAGTCGAAAACATCGGCAACGCGGCGTGCCTTCTCGGTTTCGCCAACGGTTTCGTAACCGAAATGAGTGGTGTCGTTCTTCATGGTCTCAATGGTGATGGCCGCAGCTGCCGCCTGTCGCGGGCCGCGAGGTGGTGTCGATGTCGCGTGACAGGCCCTGGCTTTCGAGCTGCTTCAGGTATTCCGCCCACAATTCATCATGATGGACCGCCAGATTGTGCAGCAGATCCCAGGAGTAGAGGCCGCTGTCGTGACCGTCGGAATAGACGAAACGCAGCGCATAGGTTCCGACCGGTTCGATACCCTCGATCACTACATTGCGCTTGCCGGTCTGCAGTGTTTCCTGTCCTGGCCCGTGGCCGCGTGCTTCGGCAGAGGGGGTGAACACTCGCAGGTATTCGAAATCCAGCTGATAGCGCTGGCCATCCTCATAGGCCAGCTCCAGGCGACGGGATTTCTGGTGCAGCGTGATTTCGGTGGGTATCGGCGTATCCTTTTCGATGCCGGCCATGGTGTCCTCCACAAGAAGGGCGCTAGTTTAGCGCACTCGTTGCGGACTGACCCTCAGGCAAATCAAAGCTGCTGGTAGCTCAGCCGTTCAAAATCGGTTCCGCGTTGCAACACATGCATCATGCGCACCTTCCAGCATTCTTCCCCATGGCAGAGTTCAAGTGTCCGGCTCGCCTGATACATGCCGGCAGGCAGCACTAGCGAGGCTTCCTCGCCAATTGCCGGTAGTGCCGGCAACATGAAGGCGCGGACGTAGCGCTCATGCACGCCGCTGTCCGCCAGATGGCGGGCTCCGATGGCCAGCGGCATGCCGGGCAGGGTTGCCAGGCCGACGATCAGCCCACCCGCATGCTCCTGCATCAACCAGGTTGCATGCGCCAGCAGGAAATTTTCGCCGTCATGCGGACAAAGCGCCATCAACTGGCCGTGAATGATTTTCTGACCGGCACAACTGCGACCGAGGCGAAAACCATTGGCCGAGTGGTTGATGACGGACCATTCGTCGACCGGAAACTCGACCTGAGGACGAATATTCAGCTTCTGTCCCGGCGAAACCTGCTCACGGAAGGTGAACAGCTCATCGAACTCACCACGCGAATAGGTGCTTACCGCGTCCGGCTGTACGAACTCCTGGCCGCTGACGACAAAATGCATGGCCTCGAACCCGATGGCCACCCGGGCCCTCCCCTCGCTGGGAAAGCGGCGAAAACGCCGCGGTGCGGCCTGCTGCGTCCACGGACGCAACAGATGTTCGAGCAGCGGCAGGACATGGCTGCTCGTCTCCTCGCCCAGACCAAGCTGCGATGGCGTCACACGCTGACGCAACTGCGCCAGCATGTGATTGATCTGGAATCCAAGGCGCGAGGTATCGAAGCGGCGTGCATCGGCCGCCAGATTCTCGCTGGTGGCGCTCGGATGCAGGGGAGCGTCCTTCATCAGCTCGACGACGTAGGGCGGAACCTCCAGATCGTCTTCCAGGCGATGAATCGAGATCAGCGGCGCCCAACTGCTGGCCCAGCGCCGGATCAGGTTGAGATTGCGCACACTGTTGCTGTAGGGGCTGGCAATATCGATCAGCATCAGGGTCGCGTAGGCGGCCGCACAGTGCGAGGCTTGCAGGCTGTTTTCCAGCGTGTCCTGGACCGGCAGATAGGCGATACCCCACTCTTCGGCTGATTCATAGTAACCGTGCAGCTCCAGCCAGATGCCTGCGGGCAACTCGCGGCGGGCCCGGAAATGCTCGAGCACGACCATGCCGGTGTAGTACAGGCACCGATGCAGGATGGTCGCCATCATCGCCCGATAGTTCGGGTTCCCCGTATCCGGCTGTTCCAGACGGGCGCACAGGGCATAAGCCTTGGCAGCGTTGCGCCAGGCGGCCACGACCTGCTGGAAACTGCCTTCCTCCTCCTCGGCCAGGGGCAGCGGTTTGCTGTGATAGCGGCGCGCCATCTCCTCTTCGATGAAGCAAAGCGGCGCCCGTGCCTGTTCCAGCAAGCCGAGCAACACCGCCGGGCTGGGCGGATCGGCAAGCAGCGCATCGAGAAAGCGCATCAACTGCTGTTCGGCGACAACCGGATTGGCCAGTACCAGCTGCGAAAGGTAGGCGCCGCCATCGGCCAGATCGCGGAAGATGGGCAGGTGGGTGGTAGAGGGTGCGTTCATGACTGACTCATTGATTCGGTTGGGACAGCAGAAGGGCCAGTGTTTGTGCCAGCTTTTCGTCGCTGACGGCTGCGCGGGCAACCCGTCCTTCTCGCCGAACCTGACCCCAGACCGGCTCAGGGAAATGCCGGTCATCCTGCCAACGCGGGATGACGTGCCAATGAAGATGAGGAACCATGTTGCCGAAGCTGGCGAGGTTGATCTTGTCCGGCGCAAACAGGCGACGCACGGCCTCCTCGACGGCAAACACCACCGCCATCAGCTGCTGTCGGGCAACCGGTGGCAGATCGCTCATCTCACGCACATGCGCATTCCAGACGACCCGACAGAAGCCCGGATAATGCGGGTCATCGACACGCACCACCCGGCAGGCATCGGATTGCCAGAGGACAGCCCCTCCGGGCACGGCACACAACTCGCAGGTCGCTTCGCGGCTCACGTCAACACTCCGGGAATAATGCAAAGGATTGCACCGGTGCATTGATAGCGCAAGCGACCGCCAGGCTTCAAGGAGCTATTTCACGGAGTGGCGCGAATCAGAGCAACACGCGTTCGATACCGCCGCTATTCGCCTTGCCGACGTAATCCGCCATCCAGTTGTCGCCGAGCAGATGTTTGGCCATCTCGACAACGATGTAGTCAGCCTTGGTTCCGGCGTCGTCATCGTAGCGGCTCAAACCCTGCAGGCAGGCCGGGCAGGAGGTCAGGATCTTGACCTCGCCCTGGAAACCGTCGGCACGCAACTTCTCCGCGCCCTTCTCGATTTCCTGCTGCTTGCGGAACTTCACCTGGGTAGCGATATCCGGGCGCGAGTAGGCGAAGGAGCCGGCATCGCCGCAGCAGCGGTCGGTCAGCGGCACCTCCTGGCCCATCAGCGCCTTGGTCACAGCCAGCGGCGCGTAGGCCTTCATCGGCGTGTGGCAGGGGTCGTGGTACATGTAGCGGGTGCCCTGAACACCTTCCAGTTTCAACCCCTTTTCCATCAGGTACTCGTGGATGTCGAGCAGGCGACAGCCCGGGAAGATCTTCTCGAACTGGTATTTCTGCAGCTGATCCATGCAGGTACCGCAGGAGACGATCACCGTCTTGATGTCGAGATAGTTCAGCGTGTTGGCAACGCGGTGGAAGAGCACGCGGTTGTCGGTGGTGATCTTCTGGCCCTTGTCGGCATCGCCCGAGGCATTCTGCGGATAGCCGCAGCACAGGTAACCCGGGGGCAGCACGGTGGTCGCGCCGACTTCGTAGAGCATCGCCTGGGTGGCCAGGCCGACCTGCGAGAACAGGCGCTCGGAGCCGCAGCCGGGGAAGTAGAAAACGGCATCCGAGTCCTCGGTCGTCTTCTTCGGATTGCGGATCACCGGGATGACCTTGTCGTCCTCGATGTCGAGCAAGGCGCGCGAGGTACGCTTGGGCAGGTTGCCCGGCATCGGCCGGTTGAGGAAGTGGATGACCTGGGTCTTGACCGTCGGCGCGCCGAGCGAGGCCGGCGGATGTTTGCGCGTGTCCTGGACCAGATGCAGGGCCTTGGCCGCCTTGTGCGCCAGGCGCTGGGCCTTGAAGCCGAAGTCCATCATGACGCCGCGCATCAACTTGATCGTCGCCGGGTCCTTCAGGTTCAGATAGGTCATCGCTGCCGCGGTACCGGGCGAGAAGCGCTTCTTGTCCTGCTTGCGCAGGAAATTGCGCATGGCGACGGAAACATCGCCGAAATCGATGTCGACCGGGCAGGGCTTCAGACAGCGGTGGCAGACCGTGCAATGGTCGGCAACATCGTTGAATTCGTCGAAATGCTTCAGCGAAATCCCACGCCGGGTCTGCTCTTCATAGAGAAAGGCCTCTACCAGCAGCGAAGTGGCAAGAATCTTGTTGCGCGGGCTGTAAAGCAGGTTGGCCCGCGGCACATGGGTCGAACAGACCGGCTTGCACTTGCCGCAGCGCAGGCAGTCCTTGACCATGTCGGAAATCTTGCCGATCTCGGATTGCTCCATGATCAGCGATTCGGTACCAAGCAGGTTGAACGACGGCGTGTAGGCGTTACTCAGGTCGCCACCGTGCATCAGCTTGCCCTTGTTGAAGCGGCCCAACGGATCAACCTTCTGCTTGTAGGCGCGGAAGGGACCGATCTCGTCGTCGGTCAGGAATTCCAGCTTGGTGATGCCGATGCCATGCTCGCCGGAAATCACCCCGTCAAGCCCGCGCGCCAGGTGCATGATGCGCCCGACTGCCTTGTTGGCGGTCTGAAGCATCTCGTAATTATCAGAGTTGACCGGAATATTGGTATGCACGTTACCGTCGCCGGCATGCATGTGCAGCGCGACGAAGACGCGGCCGCGCAGCACTTCCTTGTGGATCGCCTCGATCCGTTCGAGGATCGGCCGGTACATTGCACCGTCAAAGATCTTTGCCAGACGAGCCTTCAGCTCCAGCTTCCACGAGGTGCGCACCGAGTAGTCCTGCAGACGGTGGAACAGCCTCGGATTGGCTGCCTTGTTGCTCAGTTCGCCGGCAACCACACCGTAGGACGCAAAGCGCGATTCGGCCTCAGCCAGCGGTAGATCGAGGTTGTCCAGCAGCCATTCCCAGCGCAGGCGGACGGCCTCGACATAGTCCAGCGCGGCCTGCCGGCGGTCGCCGATCAGCACGTCCTTGTCGAGGTTGGCGTCGCCGGCATGCAACGGCAGCTCGCCCTTGAGGAACTCAGCCAGCGCGTCGCACAGCGCCAGCTTGTTCTGCGTCGACAGCTCGATGTTGATGCGCTCGATGCCGTCGCAGTATTCGCCCATGCGCGGCAGCGGGATGACGACGTCCTCGTTGACCTTGAAGGCGTTGGTGTGGCGCGAGATGGCGGCGGTGCGCGAACGGTCGAGCCAGAATTTCTTGCGCGTCTCGGCGTCGACCGCAATGAAGCCCTCGGCGGCACGCAGGTTGCACATGCGCACGACTTCCGAGGCGGCAGCCATCACGGCTTTCTCGTCGTGGCCGACGATGTCGCCGATCAACACCATCTTCGGCCGGCCGTGGCGCTTGGCCTTGGTCGCATAGCCAACCGCCTTGACGTAGCGCTCGTCGAGGTGCTCCAGGCCGGCGAGCAGAACACCGGCCGCGTTGCCGGCACCGCCCGGCTTGAAGTAGTCGGTGATCTCGACGATAGCCGGCACGGCCTCGCGCACCTGGCCGAAGAACTCCAGGCAGACGGTGCGCGTCACCGGCGGCATCTTGTGCAGCACCCAGCGGGCGGCGACGATGATGCCATCGGTGCCTTCCTTCTGCACGCCGGGAATGCCGCCGAGGAACTTGTCGGTGACGTCCTTGCCCAGACCGTCCTTGCGGCATGCTGCGCCTGGCATGACCAAGACTTCTTCACCAAGCAGCTTCCTGCCGCTCGGGTCGAAACGCTTGAGACGGAATTCGACGTTCAGCTGTTCGTGGATCTTGCCGTAGTTGTGATTGACGCGTTCGACTTCCAGCCAGTTGCCGTCCGGATCGACCATCTTCCACCAGGCCAGGTTGTCGAGCGCGGTGCCCCACAACACGGCTTTCTTTCCGCCGGCGTTCATGGCGATGTTGCCGCCGATGCACGAGGCCGAAGCCGAGGTCGGGTCGACGGCAAAGACGCGGCCGGCCGCGCTGGCGGCTTCGGCAACGCGCTCGGTGACGACGCCGGCGCCGGTACGGATCGTCGCATACGGCGTTTCGTGGCCGGCCAGCACCAGTTCCTCGACCGGGCCGATGTCGATCAGCTTCTCGGTGTTGATCACCGCCGAATGCGGCGTCAGCGGCACGGCGCCGCCGGTGTAGCCGGTGCCGCCGCCACGCGGGATGATGGTCAGACCGGCCTCGAAGCAGCCGCGGACGAGGTGGGCGATTTCTTCCTCGGTATCCGGGTAGAGGACGACGAAGGGGTATTCGACGCGCCAGTCGGTGGCATCGGTGACGTGCGAGACGCGGGCCAGGCCGTCGAAGGCGATATTGTCGCGGCGGGTGTGCTTGCCCAGCACCTTGAGCACCTTGCGGCGCAGGTCGATGGTCTCGCCGAAGCGCGCTTCGAAGCGGTCGACGGCCTGCTGCGCGGCGACCACCAGGCGGCGGACCTTCTCCGAACGCTCCGGATCCTCGGCCTCGCTCTCGGCACGGCGCTTCTCGACTTCCTTCAGGCGATGGCGCAGGGCGCTGACCAGCGCATCGCGACGCTCGCGGTTGTCGAGCAGGTCGTCTTCCAGGTAAGGGTTGCGCTGCACCACCCAGATGTCGCCCAGCACCTCGTACAGCATCCGCGCCGAACGGCCGGTGACGCGTTCGCCGCGCAGTTCGTCGAGGATTCCCCAGTTGTCGGCACCGAGCAGACGGATGACGATTTCGCGGTCGGAGAACGAGGTGTAGTTGTAGGGGATTTCGCGCAGGCGGGCAGTCATGAGGCGACCAGGGTCAAAGGCGTAAAGGAGAAATTTTAACGTACCCGGCAAGGTGAGAGCGCTTCCCGGCGCAGTTCGACAGGAATAAGCAGCTTTCGTTCGCCAAAGCGGTCGCCCGGCGTTACCATTACCACAAAAGTAATAGGGTCATCATGCATCGCCGACAGCTGCTCCAGGCAATTGCCTCGCTTCCCCTTCTGCCCCTGGCGAAGAAGACGCACGCCGAGGGAGCCGCATTACGCCTGGGCATCATGCCCTTCAATTCGACGCTGGCCCTGTTCAAGACCCACCAGCCGTTGCGCGAGCATCTGCAGAACGACCTGCAACGCCCGGTCGATCTGTTCACTGCGGCCGATTACTTCACCTTTCTCAATGCCTCGCTGGCCGGCGAATACGACCTGCTGATCACCGGCCCGCATTTCGGCGTGCTGTGCCTGAGGGCGGGCTACCAGCCGCTGGTCCGCTACCGCGCCGTGCTGCAGCCGGTTTTCGTCGTCCGCAAGGGCGGCGACATTCACCGCCTGGACGACCTGCGCGGCCGGCGCATCGGTCTTTCCAGCCGCCTGTCGATTTCCTCCATCGGCGGCGTCAAGTGGCTGCTCGACAACGGTCTGCAGATGAGCCGCGACTACCAGCTGTCCGAACGTTCCACCCACGGCGCTGCCGTGGCGGCGGTCGCCGTCGGCGAGCTCGATGCGGCGCTGACCACGCACACACCGCTGCGCCAGGTGCCCGAAGACGTACGGGCCAAGGTCGATATCCTGCCCATCGAGGTACGCGTACCGCACCTGATGACGCTCGCCCACCAGCGCCTGGGCAATCCAGCCATCGCGCTGCTGCGCCAGTCGCTGAACGGCTTTGCCGCGACGCCAGCCGGCAGCGAGTTCTTCCGCAGTACCGGCTACGAGGGCTATGCCGCAATCAGCGCCGACGACATTGCCGCGCTCGAACCCTATGTCGCGCTGACGCGCACCCTGCTCGGACACGCCACCTGATGCTCAGCATCCGCCGCTCGCTCCGTGCCAAACTGCTGCTCGCCAGCGTCGTCATCGAAGCGCTGATGCTGGCACTACTGGTGAGCAACAGCGTGCGCCTGATCGAACACCATCTCGGCGCCCAGCTGGAAGCACGCATCGAGGCCGTCGAACTGGCCTACAAAACGGCCGTCGCGGTGCCGCTGGCGGCCCGCGACTACGCGACGTTGCGCGACATACTCGACGGCTGGCGCAAGACAGGCGACATCGTCTACATGGCGGTCAGCGATCCGGATGGCCGTCTGCTCGCCTCGTCCGGCTGGCCACCCGGGGAGGCCCTGCCGCTGGTCGGCCAGGTGGTCGGCGACATGCGCCACGTGCGCTTCCCGGTCGACTACCTCGGCCAGGTCTACGGTCACCTGCATTACGGCATGTCGATCAGCTTCATGGCCAAGGCTTCGCAGGAACTGCTCTGGCAGAGCAGCTTGATCGCGCTGGCCGAGATCCTGCTGTCGCTGGTCCTGCTGTCGATCATCGGCTATCTGCTGACCCGGCACCTGATCAATCTGGCCAAAGCCAGCATCAGCGTCGCCCATGGCCACTACGAGGAGCGCATGGACATCGCCGGCGAGGACGAGGTGGCACTGCTGGCGCAGAACTTCAACACGATGACCGATGCCGTGCGCGGACGCATCGCCGACCTGTCGCATCAGGCCAGCCATGATTCGCTGACCGGCCTGCACAACCGGCGCGCCTTCGAAGCCCATCTCGACGAAGCCCTGGCCGCACCGGACATCGACGAACATCCGGTGACGCTGCTCTACCTCGACCTCGATCAGTTCAAGGTGGTCAACGACACCTGCGGCCACGCCGCCGGCGATGAACTGCTGATCCGCCTGACGCGGATGATCGAGGAGCGCTTCGCCTACGGCTTCATCGCCCGCCTGGGCGGCGACGAGTTCGGTATCGTCATGACCGATGTCTCGCTGGCCGATGCCGAACGGCGGGCGACACAGCTGATCGAGGAAATCTGCGCCTTTCCGTTCGCCTGGGAAGGACGCGCCTTCCGCCTCGGCGCCTCGATCGGCATCGTCCGTTCCGGGCCGGGCATGATGAATGTCACCGACCTGCTGATCGCTGCCGACACCGCCTGCTACGCGGCCAAGGAGCACGGCCGCAACCGGGTCGATATCTACGCGCCGGACGACGAGTGGTACCGCCAACGCAGCGAGGACTTCCGCACCATGCCGCAGGTCACCGCGGCACTGGCCGAGGGACGCTTCCTGCTCTTCCACCAGCGCCTGGCGCCGCTCAAGCCCGGCCTGCCGCCGACGGCGGAAATCCTGCTGCGCCTGTCCGATCCGCTCGGCAAGATCAACTCGCCGACCCGCTTCATCGCCACTGCCGAGCGCTACAACCTGATGCCCTACATCGACCGCTGGGTGGTCGAGAACGTCTGCCGTTACCTGCGCGATTGGGCGGCATCCGGGCTGCCGCTGCCGTTTGCCCACCTGGCCGTCAACGTCTCCGGTGCCAGCCTCGGGCTGCGCGACTTCCCGACCTTCGTCCGCCAGCAGATCGAGAAGTACGACATCGATCCGGCCCTGCTCTGCTTCGAGATCACCGAAAGCTGCGCCATCGCCAATGTCGAGCCGGCGCTCGATTTCATCGACCAGATGCACACGCTGGGCGCCACGCTGGCGCTTGACGATTTTGGCAGCGGCCTGTCGTCCTTCGGCTACCTGAAGCGCTTCCAGGTCGATTTCCTGAAGATCGACGGCATGTTCGTCAAGAACATCGATCAGGACGCCTCCGACCGCGCCGTCGTCGAGGCCATCGTCCAGCTCGCCCGCGTGCACGGCCTGACCACCATCGCCGAATATGTCTGTAACGAGGCGGTCGACCGGGTGGTACGCGAGATCGGCATCGACTACGCCCAGGGCTTCGTCCGCCACAAGCCTGAACCACTGCCGCCGATTCCCGGCTGAGCGGCCGGACAACGGCGCCGCGCCGTGACGTTTGCCCGGGGGGGCCGTAGAATGCCCCTTTTGCCTCGAAGAAGCGCGCCATGCATCCGGATTACCTCGAAAAAGTCCTCAACGCCCAGGTTTACGACATCGCCGTCGAAACCCCGCTGGAGTTGGCCGGCAACCTGTCGGCCCGGGTCGGCAACCGGATCATCCTGAAGCGCGAGGACATGCAGCCGGTGTTCTCCTTCAAGCTGCGCGGTGCCTACAACAAGATCGCCAGCCTGTCGGCCGAGAAGCTGAAGCGCGGCGTCATCTGCGCCTCGGCCGGCAACCATGCCCAGGGTGTGGCGCTCTCTGCCACCCAGGTCGGTTGCCGGGCGGTGATCGTCATGCCGACCTCGACGCCGGGCATCAAGATCGACGCAGTCCGCCGCCGTGGCGGCGAGGTCGTGCTGCATGGCGAGTCCTACGATGAAGCCTATGCCCACGCGCTGGAGCTGGAGAAATCGGAAAAGCTGACCTTCGTCCATCCCTTCGACGATCCGGAAGTCATCGCCGGCCAGGGCACCGTCGGCATGGAAATCCTCCGTCAGCATTCGCGCCACAACGGGCCGATCCATGCCGTCTTCTGCGCCATCGGCGGCGGCGGCCTGGCTGCCGGGGTGGCCGCCTACATCAAGCGCCTGCGCCCGGAAATCAAGGTCTTCGGGGTCGAAACCTTCGACGCCGACGCGATGAAGCAGTCGCTGGAAAAAGGTCACCGCGTGCGCCTGCCGCAAGTCGGCCTGTTCGCCGACGGTACCGCCGTCAAGTTCGTCGGCGAGGAAACCTTCCGCCTGTGCAAGGAATATCTCGACGGCGTCATCCTCGTCGATACCGACGCCATCTGCGCCGCGATCAAGGACGTCTTCGAGGACACCCGTTCCATCCTCGAGCCCTCGGGCGCGCTGGCCGTCGCCGGCGCCAAGGAATACGCCCGCCAGCACAAGCTGAAGGACAGGAATCTGGTGGCCGTGACCTCCGGCGCCAACATGAACTTCGACCGCCTGCGCTTCGTCGCCGAGCGTTCGGAATTCGGCGAGCAGCGCGAAGCCGTCTTCGCCGTGACGCTGCCGGAGAAACCCGGCGCCTACAAGAAGTTCCTGGCGCTGATCGGCAAGCGCAACGTCACCGAATTCAACTACCGCTACAACACCGACGCCGAGGCACATGTCTTCGTCGGCGTCCAGGTCGCCGACCGCAAGGAATCGCTGAAGCTGGTGGAGAGCCTGCAGAAGCACGGCTATCCGACGCTCGACCTGACCGACGACGAGATGGCCAAGAACCATGTCCGCCACATGGTCGGCGGCCACGCGCCGCAGGTCTGCCAGAACGGCATGCGCGAGCTGATCTACCGCTTCGAGTTCCCCGAACGGCCGGGCGCCCTGATGAACTTCCTCAGCCAGATGAGCGCCGGCTGGAACATCAGCCTGTTCCACTACCGCAATCACGGCGCCGACTACGGCCGGGTACTGGTCGGCATGCAGGTGCCGGCCGGCGAGATGGGGCAGTTCCGCGATTTCCTGAAGAATCTCGGCTACGCCCACTGGGACGAAAGCACCAATCCGGCCTACCGCTTGTTCCTCGGTTGAAGCAACGCACCAATTTATTCCCTTTGGTAATTAATTAGTAACCATCTAGTCTTTTTGGGAATAATGACTGTCGCCTAGACTCCGCTCATCGAATTCAATTCATGAACGGAGCCTTCCATGACCAAGCATCTCCTCGCCGGCCTCGCGCTGGCACTGGGCATCGGTGCCGCCGGCGCCCAGACCAGCCTGCTCAACGTCTCCTACGATCCGACACGCGAGCTGTACAAGGACTTCAATGCGGCTTTCGCCAGGCACTGGCAGGCAAAGACCGGGGAAACGCTCAACATCCGCCAGTCGCACGGCGGTTCCGGCAAGCAGGCGCGCTCGGTCGCCGACGGCCTGGAAGCCGATGTCGTCACACTGGCCCTGGCCTACGACATCGACGCGCTGGCCGAGCGCAAGCTGATCCCGGCCGACTGGCAGAAGCGCTTCGCGAACAATTCCTCACCCTACACCTCGACCATCGTCTTCCTCGTCCGCCAAGGCAATCCGAAGAACATCCGCGACTGGAACGATCTCGCCCGCCCCGGCGTCAGCGTCATCACGCCCAATCCGAAGACCTCCGGCGGCGCCCGCTGGAACTACCTGGCCGCCTGGGCCTGGGCGCTGCAACAGCCGGGCGGCAACGAGCAGAAGGCGCGCGAGCTGGTCAGCGCCATCTTCCGCAACGTGCCGGTGCTCGACTCGGGCGCCCGCGGTTCGACCACGACCTTCGTCGAGCGCGGGCTCGGTGACGTGCTGATCGCCTGGGAAAACGAGGCGCAACTGGCGGTCAACGAACTGGGCAAGGACAAGTTCGCCATCGTCGCCCCCAGCTTGTCCATCCTTGCCGAGCCGCCGGTGACCGTGGTCGACAAGGTGGTCGACAAGCGCGGCACGCGGGCGGCGACGCAGGCCTATCTGGACTACCTGTATTCGGAGGAAGGGCAGCACATCGCCGCCCGCCACCATTACCGGCCGGGCAATGCCAAGGTTGCCGCTCAGTATGCGGCGCATTTCCCCAAGCTCCGCCTGGTGACCATCGACGAGGCCTTCGGCGGCTGGCAGAAAGCGCAGAAGACGCATTTCGCCGACGGCGGCACCTTCGACCAGATCTACCTGAAAAAGTAGCCGCCATGCCGCTGAGCGAACTGATCCGCTATTTCAACGTCGCCGACACCGCCGACGACAGCACGCTGTACCCGAGCGACGGGCAGGTCGCCGCCTGGCACCAGGGCTGGCACCTGGCCTCGCTGTTCGCACCCGTCGTCGATCTGCGCCGCGAGCGCATCGTCGGCCACCGGGCCAGCCTGCTGGTGCGCGCGGCCGACGGCAGCCCGGCCGCTGCCGATGCCGTCTATGCCAGCTGCCCGACAGCGGCAGCCGTGGTGCATCTCGACCGCCTGTGCCGGACGCTGCACGCGCTGAACTTCCTCAGCCAACGCCAGCAGGTTGGCGGCTATCTGCAGGTGGCGGTGCATCCGCGTCACCTGCAGGCCGTACCGAATCAGCACGGCCTGGTCTACGAGGCCATCCTCAAGCGCTGCGGGCTGGCGCCGCAGGACATCGTGCTGCAGATCGAGGCCGGGGCAGTCGTCGGCGAGCCACTTCGACGCGCCCTGGCGGCCTACCGGCAGCGCGGCTATCGCCTGGCATTGAGCGGTCCACTTCCTTCAGCCGACGAACTGGCAGCACTGACACCCGACATCGTGCAAGCAGCGGCGGGGTCGCCGGCGGCCACCCTGGCGGCGGCACGCGAAGCCGGGGCGCTGATCGAACAGGACGGGCTGAACGACGGCCGGCAGTACCAGGCAGCCCGGCAAGCCGGCTGCGACCTGGGCAGCGGTTCCCTGTTCGGCGAACCCGCCACACGTTGCCGGCCGACCCACGCTGAACGTCACCTCGCCTACAATTCCCCCCTGCACAACGGAGCCACGCCATGAAAATCGCCAACAACGTCACCGAACTGGTCGGCAACACGCCGCTGGTCAAGCTCAACCGCGTCACCGCCGGAGCCGGCGCCACGGTCGTCGCCAAGCTGGAATTCTTCAACCCCGGACACAGCGTCAAGGACCGCATCGCCGTCGCCATGCTCGATGCCGCCGTCGCCGCCGGCAGGATCGGTCCCGACACCGTCGTGCTGGAACCGACCTCGGGCAATACCGGCATCGGCCTGGCCATGGTCTGCGCCGCGCGCGGCATCCACTGCGCCTTCGTCATGCCGGAGACCATGAGCCGCGAACGCAAGCTGCTGTTGAAGGCCTACGGCGCCGAACTGATCCTCACCCCCGGCCCCGAGGGCATGGGCGGTGCAATCAAAAAGGCCGAGGAGCTGGCCGCCGCCGACAGCCGCTATTTCGTCCCGCAGCAGTTCGAGAATGCCGCCAACCCGGAAGTCCACCGCAACACCACGGCCGAGGAAATCTGGCGCGATACCGACGGCCAGGTGGATATTTTCGTCGCCGGCGTCGGCACCGGTGGTACGGTCACCGGCGTCGGCGAGGTGCTGAAGGCCAGGAAGCCGGGCGTGCAGATCGTCGCCGTCGAACCCGATGCCTCGCCGGTGCTCTCCGGCGGCGCCAAGGGCCCGCACCCGATCCAGGGCATCGGTGCCGGCTTCGTCCCCGGCGTGCTCAACACCGGCATCTACGACGAAGTGATCCGCGTCGCCAACGACGATGCCTTCACCACCGCCCGCCGCATGGCCACCGAGGAAGGCCTGCTCGTCGGCATCTCTTCCGGCGCCGCCACCTGGGCCGCGCTCGAACTGGCCAAACGGCCGGAGAATGCCGGCAAGCTGATCGTCGTCGTCATTCCGTCCTTCGGCGAGCGCTATCTGTCCACCGCGCTCTACCAGCACCTCGAGGTGTGACCGTCTTCGACACGCCGGTCGAGCGGCGCGGCACCGACTCGATCAAATGGGGGAAATACGCCGGCCGCGACATCCTGCCGCTGTGGGTCGCCGACATGGATTTCGCCGCACCGCCGGCGGTGCTTGCCGCGCTGCACCAGCGGGTGGAGCAGAGCGTCTTCGGCTACGGACATCCCTGGCCGTCGCTTGAGGAGTCAGTACTCGCTCACCTGGCAGGCGAATACGACTGGGCCATCGAACGCGAATGGATCGTCTGGCTGCCGGGTCTGGTCAGCGGCCTCAACATCGCCTGCCGGGCCATCGATGGTGAGGTGCTGACGGCAACGCCGGTCTATCCGCCCTTCCTGTCGGCGCCGCGCTTTTCCGGCCGGGCACTGAACCGGGTCGAACTGGCCGAGCACGACGGCCGCTGGCAATGGGACATGGCAGCGATGGCGATGGCGACGACGCCGGCGACCCGGCTGTTCCTGCTCTGCCATCCGCACAATCCGGTCGGCCGCTGCTGGTCGCGCGAGGAACTGCAGGCACTGGCCGACTTCGCCGAGCAGCGCGACCTGGTCGTCTGCTCGGACGAGATCCACTGCGGCCTGATCCTCGACGCCGACAAGCGCCACATCCCCTTCGCCAGCCTGTCGCCGGCAGCGGCGCAGCGCAGCATCACACTGCTGGCGCCGTCGAAGACCTTCAACATTCCGGGCCTCGGCTGCGCCCTGGCCGTGATTCCCGATGCCGTGCTGCGCCGCCGTTTCCTGCGCGCCATGGACGGCATCGTGCCGCATGTGAATGTGCTCGGACTGGCCGCCTGCGAGGCCGCCTACCGCGACTGTGCCGACTGGCACGGCGAACTGCTGACGTATCTGGCCGGCAACCGCGACCGCGTGGCAATGGCCGTCGCCGGGGCAGGGCGGGTGCGCATGAGTCCGGTCGAGGCCACCTATCTGGCCTGGATCGACGTGCGCCCGCTGGGCCTGAGCAACCCGGCCGCCCACTTCGAGGCGCACGGCCTGGGCCTCTCGGATGGCACCGATTTCGGTGCGCCAGGCTGGTTGCGGCTCAACTTCGGCTGTCCGCGGGCGACGCTGGACGAGGCCCTGCGCCGCTTCACGGCAGCCTGCCAGGCGGCATGAACAGTTACGAAATGACGCTCTGGGCACTGGCTGCCGCGCTCGTTTGCCAAGCCTTCGCCGCCGGCCTGGCCCTCGAATCCTATCTGTGGCGCGGCCAGCCCGCCGCCCGACGCCGTACCTGGCTGGTCCTCGCCTGCGGCGCGCTGCTGCTGGCGTTGCATCATGGCTACACGCTGGAACTGGCGCTGCGCACCGGCCTGTACGACATGCGCCAGGCCATTCTCGGCGGCCTCGCCGGCGCCTGTTTTGCCCTTGGCACCTACGCGCTCAGGCGTCAGCAGGCCTGAAGGCGCCGCGTTCGGTAACGATCCAGTCGAGGCGCTGGTCGTGCGCCTCAGGCCGGATCGTCGGCAGGCGGTTGATCTCGAAGCCGACACCGACAGCCAGCGGCCGCGGAGCAAGGGCAGCCAGCGTGCGGTCGAAGTAGCCGCCACCGTAACCGAGCCGATAGCCGGCCTCGTCGAAGCCGTTGAGCGGCAGCAGGATCATGTCCGGGACCAGCCACTCGCCGGCGGTCGGCGTCGGAATGCCGTAGCGGTCGGCTTGCAGCGGCGTGTCGACGGACCATTCGCGAAAGGCCAGCGGCGCATGCTCGCCAAGTACCACCGGCAGGACCGCCCGGCAGCCGGCCCGGCGCCAGTGTTCGACGATCGCCCGCACATCGGGCTCATGCTTGATCGGCCAGCAGAAAGCAAGCACTCGCGGGACGCCGAAGGCGGCTTGCAGATGACCGACGATACGGGCCGAAGCAGCCGCATGCACGGCATCGGCGAGCGCCGCCCGGCGGGCCGTCATGTCGCGCCGCAACGCCCGTCTCCAGGCCGTGCTATCCTCGTCCGCCTTCCCCAATGCCTCACCCATCAGACAAATCTAACATGAAGTTGCCGCACCTCTTCGCCGCGCTGTTCGGCCTCCTTGTCGCCTTGCCCGGTGCCGCCCAGGAGACGCGCGACGAGATTTTCATCGCTGCCCGCGAGGCCTTCCGCAATGGCGACCGCCTCCGTCTGGACAATGCCGCCGCCCGCATCGGCAATCACGAACTGGCTGCCTATGTGGAAAACTACCGTCTGCGCATGCGCATGGACGACGGCAACAGCGCCAGCCTGCGCGACTTCCTCGCCCGCCACGACGGCACATCCGTCGCCGAACGCCTGCGTGCCGACTGGATCCGCTGGCTCGGCAAGCGTTCCGCGTGGAATGAAATCGAACGTGAATACCCGCTGCTGCAGGCCCCCGAAACCGACATCACCTGCCTGCAGCAACAGGCCAGACTGGCCCGCGGCGACCGCAGCGTGTTCGACGAGGCCGATCGTCTGTGGCTGACCCTGCACGAACCGCCGGAAAGCTGCCGGCCGGTTCTCGATGCACTGGTTGCCGCCCAGCGACTCAGCGTTGACGACATCTGGGCGCGCGCCCGCCGGCAGATCGAACTCAATCGCCCGGGCCAGGCCAGAACGACGCTTGACTACCTGCCCGACAGCCAGTCGCCCGAGGGCAAGAGTTTCGAGCTGACCATCGCCGGCCCGCAACGTCAGCTGGCAACGCAGTCGGCCAACTGGCATGGCAGCCGGGCCAGCCGCGAACTCGCCGCCATCGCCATCCAGCGCATCGCCGTCAACGATCCGCGGGCCGCCGCCGAGGAACTGGAAAAGCGTCAGAAGCGCCTGGACGACACGCAACGCGAATGGGCCTGGGGACAGATCGCCCTGCAGGCAGCCCGCCGTCACCTGCCGGAAACGCTCGACTGGTACGCCCGGGCCGGACTCTCGCCACTCTCGGACGAGGCCGTGCAATGGAAGGTCCGCGCCGCCCTGCGCGCCCAGGACTGGGGCACCGTCCGCGATGCCATCCAGGGAATGCCGGCCGAACTGGCCGGGCGTCCCGAGTGGGTTTACTGGCTGGGGCGCGCCTACAAGGCCGGAGGACGCAGCGCCGAGGCCGATGCGCTGTTTGCCCGGATCGCCGGCCAGGCCAATTTCTACGGCAATCTGGCCGACGAGGAACTGGGCCGCAGCCTGATGCCGCCGCCACGGGCCCGCGCACTTTCGCCCGAGGAACTGCGGGAAGCCAACGGCAATGCCGGCCTGCGCCGGGCACTGGCCTTCTTCCGGCTCGACATGCGTACCGAAGGGGTGCGCGAATGGAACTGGTCGCTGCGCGGCATGAACGACCGCCAGCTGCTGTCGGCTGCCGAACTGGCCCGCCGCCAGCAGATCTGGGACCGCGCCATCAATACCGCCGACCGGACGAAGGAAGAGCACGACTATGCGCTGCGCTTCCTCGCCCCCTACGATGAGCAGGTCCGCCCCGCCGCCCGTAACCAGACGCTGGACGATGCCTGGGTCTACGGCCTGATGCGCCAGGAGAGCCGTTTCATCACCAACGCCAAATCGTCGGCCGGCGCCTCCGGCCTGATGCAGCTGATGCCGGCGACCGCCAAATGGGTGGCCAAGAAGATCGGGCTGCGCGACTACCACCATGGGCGGGTCAACGACACCGAAACCAATGTCCTGCTCGGCACCAGCTACATGCGCCTGGTCATGGAGAATCTCGACAACCATCCGGTGCTCGCCTCCGCCGCCTACAACGCCGGCCCCGGCCGGGCCAAGCGCTGGCGCGCGGATCGCCCGCTGGAAGGCGCCATCTACGCCGAGACCATCCCGTTCAGCGAGACGCGCGATTACGTCAAGAAAGTGATGAGCAATGCCGTGTACTACTCGGCGCTATTCACCGGCCGCCCGGATTCGCTGAAGGCCCGCCTGGGAACCATCGCCCCGGCCAGTGACCGACCGATGAAGGACAGCGATCTGCCCTGACCCGGGATTGGGCATTGTCGCCGCGGCAGGCGACGGCTAGACTTCCCAGCCTGCCGGCAGGGTACCGCCGGTCGTCTGGAACCCAGCTGCGAACCGGAGCCGCACCCATGCCAGCCCATCCGCCCGACCGTTTCGAAGTCACCCGCGATTGCCGTAGCCGCTACCTGCAGCGGCTCGGCACGCTGCTGCAGGCCGCCGGCGGCCTCTCCGCTGCCGCCGTCCAGGCCCTTCTCGATGGCGTCGGACAGCATTTCGACGCCATGCTGGAAAGCAACCGGCGCGGCAGTTTCAGCGAAGAGGCGCATGGCCTGACCTCGTCACGCATCACTCTGGTCGCCGACGACGAACTGGAACTGGGCATCCGCCTCGACAACCTGATCGGCCGCCTCTACGAAGGTGCCGGCGCCGACCTCTGGAAGACCCATCTGCGCTTCGTCACGCTGCTCGGCCGGCCGGATCTGCCGAAGACGGACAATCCGATCGGCCCGCGCGGCATCAGCGACGGCCTGCATGCCATGTTCCAGGCCGCCGGCCCGAGTCCGCTGGACGACAGGCTGGACCTCCTCGACCGCCTCGAAGAACACCTGCTGGATGGCCTGCCTGCGGTTTACGCAGAGATCAACGATTTCCTCGAACATGCCGGTGTCTTTGCCGCCCAGCCGGCGATCATCACCGCCCCCGAAGCGGCGCGCGGCCACCGTGGCGATGCCGCACCGGTCGCCACGAATGCACTGGATGCCCTGCACGCCCGACTGCTGGCCCGGATACCGCAGCTGGAAGCACCATCGGTTGACGGCAGCGGAAGCAATCCCGGCGCAGCATTGCTCAGTCAGGCGGCACTCGACAACCTGCTCTTCCGTCTCGATGACCTCGAACGCCATGCAGCCGGCCGGAGCGGATCACTGGGCGGCACATCGCCCGACCTCGAATCGCTGCTGCCCGACCTGTTCAGCAATACGGAGGGCAGCGCCCAGGCCGCCCCCGCCCCCCGTCAGCTCAGTTCGCGCGAACTCGGCATTCCGGCAGCGGCTGCGGAAGCGCTCGCCATCGACACCGTGGCGATGATCTGCAACGCCATCCTTGCCGATCCGATGCTGCCCGAAGCTTTCAAATCCGTGGTCTCCACGCTGCAGATTCCGCTGGTCAAGGTCGCCATCAGCGATCGCAGCCTGTTTGCCGACCCGGACCATCCCTGTCGACGGATCATCGACCGCATGGGTGAAGCCATGATCGGCCTGCCCATCGACGTGACGGCCAGGCATCCGGTATGCAGCCGCCTGGGCAGCATCGCCGCCGGGCTGCGGACCAGCCGGAACGTCGACCGGGCAGCGTTCGCTGCGGCCCTGGCAGAGCTCGACGGCGTCATCGCCGAACGCCACACAGCCATTGCCCAGGGCGCTACCGCCTACGCCGACCTGTTTGCCGTGCTCGACCGCCGCGACCAGGCACGTGA
>WBUO01000305.1 GCA_008933675.1 Dechloromonas sp.
AGGCCTTCAGCCAGTGTTCGCAGCCCAGTGCCCGGGCATCCTCGCCCAGCGTCTCGAGCAGTTGGCCGATGCTGGCGCCGAGCGGCCGGCAGCATAGCGCAACAGGGTCGGAAATCTGCGCCGCCATGCCGTAACGGCAGGCCTGGAACTTGTTGAAGCGGGCGACATGCGCCTGCGCGGCAGTCTGCAGTTCGGCGCGGGTGCGCAGCAGCCAGCGCGCCAGCGACTGGGCGAGGGCGGCCAGCGCCGCCGCCTGTTCGATGGCGAGCGGCGTGTCGCAGACGCGGATTTCCACGGTGCCGAACTCCGGCTTCGGCCGTACGTCCCAGTACAGATCCTTGATGCTGCCGGCGATGCCGCAGGCCTGCAGGAACTCGAAATGGCGGACGAAGGCCGGCCAGTCGGCGAGCGGCGGGCATTGCCCGCTGAGCGGAAAGGCCGAAACGGCATTGAGGCGGGCCGACTGGAACAGCGTATCGACGCCGTCCACATACGGCGAAGAGGCCGACAGCGCGATGAACACCGGCACATAGACGCCGAGTGCCTGGGTCAGCCAGATGGCGTCGTCGGCCGATTCGCAGCCGACGTGGATGTGCTGGCCGAAGACGGTGAATTGCTTGGCCAGGTAGCCGTAGCGCTGGTACAGCGCGTCGAAGCGCTCGCCGGGGCAGATGCGGCGCTCGGGCCAGTGGTGGAAGGCGTGCGTGCCGCCGCCGCAGATGCCGATGTTGTTCTTCAGCGCGTGGGCGCGCAGCGTGTCGCGCAGGCCGGCCAGATCACCGGCGATGCCATCGACGGTCGCCTGCGGCTGCGTGCTGACCTCGATCATGCTCTCGGTGATTTCCAGCTTGATCTCGCCGAAACGTCCATCGTAATCAAGGCCGTCGAGCAGGTCGGTGGCGGCGCGGGTGAGATCGAAATCGCGGCGCGACACCAGCTGCAGTTCCAGTTCGACGCCCAGGCTGAGGGCGGGGCTCTGGCGGAAGTCGCCAAGGGGTTTGCTCATGCGATACCTCCCTTGTTCTGCGCGTCCTCGGCGCACTCTCCCGAGCGGCGCAGGGCCAGCCGGCACAGCGCCGGGCCGGTCAGTTCCATGATGGCGGCGGCGAACAGCGGCAGGGCCAGCGCCGACAGGCCGATTTCCGGATAGAGCTGGGCCAGCTCGTAGGCCATGAAGACGGCGGTAGCCGACAGCGGCTGGATGCCGAGGCCGACCAGCAGCCGCTTGTTGCGCGGCAGGCTGCCGCCGCTCAGGGCCTGGGCGGCCAGCTTGGCGAGGGCGCGCACGGCGAGCAGGCCAAGTGCCTGCAGGCCGGTCAACCAGGTGAAGGAAGCCCAGGGCAGCGAGGCACCGACGACGACGAAGAGAATGATGGCGAGCAGCCAGTGTCCTTCCGGCAGCGTCGTGTAGCGCAACACCTGGCGCGTGTCGCGGACGGCGAGCACGACGCCCATCAGGAACAGCGTCAGGAAGACGGGCACGGCAAGCATGCGGGCGATGCCGACGGCGAGCAGGGCCGAGGCGACGAGCACGAAAACCTGGGCCAGCGAACTTTTCGGCAGCAGGCGGGCGATGGCCAGCGCCAGGCTGGCCGCCAGCCCGGCCACCAGCAGCGAGCCGGCGGCCACCCAGAGCGGATGGACGATGGCGTTCAGCCAGTTCTCGCTGTGCTCGGCGTGGACGATGCCGAGCACGACGGTGAAGGCGACGAAGGAGGCGGCAGCGCTGATCGCCGTGTGCAGGATGATGCGTTCGGTGACCTGGCCCTGAGCCTTCGATTCCTCGATGGCGAGCAGCACCACGGCCGGTGCCGAGGCCATGGTGACGGCCGCCGTGGCGGCCGACCATGCAGGGCTGAGGCCGACGACGTAGAAGGCGAAGAGGAAGATGCAGAGGAAGGAGAGATTGATGTCGCCCAACGTGCTGCGCAACAGTTCGCGGTTGCGCAGCAGCCAGCCGATATCCAGCCGGCGGCCGACTTCCATCATCAGCAGGCCGAGCGCCGCATCGGCCACCGGTCGCGCCTGGGCCAGCGCTTCGATGCTGATCCAGCCGAGCAGCGAAGGGCCGAACAGCGTACCGGCCAGCACGTAGCCGATCACCTTCGGCCAGCCGGCGCGGGCATGCAGCCATTCGCCGATCAGCAGGCCGACGACGAGCAACAGGCTGAACAGCGCCAGCGAGTCGATCTGCTCGGGGAAGGGCGGCAGGAAGAACAGCCGGTCGAGCAGCCAGTCCCAGGCAGCGCGCGGCAGGCTGGCCAGTGATTCAGGCATGGGCCGGGACGACGTCGCTGCCGATTTCCTGACGGATCAGGTTGAGCAGCAGTTCATCGTAGGTGTAGTAGCCGGGCGGGTACTTGACCAGCTCGGCAAGGGCGAAGGCCGCCCCGGTGCCGAAGGCTTCGCGGCGGATCGAATCGTGCACCAGGCGCACCGTCTGGTAGGGAAAGCCGAAGATGACCTCGTGATGGCCGACGATGCCGCCCAGGCGCAAGGAGGTGATGCGCTCGTCGTCCACGTCCAGCTTCTCGGCAATCTTGCGCGCCGTGCCGGAAACCTCCGCCTTGTCGCGGAAATGCTGCTCGAGAATCTCGACGTCGGCGAAGGGGGCGATGCGGCGCAGCATGCGGGCGGCAAACATCAGGAAATTGATGCCCAGCGTGATGTTGGGCGAGGACATCACGCGGATGTCGCGGCCCAGCCCGCGGATGTAGTCGCGCGTGGCCTCCGGATAGGCCGAGATGGCGCTGACCAGCGTGATGCCGCGGCGACGGATGGCCTCGCCGTAGATATGCACGGCTTCGGCATCGGAAAAGTCGATGACGGCATCGACCGGATGGCGATCCAGCCAGGCGGGAAAAGTCCCGGCCTCGAGGCGGGTCATCGGGATCGCGGCATCGCCGGCGCCGGCGGATCGGCGGGCGATCCAGCACAACGCGAAGCGCTCGTCGGCTTCAATGACGCGGGCGACTGCTGCGCCGGCCCGGCCATAACCTATCAGTCCAACTTTGATCATCTTTGTACTCCCTGTGCTGCAATTGCAAAAAAGCGGTAACTCGATAGCCACCTCGAAGGTCGTGACCGTCCCTGACGGCCTCTTGGGGTTGAAGATGCGGCGCCCGGAGGCGGGCGTCGCCGGGTACTACCAGCGGCGGCCGCGGGCGGCGCCGAGGAATTCGTCGAGAATCGGCGTGCAGTCGAGCAGGTCCGGACTGCCCGGCGGATGGAACTCCGGATGCCACTGCAGGCCGAGTACATACTGCCGGCCTTCCAGGCGGATCGCCTCGATCAGGCCGTCATCCCGGCTGCGGGCCTCGACCTTCAGGCCACGGCCAAGGGCGCGGATGGCCTGGTGGTGGATCGAGATGACACCGCCCGTCGAACGCTCCGGATAAAGGCGGGCCAGACCGGAGTCCGGCTCCCAGACGATCTGGTGCGCATGGCGGTCGTAATCGGCGTGCTGGTGGACAGCCGGCGTCTCATACTGGGACTCGATATCCTGATAGAGGGTTCCGCCCATCGCCACATTGATCAGCTGCAGGCCGCGGCAGATGCCGAGAACCGGCTTGCCGGCCTCCATGAACTCGTGCAGCAGCTCCATCTCGTAGGCGTCGCGCAGGCGGTCGCCGGCCCAGTCGGGATGCGCCGGTTCCTCGCCGTAGGACTGCGGGCTGATGTCGGCGCCGCCCTGCAGCACCAGGCCATCCAGATACTGCGGGTAATCGGAGAGACGGATGCTGCTGCGATGGACCATGCCGTCGCCGCTGACCGAGGGGATCATGAAGACCATCACCTCGCGCGACATCACCCAGTGGGCGACCGACTGTTCCAGGTACTGCAGCGACTTGGACTGGATGCCGGTGGCACCCGGCTGCGGATGATAGATGCGGGCCGAGAGGCCGATACGCAACGGACGTCTGCTCATGAGGCGGCTCCTCCATGAGTCCCGGCGGCCGGCGCGGCAGGCCGCTGGGGCGCGAGGCGGGTAGCCTCGCCAAAGCCCTTGATGGCGGTTTGTGTGGCGAGCGGACCGAGCAGTTGCATGAGCAGCAGCGTCGCCAACAGCATGCCGACCAGCGAGGGGTCGAGTTCGGAATATAGCATCTGCGTGTTGGCCAGCAGGACCAGCGCAACGCTCGACATCGGTTGCAGGCCGACGGCCAGCATCACTCCGTCGCACGGCTGCAGGCCGAGCCGGCGGGCGGCCAGCAGGCTGGCCGCCAGTTGCCCGGCCAGACGGACGGCAACGATCAGCAAGGCCTCCAGCCAGTAATGGCGCAGATGGGCGATATCCAGTGCGGCGCCGGCGAGGACGAAGGTCACGACAAGAAAGACCCGGGCATCGCTGGCAATGCGGATGCCGATCACCCGCTGCTCGCGGTCCAGCGCCCGTACCATGAAGCCGAAGATCAGCATCGGCAGGAAAACCGAAACCTCGAGATAGAGCGCGGTGCCGACACCGAAGACGATGCTGCCGAGGATCAGCAGGTGATGGTGCTCCGGCTGCCGATCCAGCTTGCGGGCACCGCCGAGGACGATGCCGGCGCAGGTGGCGCCGAGGATCAGCGAGATCAGGATGCTGCCGAACGCCAGGCCGGTGCGGGCCAGCGTGCCGCCGCTGACCGCATCGTCGAGGAAGGGGGTAAGCAG
>WBUO01000306.1 GCA_008933675.1 Dechloromonas sp.
AAGCAGAACCAGCGCTTCGCCGTGGTGCTGAAGATCACCGAGGCGCAGCCGGTCTTCGGCCGCGTCATCGTCGCGGACTATCTGCCGGCCGGCTTCGAGATCGACAATCCGCGGCTCGTCTCGTCGGGCGAGACCGGGACGCTCTCGTGGATCGAGGACGCCAAGGAGCCGGTCAGCTCGGAGTTCCGTGACGACCGCTTCACCGCCGCCTTCGATCGCAACAGCCGCGACAAGGCCGTGTTCACGGTCGCCTATGTGGTGCGTGCCGTGTCGCCCGGGAAATATGTCCTGCCGCAGGCCTATGTGGAGGACATGTACCGGCCCGACCGCTTCGGCCGCACCGGCACCGGCACGATCGAGGTCGAGGCCGCACGGTGAGCAAGGCCGCAACCATGACCTCTCCCCGCGCGGGGAGAGGTCTCGCGATCGGCACCGCGGCGCTCGTCATCGTCGCCCTGATGGGGGTCGGCGCGTGGGTCGTCTCGCTCGGTTCCGTGCCGCTCGGGCGGGAGCTCGAGCTCTCGACCATCGTGGTCGATCGCGAGGGCCGGTTGCTGCGGCCCTACGCGACGACGGAGGGCCGTTGGCGCCTGCCGGCGCGCCTCGACGGCGTCGACCCGCGCTATCTCGCACTGCTGCTCGCCTATGAGGACCGGCGCTTCCGCAGTCACCCCGGGGTCGATCCGCTCGCGCTCGCGCGCGCTGCCGCCCAGCTCGTGATCGAGCGACGCATCATCTCCGGCGGCTCGACGCTGACCATGCAGGTCGCCCGCATCCTCGAACCGACGCCGCGGACACTGGCCGGCAAGACACGCCAGATCCTGCGCGCCCTGCAGCTCGAACTGCGCTACTCGAAGGATGAAATCCTCGCCATCTACATCAACCACGCGCCGATGGGCGGCGTTCTCGAGGGCGTCGAAGCCGCCAGCCGGGCCTATCTCGGCAAACCCTCCCGGCGCCTGAGCCATGCCGACGCGGCGCTGCTCACGGTGCTGCCGCAAGCGCCCTCGCGCCTGCGCCCCGACCGCCATCCGCAAGCGGCCCGCGCGGCCCGCGACAAGGTGCTGCAACGCATGGCCGGGCAATGGTCGGCGGCCGACATCGCCGATGCCCGGCAGGAACCGATCATCGCCCAGACCCTGCGCGACCCGCTGCTCGCCCCCCTGCTCGCCGAACGCCTGCGCCGCGACAGCGGTGGCCGGCAACGCATCGACACGACCATCGACGCCCAGGCCCAGCAGACCATCGAGCTGCTCCTTGCCGATCGTCTTGCCGCCCTGCCGCCGCGGGTATCGATGGCCGCCCTGGTGGTCGACAACGCGACGCTGGAAGTCCGTGCCTATGCCGGCTCCGCCGAATTCGCCGATCACCAGCGCTTCGGCTTCGTCGACATGGTGCGCGCCGCACGCTCGCCCGGATCCACCCTCAAGCCCTTTCTCTACGGGCAGGCGCTCGACGCCGGCCTGATCCATTCGGAATCGCTGCTCGCCGATGTCCCGCAATCCTTCGCCGGCTACCAGCCGGGCAACTTCCAGCAGTCCTTTCATGGCGCCGTCAGTGTTTCGGAGGCCTTGAGCAAGTCGCTCAACGTGCCCGCCGTCGAGGTGCTCGAACGCCTCGAGCCGCAGCGTTTCGTCGCAGCCCTGCGCAGTGGCGGCCTGAAACTGGACTTCCCGAAAGGCGCCGCGCCGAACCTGTCGGTCATTCTCGGCGGCGCCGCCACCTCGCTGGAGCAACTGGTCGGCGCCTATACCGCCTTCGCCCGCCATGGCATCGCCGGCAAGCCGCGCTATAACCCGGCCGCGCCGCTCGTCGAACAGCGCATGCTGTCGCCCGGCGCCGCCTTCATCATTCGCGACCTGCTCGAAGCCGGTGGCCCCGTCGGCCGTGCCATCGAGCAAGGGCCCGGCATCCGCCGCGGCATCGCCTGGAAGACCGGCACCAGCTTCGGCTTCCGCGACGCCTGGTCAATCGGCGTCTCCGACCGCCTGACCATCGGCATCTGGGTCGGTCGCCCGGACGGGACGCCGAACCCGGGATTCTTCGGCGCCAACATCGCCACCCCGCTGCTCGTCGCCGCCTTCGAAGCGCTCGATCAGCAGCCGGCCGCGCCGCGCCAGCCGCCGCCCTCGGTGACACAGGCGAAGATCTGCTGGCCGCTCGGCACCCGCTTCGACCCCGCCGAGGCCGAGCTCTGCCACCGGCAGCGCCTGGCCTGGCTGCTCAACGACACCGCCCCGCCGACCTTTGCCGATCGCCTGCGCCCCGGCGAGGCGCGCTACCGCTATGAAGTCGACGCCAGCAGTGGCCGGCGCGTCACGCCGGAATGCAGCAGGCAGCCGCGCCGTCAGGTCGAAGCCGCACGCTGGCCGGCCGCGCTGGAACCCTGGTTGGGCAACGACCTGCGCACTGTCGCCCGGCCTCCCGCCTGGGCCGACGGCTGTCAGGGGCAGCCCGAACCGGCTGGCGGCTTGCGCATCGTCGGCCTCACCGACGGGGAAGTGATCCACCGCCCGCATCCCGGGCAGGCGCCGGTCGTCCGCCTTGAAGTCCGCGGCCAGCACGGCCCGGTCTACTGGCTGGTCAATGGCCGGCTGGCCGCCCACCATAGCGCCTCCCGGGCACTGATCCAGCGCCTGCCCGAGCCGGGACGGACGGACATCACGGTGATGGACGACGCGGGTCGTTTCGACCGCGTCAGCGTCAGCGTCCGTTAATCCCGTACGCCCAGCCCGGCAGCCCAGGCCTCGGCGGCCGGACGCAGCAGGTCGATCCACGGCCCGGGGTAAACGCCGATGCCGACGATCATCGCGATCAAGGCCAGCAGCACCAGCCATTCCCGTGGCCGCAGGTCCTCCGCCTCGGCCACTTCCCGCCGCGTCACAGGACCGAAGAAGGCCTTGCGATAGAGCGCCAGGAAGGCACCGGCGGCAATCGACAGGCCGAACAGTGCCGCCATGCCGGCCCCGGCATGGCGCTCCAGGGCGGCAAGGATGAGCAGGAATTCGCCGGGGAAACTGCTGGTTCCCGGCATGCCGACGCCGGCCAGACCGCAGATCAGGAAGCCGCTGGCGAGCAGCGGCATGGTCTTCGCCGCCCCACCCAGCGCATTGATGTCGGTGGAACCGGTACGCTGGCGGAGGAATTCGAGCAGCAGGAAGCCGCCGCCGGTGGCGACGCTGAAGCTGAGCAGCAGCGACACCGACCCCTGCACGCCCTGTGCCGACAGCGCGGCGAGGCCGAGTACCGCCAGGCCAACGTGACAGATGCTGGCATAGGCCAGACCGACGCGCAGGTTGCTCTGGCCAAGAATGCCGACAGCGCCATAGATCAGCGTCACCGTGCCGAATCCGGCAAGCAGCCAGTGCAGATCCTGGGCGGCAGCCGGGGCGAGCGGGATGGCGAAGCGGATCAGCCCGTAGCCGCCCAGCTTGAGGCCGACCAGCAGCGCCGTCAGCGAACCGGGTCCGGCCAGGGCGAATTGCGGCAACCAGGTATGCAGCGGCACCAGCGGCACCTTGACGCCGAAACCGAGCAGGCAGAGCAGGAAGAAGATCAGCTGCCGCTCCGCCGGCAACGGCGTCGCCAGCAGGGCCGGCAGATCGAAGCTCAATTGCGGCTGGCTGGCCGCCAGCAGGACGATGGCGATGAGCAGCGGTATGCCGCCGGCCAGCATGATCAGGAAGTAGCGGGCGGCCGCCGCCCCGGCGCCGCCGGTGGCCCCCCAGCGGCCGAGCAGGAAATACAGCGGCAGCAGCGTCAGTTCCCAGAAAAAGAAGAAGAGCAGCGTATCGAGGGCGCAGAAGATGCCCAGCGTCGCCGTCTGCAGCAGCAGCAGATGGCTGTAGTGCTGGCGCGGCGCATCCTGGACGACATTCCAGCAGGCCACCAGACTGCCCAGGAAGAGCAGCGCCGTGGCCGGCAGGAAGAGCACCGACAGGCCATCGACGGCGAGCAGGTAATGGGCGTTGAGGCTGGCGATCCACGGCTGCCGTTCGAGCAGCTGGAAGCGCTCGCCGGCCGGATCGTAGGCGAGCAGCGTCGCCGTTGCCAGCAGCAGCGTCGCCAGCATGGCCAGCGCCGCAACCTGACGGGCCGCCCGTTGCGGCAGCAGCCAGAGCAGCAGGGCGCCGGCCAGCGGCGTGAAGACGAGCAGCGATAGCAGCGGCAGCTTCATCGGGCGAACCTCGCTGCTGCCGAATGACTGGCGACATCGGTCAGATGCAGCCAGGGTTCGGTGAAGAAGCCGATGGCCAGCATGGCGGCCAGGGCAATGCCGCAGACCACGTACTCCATCGGCAGCGTCCGGTCGACGTCGTGCCCGCCCTGCCGGTGCGGCGACAGGAAAGCGCGCTGGAAGGCCCAGAGCAGGAACCCGGCCGCCGCCACGTTGCCGAGGGCGGCGGCCACCGTCGGCAGGGCGCCGAAGCTGTCGATGGCCGCCTCGAGGACGAGGTGAGCCGCATCGAAACCGGGGGTACCGGGCATGCCGACGATGGCCAGGCCAAAACTGAGGAAGGCGACGGCGAGGAAGGGAATGCGTTCGAACAGGCCGGACAGTTCGTGCAGTTCGGTCGTTCCGGTACGGCGGAAGACGAAGCCGACGATGAACCACATGCCGGTCACCGCCAGACCGAAGTTGGCCGCCA
>WBUO01000017.1 GCA_008933675.1 Dechloromonas sp.
CCAGCACGCCGGTGCCGCAGGCCGAACTGGCCGAGCAACTGTGCGGGCTGCAGGCCCTGGCCGGCGAACTGAACGGCGTGGCCGACCAGGCCCTTGACGACATGGGCACCGCCAACGTGCTGGCCAAGGCCAGCGGCGAACGCGTGGCCAGCGGCTACGCCCTGATGCGCGCCGCCACCGACGAGATCGACAAGCTGGGCATCGGTCTGGCGCGCGCCCAGGCCGACCTGCTGCTGCTGGCCGAACAGTCCGGGCAGATCACCGGTTTCGTCGCCTCGATCACGCAGATTTCCGAACAGACCAACCTGCTGGCGCTCAACGCGGCCATCGAGGCGGCGCGGGCCGGCGACGCCGGGCGCGGCTTCGCGGTGGTCGCCGACGAAGTCAGGAAGCTGGCCGAGCAGGCGCGCAGCGCCAGCGAGCAGATCGGGCGCATCGCCAACGAACTGAACACCACCTCGCGCGATGCTTCCGAGGCGGTGCGCGAGACCGACGGCGCCGTGACGCACGGGCGCGGCGTCGCCGTGCAGGCGCAGGAAGCCATGGCCGAGATCCAGGCCGGGGCCAAGCGCCGTGTCGAGGTGGTCACGCAGATCACCGAGGCGATCCGCCGGCAACGCCTGATCGGCGGCCAGGTCGCCGAACTGCTCGAGGAGGCGCGCGCCCAATGTCCTTGAGCCGCGATTTCTCGCTGTCGGCGGTAACCGCCGGCTTCCTGGCTGTCCTCGTCTCCTATTCCGGGCCGCTGCTGATCTTCTTCCAGGCCGGCCAGTCGGCCGGCGTGACGCCGGACACCATGGCCTCCTGGGTTTGGGGCATCTCGATCGGCGCGGCTGTGTCAGGCATCCTGCTCAGCTGGTGGCTGCGCGTGCCGGTGATCACCGCCTGGTCGGCGCCCGGCACGGCCCTGCTGGTCACGCTGTTTCCCGGCCTGAGCGTCAACGAGGCGGTCGGCGCCTACCTGATCGCCGGCGGCATCCTGCTGCTCATCGGGTTGTCCGGTTCCTTCGACTGGCTGATCCGGCACATCCCGCGCGGCATCGCCTTCGGCATGATGGCCGGCATCCTTTTCCAGTTCGGCATGGGCGCCTTCCGGGCGACGGCCGCGGCGCCGCTGCTCGGCTTCGGCATGCTCGCCGCCTACCTGCTGTGCAAACGCTGGTTCCCGCGCTACTTCCTGTTTCTCGTGCTGCTCACGGGCGTTGGCCTCAGCCTGCTGCTGGAGCGGCCGAGCCTGGCCGGGCTATCGCTGGCGCCGACCCTGCCCGAACTGACCGCGCCGGCCTGGAGCTGGGCGGCGACGCTGAGCCTGGCCCTGCCGCTGGTGCTGGTCAGCCTGACCGGGCAGTTCCTGCCGGGCATGGCCATCCTGCACGGCGCCGGCTACCGGGTGCCGGCCCGGCCGATCATGACGGTGACCGGTCTGGCCTCGCTGTGCGTCGCGCCGGTCGGCGGCATCAGCATCGTGATCGCGGCGATCACGGCGGCGCTGTGCACCGGCAAGGAGGCGCACGACGATCCGGCCCGCCGCTACATCGCCGGGCTGGCCAATGGCGGTTTCTACCTGCTCGGCGGCTGCTTCGGCGGCGCCATCATCGGTCTTTTCGCCGCCCTGCCCGGCGCCTTCGTCGCGGTGCTGGCCGGGCTGGCGCTGCTCGGCGCCATCGGCAGCAACCTGGCTGGCGCCATGGCCGAGACCGAACACCGCGAGGCGGCGGTGCTGACCTTCGTCGCGACGGCGTCCGGCATGACCCTGTTCGGGCTGGGTTCGGCCTTCTGGGGCGTGCTGATCGGCGGGGCCGCGCATCTGGTGTTTGGTAGGCCCCGGAAATGATGGTTAAAATCTCGAGAATTTACGATTTTTCGCTGTCGACCGTGAAAGGCTAAGCATGAGCGAACAGTCCGTCTTCCGTATCGTCAGCCGGCGCGCCCGGCCAGCCTGCGAGGCCGCCTACGAGGCGCTGGTCAAGGCGATGTTCGACGAGGCCCGGCGCTTTCCCGGCTACTTGTCGGCCGAGCTGATTCCGCCGCCCCGGCCGGGCGGGGAATACCAGATCGTCCAGCGCTTCGCGACGCAGGCCGATCTGGATCGCTGGAACGCTTCGCCGGAACGCCTGGACTGGATGGAGAAATTGTCCACGGTGGCCGACGGCGCCCCGGAATACCGTCTGCTGCACGGCCTCGATGCCTGGTTCGCACCGACCTCGCTGCCGGTCGCGAAGACGCCGCCGCGCTGGCGCTTGACGCTGGTCAGCTGGCTGGGCATCTACCCGACCGTGGCCGTGCTGCTGATCTTCGTCGGGCCGCTGCTCGAAGGGCTGCCGCAACTGCTGCGCATCGCCGTGATCACCGCGCTGGTGGCGGTGCTGATGTCCTACGTGATCATGCCGCGTCTGACGCGCTGGCTGGGTGCTTGGTTACGCCGCTAGGCGGTAGCACCCGTTTTTTTTTCAGACCGCATGAAACGGCCACCGGGTGATACGGACAAAACGTGGCGCTTGGGTCGGATTGCCACAAAACCCGATGCTACAGGCACTTTCCGTCCAGAACCTGGAGAGGATGCTATTCGGCCAGCAGCCCTTCCTCCACCGGGCCTTTTTCATTTTCAGCCGCTGCGACAGGCGTAGCGGACGAAATCGACACCGCGCTCAAGCACCTCGCGCGGCTGCAGATGCTCCAGGGATGTTCCGTCAATGGCGATGCCGACGCCGAGGCGGGCACCAACGCTGGCTGGCAGGATCAGGGAAAGCTCATCGCCCTCGCGGATCAGGAAAACGGGCGTGCGTGGCGCCCCGCGATCGAGCGGGTCGGTACGTTTCAGCCAGCCGGCTTCGACGACTCCGTCGTACCAGTACAGCCCGCCGGTCAGCACATCGCCCGCCGTCACCTGAAGGCCGAAGAGAACGCCCAAACGGGGGCTGCCCTCGACGTTTGCGGCGACCAGACAGGGGGAGATGCGCCGGCTCACCTGCTGTCCGGCCGCGCGAATCACCATGCCGTCGATCATTGTCCAGGTCTCGCTGGGGACTTCGATACGCTTGACCGCCGTTGCCACCTGCGAGACACGATCAAAGCCGAACAGGGCCATCCGCTGGTGGGCCAGCGACGCGCTGTTGGCGTCAAGACTTTCCGGTGAATTCAGATATTCCCCGCGGAGCAGCGCGTAGGCATGCTCGCCCCCGAATGCCAGGGCGATCTCGCCGCGACCCGGAGCAACGTCACGCTCGTGCGCCTCCAGACTGCCGCTGATTTCCTCGAGCAGGCGTATGCAGGCTGCGGCGGAGAGCTCCCGGCCAAGCTTGAGCGATTCTGGGGATTCGCCCTGCCTGAGCGCATCCAGGCGCTGACGGATCTTGCGGACAACCGAGCGGATGGCCAGCCAGCGCGGCATGCCAGGCGGCAACTGGCCGCCATAGAGGGGAGAAAGATCGAGATTCTGTGCCCGTGAATCGGTATCCGGGATCATGCTGAACGAGGTCAATTCACGCCAGCGGCTCATTGCCCGGTTGGTCACGGTCAGTTGGCTGGAGGTCAGGCGGTAGGGATCGATCAGACGGAGCAGAAAGGCCCACGCCAGATGGCCACCGGTGGTCGACTCGCCGAGATGGCGGAAATCGGGATCGGCTATCGCCTGCTCGAGCAACCCGTCCGCCTGGGCCGTCGCCAGCACGCCGAAGAGCAGGCGGTCGAGCGACAGCGGGCATTCGTAGGCAGCCTGGAAGTGACAGTAGGCCGCCATGCGCAAGGCACAGGCGGCACGATTGAGCGGCAGGTTGCGCGCATCGGGAGGCAATTCGGGAAGACGCCGCAGGTAGGCTATGGCCAGGCGCAGCCAGAAGCGAACCGCCAGTTCGAAGATGCGCCGCTCTTCATCCGAAAGCGGCAGGGGTTTGCGGACGAAACGCGGTTCGATGTTCTCCTGGAGCGGTACCGCCGCCGTCCGCAGCAGGGCGAGCAAGTCGATGACCAGCGAGTGACTCAGCGTACCGCTATCCAGGGCTTCCACCTGCAGGCACAGCGCCGCCAGCGTTTGCAACGGCTGCGCCTGAGGCTGTTGGGCCAGCCAGTGGCGTGCCCCCGGCACGTCCTGGAAGGCCGGGGTGATGTTCTTGCGTGGATCGGGCAGAACGAGCCAGTGCATGGGTACTCCTTTGGATGTATGCTGCATCCATGAGCGGTTTTGAACATTATGAGCGTGAATTACGTGAGTTAGACCACGAAATTCATCGTTATGCAGCAGTTTGCGGCGTCGATCTGGCCAATCGTTACGAAATCGATGCCTGCCTGCACGTCCATCATCCATCGTGGGCTGAGGACAAGGCCCGCCAGAGTCTGCAGGGCCTCCTCATCCTGCGGATCAAACTGGAGGCAGAGATGCTGGCGCTTGGCATGTCGCCGCCCGCCCTCGTTCCGCCGCCAGCTTCGCCGGATTGATCTCAGCCGTCGGCGTTGATGCGGGCGATCAGCGCCTGCAGCGTTGCCGCAGCCAGGTCGTTGGCAACCTGGCAGGTACCGGCGGCCTGATGGCCACCGCCGCCATACTCGAGCATCAGTTCACCGACATTGGTCTTGCTGCTGCGGTCGAGAATCGATTTACCCGTCGCAAACACGGTGTTCTGCTTCTGCACGCCCCACATCACGTGAATTGAGATGTTGGTCTGCGGGAACAGCGCGTAGATCACGAAACGGTTGGTCGCCCAGATGGTTTCCTCGTCACGCAGGTCAAGCACCACCAGATTCCTGTGCACCGTCGCACAGCGCAGAATCTGCTCCCTGGCCTTCGCTTCCTGCTCGAAATACAGATCCACCCGCTCCTTCACGTCGGGCAACGCGAGGATGTCATCAATGTCGTGATCACGGCAGTATTTGATCAGGTCCATCATCAACGCATAGTTGCTGATGCGGAAATCGCGGAAACGTCCAAGACCGGTACGCGCGTCCATCAGATAGTTGAGAAGTACCCAGCCATCCGGCTTGAGAATCTCGTCGCGGCTGAACTGGGCCGAGTCACTCTTGTCGACGGCCTCCATCATCGCATCGGAAACGCGCGGGAAGGCGGCCTTGCCGCCGTAGTAATCGTAAACGACACGGGCTGCCGAAGGAGCAGCAGGATCGATGATGTGGTTGCTGCGCTCGCTGGTGTTGCGGATGGTCTCCGACAGGTGGTGGTCGAAGGCCAGGTGGGCGCCGGCTACGTAGGGCAGGTTGGTCGTGATGTCACGGCTGCCGATCTCGATCTTGCCGTCCTGCATGTCCTTGGGGTGCACAAACTTGATCTCGTCGATCAGGTTCAGTTCGTTGAGCAGCACGGCACAGACCAGGCCGTCGAAATCGCTGCGGGTGACGAGGCGGAATTTTTCGGGGTTCATCTGTTGTCTCCGGTGAGCGGTGGTTCAAGAAGAATTAGAGCACAAGGCGTTGGCTCTTGCAGTGGCGACAGAGGAGAAACCGCATTCAGCCGATGCGAATCGCCGCACTGGGACAGGGGGCCAGACAGGCGCCGCAACCTGTGCACTGCGTCGCATCGATCTCGGGCAAGGGGCTGCCGCCGAGGCGTGGCGGAAAGCGTATGGCCCGGACGTCGCAGAAATCACCGCAGACGCGGCATTCCACGCCGCTGGCTGGCAGACAGGCATCGCCGACGTGCGCCTTGTATGGCCAGGCCGGCAAGCCCTCCGTACGTTTCAGCGCCTGCGGCTGACAGGCAGCGAGACAAGCGCCGCAGAAGGTGCATTCGCCGTGCGAGAAATCGACTGTCGGATAGCCGCCGTCGCCACTGACCAGGATGTGTTCCGGGCAAACGGCAAGACAGGCATTGCAGCGCGTGCAACGATCGATGAAAGCGTTTTCGCCAAGCGCCCAGGGCGGCCGCAGTTCAACCCGCGGCCGCGGCCGGCCGCGCAGAAAGCCGCGGCGGGCTGCATCGACCATGCTTAACGGGCCTGCTTCATCTTCTCGATGCCGGCGCGCAGCATCTGGTCCAGTTCCGAGCCGGGTTCGACCTGCGGCAGCAATGCCTCCCAGTAGGCGATCCCCTTCTTGGCATCGTTGGCCTGCATGGCGGCAGCACCGGCCAGGAACAGGCTGTGTGCATGCTTGGCATCGATCTTCAGGGCGCGCTCGACCAGTTCCCGCGGCTTGCCGGCCAGCCCCTCGCCACTGGCCATGGCAATGGTCTCGGCATAGCTGGCCAGCAGGTCCGGTTCGTTGTCGATGACCTTCTCCGCCTTGGCAAAGGCCTTGACGGCATCTTCGTAGCGGCCAAGCGACTTGTAGGAGCGGGCCAGCATCAGCCAGCCCTGCATGTCGTCCGGATTGCTCTGCATGCGTTCGGCCAGACGGGCAACCATCTCGTCAATCTGTTCCGGCGACATGCTGGCCTGGGCCGGCGGCGGTGCGGTCCGTGAGGGATCGAGTGCCTCCGGCTTGCCGAGCAGGGCGTAGAGCAGCAGCGCGGCAATCGGCAACAGGAGGACCAGGGCAATCGCCGTCTTGCGGCTCGGCCCCTGCTCAGCCGTATTGTCAGCATCACCGGCCGCATCGACCTCCTCAAGCAGACGACGCTGGATTTCCTGACGAGCGCTGGCGAAATCGGCCTCGGCCAGGGTACCGTCACGGCGTTCGCGCTCGAGATCGGCCAGCTGATCGCGCAGGATGTCCAGATTGGCGGCCTGCCGGTCGCCCTTGCTGACAACACGGGGCCCGCCGGACCACAACGGAAAGAAGAGAAAAGCACAGACGACCACGACGATCAGCGTCGAGGCAATGGCAAACGGAATCATTTGGGCTCCAGTTCCTTGAGCAGGGCTTCGGCGCGCTTGGCATCATCGGCCGACAACGGCTGGTCGGCTTCGGCCAGGCGCCGCGCCCGGCGGCGCAGATAACTGACCAGCAGGAAAAGGCCGAGCAGCAGCAGGGCGACCGGGCCGCCCCAGAGCAGCAGGGTGACGCCCTTGACCGGCGGACGGTAGAGCACGAAATCACCGTAGCGGGTGACCATGAAGTCGAGAATCTCGCTGTCCGAACGACCGTCGGCGATCATGCCGCGGATTTCGCGGCGCAGGTCGACGGCCAGCTCGGCATTGGAATCGGCAATCGTCTCGTTCTGGCAGACCAGGCAGCGCAACTCCTTGGAAAGACCCTGCAGGCGTTTTTCCGCCACCGGATCGGCGGCCAGGGCAGCTTCGCGGGCAGAAGATGCGAAAGCACCGGAGGAAAGCAGGCAGAGCGAGAGGAAAAGCACGCGCAGCATCATTTGGCCAGCTCCGCCAGCAAGGGCATGATCTTCTTCGCCAGCACATCCGGCGTGATCGGCCCGGTGTGCTTCATGCGGATGATGCCGTCCTTGTCGATGACATAGGTTTCCGGCACGCCGTAGACGCCGAAGTCGATACCGACACGACCGTCGATGTCCATCGCCGTCAGCCGGTACGGATCGCCATGATCGCGCAACCAGCCGTTGGCGCGCTGCAGTGCCAGACGGCTTTCCTCTTCGGGTGGCAGCTTGTTCATGTCGAAGCCGCCGTCGCCGCGCACTTCCTTGTAGTTGAGGCCGATCAGCGGCACATCCACTTTCTTCGAGAACTCCACCAGGATCGGATGCTCCTGGCGGCAGGAAACGCACCACGAGGCCCAGACGTTGAGCAGCCAGGGTTTGCCGCGCAAGTCTTCGGGAGAAAAAGTCTTGTCCGGCGTCGCCAGCACCGCCAGCTTGAAGGCCGGCACCGGCTTGCCGACCAGCGGCGAGGGAATGTCGCGCGGGTTCAGGCCGAGGCCGACGGCGAGCAGAACGACGAGGGCGGCGAAGGCGCCGAGGATCCAGTAGTAACGGTTCATGCTTGTTGGCTTCCGGCAGGCAGGTTGGCGGTATTCCGCGCCCGGGCGCGGTAACGGCGGTCGAGCATGGCAAGCAGGCCACCCAGCGACATCAGCACGCAGCCTCCCCAGATCCAGTCGACGAAGGGCTTGTAATAGACGCGCACGGCCCAGGCGCCTTCCGGTTGGTCGCGATCGATCGGTTCGCCGAGCGAGACATAGACGTCGCGCAGGAAGCCGGCATCGATGGCAGCCTCGGTCATCGGCATGGATGACGAGAAGTAGTTGCGCTTCTCGGGATTCATCTTGCGCAGGAAACGGCCGTCCTTGGCGAGATCGAACTGCCCCTGGGCGGCGATGTAGTTCGGCCCCTTGACCTCATGCACGCCGACGAAGGTGAAGCTGTAACCGGAAACGGTGACGCTTTCGCCCGGCTCCATCTTGACGTCCTTTTCCACCTCGAAACTCATCACCATGGTGACGCCGACGACGAAGACGGCGATGCCGATGTGGGCCAGGTGCATGCCGACGAAGCTGCGCGGCTGGCGCAGCAGGGCAGTGGCCAGCGAACCGTCGCCACGCGTCTGGCGGGCCCGGTCGACGTAGTTGAGCAGGGCGGTGACGACGATCCAGGTGGCGAGCAGCAAGCCGAGGGCGGTCAGCGGACTCCAGCGGCCATAAATCAACGGCACGGCGATGGCGATGATGATGCCGACGACGAAAGCCCAGCGCACGGCACGCAGGATTTCCGGCACCGAGGCTTCCTTCCAGCGGGCGAACGGCGCAACGCCCATCAGGAAAAGCACCGGACTCATCACCGGCACGAAGACGGCATTGAAGTACGGCGGGCCGACCGATATCTTGCCGATACCCAGCGCATCGACGAGCAACGGATAGAGGGTACCGAGCAACACGGTCGAGCAGGCGACGACCAGCATCACGTTGTTGGTGAGCAGCAGCGATTCGCGGGAGATCAAGCCGAAGCGGCCGCCGAGACCGACCTTCGGCGCCCGCCAGGCAAACAGGGCGAGCGAGGAACCGATGACGGCGATCAGGAAGATCAGGATGAAGATGCCACGCGTCGGGTCGGTGGCGAAGGCATGCACCGAGGTCAATACGCCGGAACGGACGAGGAAGGTGCCGAGCAGGGACAGCGAGAAAGCGGAGATGGCCAGCAGCACGGTCCAGTTCTTGAAGCTGCCGCGCTTTTCGGTGGCCGCCAGCGAATGCATCAGCGCCGTGCCGACCAGCCAGGGCATGAATGAGGCGTTCTCGACCGGATCCCAGAACCACCAGCCGCCCCAGCCCAGTTCGTAATAGGCCCACCACGAGCCCATCGCAATGCCCAGGGTCAGGAAGATCCAGGCGGCCGTCGTCCATGGCCGCGACCAGCGCGCCCAGGCGGCATCGAGCTGGCCGGAGAGCAGCGCGGCAATGGCGAAGGCGAAGGCCACCGAGAAGCCGACGTAGCCCATGTAGAGTAGCGGCGGATGGATGATCAGGCCCGGATCCTGGAGCAGCGGGTTGAGATCGCGCCCCTCGGCGACGCCAGGCAAAAGACGCTCGAACGGACTGGAGGTAAACAGGATGAAGAGCAGGAAGCCGAAGGCGACCAGCCCGAGGGTGCCGAGCACGCGGGCGACCATGGCCTCCGGCAACTGGCGGGAAAGCAGCGAGACGGCAAAAGCCCAGCCGGCCAGCATCAGCATCCACAGCAACAGCGAGCCTTCATGCCCGCCCCAGACGGCGGCGACACGATACTCGACGGGCAGCAGCGAGTTGGAGTGCTGGGCGACGTAGACCACCGAGAAATCGTTGGCGACGAAGGCCTGCGTCAGGCAGGCAAAGGAAAACGCGACAAGCAGCATCAAGGCGCCGGTGGCCGGGCGGGCCAGGGCGATCCAGGCCTGCCGGTTGCGGTGGGCACCGATCAGCGGCAGGGTGCCGAGGATCAGGGCGACCAGGGCGGCAAGAATGAGGGCGAAATGGCCGAGTTCAGGAATCATGCTCAGTAGCTCGCTTTCGGGGCAGCGCTACCGCCCGTCTCACCGGCCGTGCGCTGGGCGGCACGGGCCGCGGCATCTTCCATGGCCTTGGCAGCTTCCGGCGGCATGTAGTTCTCATCATGCTTGGCCAGCACTTCCTTGGCCTCGAAGATGCCGGCTGGGGTCAGCTTGCCCTGGGCGACGACGCCCTTGGTTTCCTGGAAGAGGTCGGGCAGGATGCCCTTGTAATTGACCGTGACATCCTTCTCGTTGTCGGTGACGATGAAGGCGATGGTGACACCATCTGCCTGACGCTGGATGCTGCCGGCCTTGACCACGCCGCCGATGCGGAACAGCTTGTCGGCCGGAGCCTTGCCGGCGGCGACATCGGTCGGCGAGATGTAGAGGGCGATGTTGCTGTTCAGGGCATTCAGCACCAGCGCGGCGATGATGCCGACAATGGCCAGGGCGCCGCCGATCAGGGCGAGTTTCTTGTGACGGGACTTCATTGTTCGGTACTCCGGTTTTCCACCCGTGCATCGGCGCGCAGCTGGCGCCTCAGGCGGGCAATGGTGCTCTTGCGATGACGGGCGACGAGGATCGGTTCGACGGCCATGATCAATGCCGTGACGCCGAAGGAACCCCAGACGTAGAGACCGTAGCCGCCCATGGCGATGAAATCGCCGAAACTGTTCCAGTAGATCATTTCTGCTCTCCCGCCAGCTCGGCCTTGACCCAGTCGGTGTGGCGCTCGCGCTCGAGCATGATGGTGCGGGCGCGGGCCAGGGCGACGGCAATCGAGTACATCCAGAAGCACAGCGCCATCAGCAGCATGCCCCAGAGCATGGTGACGGCCATCGACGACTTGGTCAGGTTGACACTGGAACCCTGGTGCAGCGTGTTCCACCACTGCACCGAGAAATAGATGATCGGGATGTTGACGACGCCGACCAGCAGCAGCAGACCACCGGCCTTGTCGGCACGGCGCACGTCGTCGATGGCGGCGGTCAGGGCCATGTAGCCGATGTAGAGGAAGAGCAGGATCAGCTCCGAGGTCAGCCGGGCATCCCAGACCCACCAGGTACCCCACATCGGCTTGCCCCACAGGGCGCCGGTCCACAGCGAGAGGAAGGCCATCAGCGCACCTGTCGGCGCCAGCGCCTGGGCCATCATGCCCGACAATCGGGTGTTGAAGGCCAGTCCGATGGCGGCCCAGAAGGCCATGACCAGGTAGATGAACATCGACATCCAGGAAGCCGGGACGTGGATGAAGATGATCCGGTAGCCTTCTCCCTGCTGGAAGTCGGTCGGTGCGACCAGCATGCCGAGCCACAGGCCGGCCAGGCCGAAGGCGATCGAGGCGGCGATGAACCAGGGAATCATCCTGCCGGCCAGGGGATAGAACGTCGCCGGCGAGGCGAAACGGTAAAGATTGAAGCGGTCTGTCATTCGAGGGCGATCTTCAGGGCAGCGGCGGACGCCCAGGGGGCGAAGCCAAGTGAGGCGAAAGTCAGCGCAGCGAGCAGTGACAGGTGTCCTTCCCCCCCGAGACCGGATACCGTGGCATCGACCGCGCCAGCGCCGAATATTAACACCGGGATGTAGAGCGGCAGCACCAGCAACGACAACAGCACGCCGCCGCCACGCAGACCGAGGGTCAGCGCCGCACCGATGGCACCGATACCGGACAGCGCCGGCGTACCGAGCAGGATGGAGCCGGTCAGGATGAGCAGCGCTTTGCTGGACAGGTCGAACTGGATGCCGAGGATCGGCGCGATCAGCGCCAATGGCAGGCCGGAGACCAGCCAGTGAGCGATCACTTTCCCGGTGACGACGATACCTAGGGGATGCGGCGCCAATGCCAGTTGTTCCAGCGTGCCGTCGCGATGGTCGTCTGCGAACAGGCGCGGCAACGACAGCATGGTCGCCAGCAGCGCCGCCACCCACAGGACGCCGGGGGCCAGGGTGCGCAGCAGGTCGGGCTCGGGGCCGACGCCGAGCGGAAACAGGCTGACGACGATGACGAAGAAGAAGATTGCCGAGACGATATCTGCCTGCCGCCGCATGGCCAGTTTCAGATCGCGGCCGATGACCGCCAGGATGATCTTCAGCATGGATGTTTCGCGCTCAGCTGAGGCGCAGTTCGCGCACGGTGCCGGCCGGAATGTCGACCTGCTGGTGGGTGGTCATCACGGCCAGGCCGCCGCGCTGGAGGTGGCCGGAGATGATGCCGGCAAGCCAGTCCACGGCGGCAACATCGAGGGCGACAAAGGGTTCGTCGAGGATCCACAGCGGCCGCTTTTCCTTGACCAGGCGGGCCAGCGCGACGCGCCGCTTCTGACCTTGCGACAGGTACTTGCAGGCCAGATCCTCGCGACCGGCGAGGCCGACTTGCTCCAGGGCATCCAGCGCATCGTCCTCGCTCAGGTTTTCCTCGGCCAGCCGGGCAGCGGCGAGCAGGTTCTCGAGCGGTGTCAGTTCTTCCTTGATGGCGTTGAGGTGGCCGAGGTAACAGAGATCGCCTCGGTAATCGTCACCCAGCTTGCGGATCGACTCGCCCTGCCAGCGGATTTCGCCGTTCTCCGGCGGCAGCAGGCCGATCAGCATGCGCAGCAGACTGGTCTTGCCGGAACCGTTCCGCCCCTGCAGGTTAAGCAGCTCTCCCGGGTTCAGCCGAAAGCCGAGGCCGGCGAACAGGCGACGTTCACCGCGCACGCACTCCAGATTGTCTGCTTCGAGCATCAGGGCCAAAACCGTAAAGAGTCAGGGGGCAAATTATGAACGGCGAAGTTTAACGGCAGATTAGCCTGGATCAAACAATGGCCAGGCTATAGGGCGAATAAGCTGATCCTATTCGTTCGCCGGGTAGCGGCCGGCATTCAGCGCTTGCCGGCCAGCATCGCCTTCAGCGACTCCAGCCGGGCACTGCCGGTTGCCTTGTCCGGCTCGGCCGCCTGCTTGCCGCCGGAAAAACGCACATCGTCACGACCCATTTCGTCAATGAAGCGCGAGGGCTCGCAGGGAATCATCTCGCGCGCCTGCTTGCGCTTCTCGCAATAGCTGAGGTGCAGCGACAGCTGGGCGCGCGTGATGCCGACGTACATCAGCCGCCGCTCCTCCTGCAGTTTGGCCGGTTCCAGCGATTCGCGGTGGGGCAGGATGCCCTCCTCGACGCCGACCAGGAAAACATGGCGGTACTCCAGCCCCTTCGAGGCATGCAGCGTGGACAGCTGGACGGCATCGATGTCCTCACTGTTCTGCTTGTCCAGCATGTTGATCAGGGCAATGCTCTGGGTCAGGTCGATCAGTGTCTTGCCGTCTTCCTCGCCCTTCTTGTTGATCCACTCGGCGAACTCGCAGACATTGGCCCAGCGCGTCTGCGCCGTACGTTGCTCTTCGGCGTCGTAGAGATAGGTCTCGTAGTCGATCGCCTTGAGCAGATCGGGCAACACTTGTTGCGCCGGTTCGCGCCCGGCCCGCTGCTGCATGCGGTTGATGAAATGACAGAATTCGAGCAGCGGTTCCAGTTGGCGGGTCTGCACGCGATGAGCAAAGCCTTCCTCGAAGGCGGCATGGAACAACGAGACATGGCGTTCGCCGGCATAGGTACCAAGCACCTGCAGCGTCGCCGCACCGATACCTCGCTTGGGCGTCGTCGCCGCGCGGATGAAGGCCGGATCGTCATCCTCGTTGGTCAGCAGGCGCAGGTAGGCGATGATGTCCTTGATCTCGGCCTTGTCGAAGAAGGACTGCCCTCCGGACAGCAGGTAGGGAATGCGGTGATTGCGCAACTGGGTTTCGAGCAGCCGCGCCTGGTGATTGGAGCGATAGAGGATGGCGTAGTCCTTGAAGTGGGTACGCTGCTCGAAACGATGCGCCTGCAGCTTCATGACCACGCCTTCCGCCTCGGCTTCGTTGTCCTTGCAGGCCGTGACGGTGATCTGGTCGCCATGGCCGAGCTCCGACCACAGCTTCTTGTCGAACAACTTGTCGTTGTGGGCAATGACATTGTTGGCCGCCTTCAGGATGCGGACGGTCGACCGATAGTTCTGCTCGAGCTTGATGACCTTCAGCGCCGGAAACTCGGCCGGCAGCTTGCGCAGGTTGTCGATGTCGGCGCCACGCCAGCCGTAGATCGCCTGATCGTCGTCACCGACCGCCGTGAACTGGGCGCGGACACCAGTCAGCAACTTGAGCAGCTGATACTGGCAGGCATTGGTGTCCTGGTACTCATCGACCAGCAGGTAGCGCAGGCGGTTCTGCCATTTGTCGGTGATCGCCGGATGTTCGCTGAACAACTTCACCGGCAAACCGATCAGGTCATCGAAATCGACGGCCTGATAGGCTTTCAGTGTCGCCTCATAGGACAGATAGGCGGTCGCGGCCAGTGCCTCGTGTTCGTTGGCCGCCAGGTGGCGGGCGGCTTCCGGCGTGACCAGGGCATTCTTCCAGTTGGAGATGATCGACTGCAGGCGACGCAGCGTCGCCTTGTCTACGGTCTTCGCACAGTCGGCGATGATGCCGGCGCAGTCGGCCGAATCGAAGATCGAGAAGCGCGGCTTGTAGCCGAGCGCCTTGGCCTCCTCGCGCAGGATGCGCACGCCCAGAGAGTGAAAGGTGGATATCTGCAGTTCGTTGGCAACCGAATTGCCAAGCAGCTTGGCGACGCGCTCCTGCATCTCGCGAGCCGCCTTGTTGGTAAAGGTGATGGCGGCGATGTTGCGCGGCTGGAAACTGCAGTCCTGCACCAGATAGGCGATCTTCTGCGTGATCACCCGGGTCTTGCCCGAGCCGGCGCCAGCCAGCACCAGCAGAGGGCCGTCGAGGTAATGGATCGCTTCGCGTTGCTGGGGATTGAGACCGGACATTCTGTAAATGACAGCGCCCCGGCAAGGCGGGGCGCGCGATATTGGCGAACGCGGATTTTACTCTGCCCCGTGTTCGACCGGCTGCCAGTATCTCAGACCTTCTCGTCGACGACGCAGAAGCCATCCGGCAGCAACGGGCTGGTCAACTGCCCCCTGGCCTCGTCCGGCAGATTGATCAGTTGTTCGGCGACTTCATGCGCCGCAAGCTGAGCCAGCTCGCTGCTCCTTGGCTCGCCCTGCCCACCGGGACCGGCTTCGGCGAGCTCCTGACGCAGGCTGCGCTGGCGGTCGCCCTCGATCGCTTCAAGCGCCTCGACGCGGCGGATTTCACGCTCGCCGGCCAGTGCCGGGCGCTCCAGCGCCTGGGGGGCATAACGTTCGGTCGTCGAGGCGAGGCGTTCGGATTTCATTCGGCAACTCCTTGACTTGTTTTCGTCAAGGCGCGGCCAAAACTTGAGCTCGCCGGCCCTGCCGGGAGGCAGGCTCAGAGCGCGCCGAAGACCTTCTTCAGCAGCGCACTGCCGGCCGCCACCGGGTTGGCGCGCAGCTTCTTCTCTTCCTCGGCGATCATCAGGAACAGACCATCCATCGCCTTCTGCGTGACATAGGCGTCGATGTCGGCATCCTTCTGGTCGATCAAACCCATGCTCGCTGCCTTGCCGGCATAGGCGTTGTACTGGTCGGCCAGCTGGAGCTTCTGCGTTGCCGCCTTGACGATCGGCATGAATTTCTGGGTCAGTTGGTCGGACGATGTCTTCTTGAAGTACTGGGTAACGCTGTCGTCACCACCGGTCAGGATGGCTTTGGCATCCTGCAGACTCATCTTCTTGATCGAGTCGCTGAGTATGGGCTTGGCCTCGGCCACGGCATTCTCGGCAGCATGGTTCATGGTGTTGACCAGTTCGTCGGCCTGTTTGCCCATGCCGAACATGCGCAGCCCCTTCTCGGCCTTCTGCAGATAACCCGGCAGGGGAATCTTGACCTTGGCATTGCCGAGGAAACCGTTGTCCTTGCCGAGCGAGGCAACGGCAAAATCGGCGCCCTGAGCCAGCGCTTCCTTGACGCCGGCGCTGGCATCACCGCTCGAGATGGCATCCAGTCCAGCCGCCTGGGCCAGGGTGGCGGCGCCGGCGAAGAAAACGGCGACAAGCGGCGCAAACAGACGTTTCATGGTGTTGATCCTCATCAGACGATATCGAGATGACCGATGCCGGTACTCAGGTCGCGGTCCTTGGACTCCTTGCCGTGCAGCTTGATCTGCAGGCGCAGGTCGTTCAGCGAATCGGCGTTGCGCAGTGCATCTTCATAGGTGATCTTGCCCGCCTCGTAGAGATCGAAGAGCGCCTGGTCGAAAGTCTGCATGCCGAGTTCGCGCGACTTCTTCATGATCTCCTTGATCTCGTGCACCTCGCCCTTGAAGATCAGGTCGGAAATCAGCGGCGAGTTGAGCAGCACTTCGATGGCGGCCATCCGGCCCTTGCCGTCCTTCTTCGGAATCAGGCGCTGCGAGACCATGGCGCGCAGGTTCAACGAGAGGTCCATCAGCAGTTGCTGGCGGCGCTCTTCCGGGAAGAAGTTGATGATGCGGTCGATCGCCTGGTTGGCGCTGTTGGCGTGCAGCGTGGCCAGCGCCAGGTGGCCGGTTTCGGCGAAGGCGATGGCGTAGTCCATGGTGTCGCGATCACGGATCTCGCCCATCAGGATGACGTCCGGCGCCTGGCGCAACGTGTTCTTCAGCGCCGGCCCCCAGTCGTCGGTGTCGACGCCGACCTCGCGCTGGGTGACGATGCAGTTCTTGTGCTCATGCACGTACTCGATCGGATCTTCGATGGTGATGATGTGGCCGTAGGAGTTCTCGTTGCGGTAATCAACCAGTGCGGCGAGTGAGGTCGTCTTGCCGGTGCCGGTGCCGCCGACGAAGATGATCAGCCCACGTTTGGTCATCGCCAGGTCCTTGAGCACCGGCGGCAGCTGCAGCTCGTCAAGCGTCGGGATGGTCATGTTGATCGTCCGGCAGACAACACCGACGCGCCCCTGCTGGACCAGCGCATTGACCCGGAAGCGGCCGATGCCGGCTGGCGAGATGGCGAAGTTGCACTCCTTGGTCGCCTCGAACTCGGCGGCCTGACGATCATTCATGATCGAGCGTGCCAGTTCCGCGGTGTGCGACGCGGTCAGCACCTGATTGGAAACCGGAGTGATCTTGCCGTCGATCTTGATGGCCGGCGGAAATCCAGCGGTGATGAACAGGTCGGAGCCCTTCTTCTGCGCCATCAGGCGCAGAAGGTCATGCATGAATTTCATTGCCTGATCGCGTTCCATGATTTCCCCTTGTGTTGTTTTCCGGCGTCGGATCAGGCCGGGAAGGCGTCCTTGTTGGCTGCCTTGTTGCGCGCTTCGGCGCTGGACACGATATTGCGGCGAACCATGTCGAGCAGATTCTGGTCGAGCGTCTGCATGCCGAAGTTCTGGCCGGTCTGAATGGCCGAATACATCTGCGCCACCTTGTTTTCGCGGATCAGGTTGCGGATGGCCGGCGTGCCGATCATGATCTCGTGCGCCGCAACGCGACCACTGCCATCCTTGGTCTTCAGCAGCGTCTGCGAGATGACGGCACGCAGCGATTCGGACAACATCGAACGGACCATTTCCTTTTCCGCTGCCGGGAAAACGTCGACGACACGGTCGATGGTCTTGGCTGCCGACGAAGTGTGCAGCGTGCCGAACACCAGGTGACCGGTCTCGGCCGCGGTCAGTGCCAGACGGATGGTTTCCAGATCGCGCATTTCGCCGACCAGGATGACGTCCGGGTCCTCACGCAGCGCCGAGCGCAGCGCATTGGCGAAGGACAGCGTATGCGGACCGACTTCGCGCTGGTTGATCAGGCATTTCTTGGATTCATGGACGAATTCGATGGGATCCTCGACAGTGAGGATGTGACCGTATTCGTTTTCATTGATGTGATTGACCATGGCAGCCAGCGTCGTCGACTTGCCGGAACCCGTCGGCCCGGTGACCAGGACGATGCCGCGCGGGTACTCGGAAATGTCCTTGAAGATTTTCGGGCAGTTCAGTTCTTCGAGCGTCAGCACCTTCGACGGAATGGTCCGGAAAACGGCACCGGCACCGCGCTGCTGGTTATAGGCGTTGACCCGGAAGCGGGCAAGATTGGGAATTTCGAAGGAAAAGTCGCACTCAAGCGTTTCCTCATAAACCTTGCGCTGGCCGTCGTTCATGATGTCATACACCATGCCGTGCACATCCTTGTGCTCCATGGCCGGCAGATTGATGCGACGGACATCGCCATGCACCCGGATCATCGGCGGCAGACCGGACGACAGATGGAGGTCGGAGGCCTTGTTCTTGACGCTGAAGGCCAGCAGTTCGGTGATGTCCATACGGATCGTCCTCAGAGCGCGTGTATACTTGGATTTATCAAGGATTTCCGAAGGATTATGAGCGCAATCGCCGGCAACCTGCAAGCCGTTCTCGCCCGTATTGCTGCTGCCAGCAAGGCTGCCGGGCGCCTGCCGGAGAGCGTGCATCTGCTGGCGGTCAGCAAGACCTGGCCCGCGGCCTGCGTACGTGAAGCGGCAGCCGCCGGACAACGGGCATTCGGCGAAAACTATGCTCAGGAAGCGCTTGCCAAGGTCATGGCAACTGCGGACCTCGGGCTCGAATGGCATTTCATCGGCCCCTTGCAAAGCAACAAGAGCCGCCCGGTTGCCGAACACTTTGCCTGGGTCCATTCGATCGACCGCCTGAAGCTCGCCGAACGTCTCTCGGCGCAACGTCCAGCAGGCCTGCCGCCGCTACAGGTATGCGTCCAGGTCAACGTCTCCGGTGAGGCCAGCAAGAGCGGTTGCCATCCCGACGAAACCATGGCCTTGTGCCAGGCAGTATCCGCTTTGCCGGGGCTGTGCCTGCGCGGCCTGATGGCCATTCCCGAACCGGCAGACGACGAAGCGGCACAACGCGCCCCGTTCCGCCGCCTGCGCGAACTGTATGATCAGCTGCGGGCTGCCGGTCTGCCGCTCGATACACTTTCCATGGGCATGTCCCATGATCTCGAAGCAGCCGTTGCCGAGGGGGCGACCATCGTCCGTATCGGTACGGCCCTATTTGGCGAAAGAACCTACGCATGAAAATCACATTCCTGGGCGGTGGCAACATGGCCAACGCCCTGATCGGCGGCATGTTGAAGCGCGACTTCGCAGCGGCCGACATCACCGTCATCGATCCGGGCAGCGAAGCCCGCCAGCGCCTGCAGCAGGCCTACGGCGTACCCTGCGTCGAAACGGCTACTGAACTCGCCGGGGTTGGCGATCTGCTGTTGCTGGCGGTCAAGCCCCAGCAGATGCGCGAGGCCTGTGCGCCCCTGATCGGCAAGCTGGGCCAGGCGCTGGTCGTCAGCATTGCCGCCGGCCTCGACCTGGCGACGCTGTCGCGTTTCCTCGATGGCCATCGCCGCCTCGTCCGCTGCATGCCCAACACGCCCGCCCTGATCGGTGCCGGCATTACCAGCCTGTGCGCCCTGCCGGAAGTCGACGCGGCCGGTCGTGAGGCGGCGGATCGTATCCTGTCCGCCGTCGGCAGCACCGTCTGGATCGACGATGAGGCCCGCATGGATGGCGTCACTGCACTCTCCGGCAGCGGCCCGGCCTATGTCTTCCTGTTCATCGAAGCCCTGCAGCAGGCAGCGGCTGACCTTGGCTTCACGCCCGAGCAGGGCCGCCAGCTGGCCATCGAGACGGTTCAGGGCGCAGCCGCCCTCGCCGCCCAGTCGAGCGAGCCGGCATCCGTGCTGCGCGAACGGGTGACCTCGAAGGGCGGCACCACCGAAGCCGCACTGCGCACGATGGCGGAAGCCGGTGTCAAGGAAGGCATCATCGCCGGCGTCAAGGCCGCCGAGGCCCGTGGCCGCGAACTCGGCAAGCTGCTAGGAGCCGGCTGATGGAAGCGGTCTTTTTCCTGGTCAACGCCGTCGTCAGCTTCTTCACGACCTTGTTCATGCTGCGCTTCCTGATGCAGATGGCGCGTGTTTCCTTCGCCGGCCAGATCGGCGATTTCGTCGTCAAACTCACCAACTGGGCAGTCAAGCCACTGCGCCGCATCGTCCCCGGGGTCGGTGGAGTTGACTGGGCAAGCCTGATTGCCGCGCTGTGGCTGCAGTTGCTGATGGCCGGCATCATCATCGCGGCTTCGAGTGCTGCCCTCAGCGCCGACGGTGTCGGCATGGCCCTGATGATCCTGATGTTCGCCATCCGCGGCCTGTTGCGTCTGACGGTCTACATCATGATCGGCGCCGTCATCCTGCAGGCAGTGCTCTCCTGGATCAACCCTTACTCGCCGGTGGCACCGCTGGTCAATCAACTGGTGCGTCCGCTGCTCGATCCGATCCGGCGCGTGGTACCGACGATTTCCGGCATCGACCTGTCACCGCTGGTAGCCATCCTGCTGCTGCAAGTGGTCCTTATGCTCCTGTGAGCGACTGGTTCCGCCTGAGCAGCGATGGCAGCATCCTGCTCACGTTGCACATCCAGCCGGGCGCCAGCCGCAGCGAATGCGCCGGGCGCCACGGCGACGCCCTGAAGATCCGTCTGGCTGCGCCACCCGTCGATGGCAAGGCAAATGCTGCACTGCTGGCCTTCGTTGCTGAACGCCTGGGTCTGGGCCGCTCGGCGGTCAGCCTGAAAAGCGGCCAGACTTCGCGACGCAAGATCCTGCTGGTGACGGGCAGTTCACCGGCAGCGGTAGCCGGACTGGCCGACAAAAACTGAAAAGGGCGGGAAGCCCCGCCCTCGTCTCGGCCTTTCCCTGTGTTACTTCTTTTTCGTACTGGCCGGTGTGGCATCGCCGACAACCAGCTCGTCGCGCAGCTTGTCGACGCTCTTGTCGCCGAAGCCCTTGACCCCTTTGAGGTCGCCCAGGGATTTGTAGGGACCGTTCTTGTCGCGGTACTCGACGATGGCTTTGGCCTTGGCAGGGCCAATGCCCTTGACGGCATTGAGTTCGTCGACGGTGGCGGTATTGATGTTGACGGCGGCCAGGGCCATGCCGATACCGGTCAGGAACAGGATGATGCTCGAAAGGATGCGTTTCATCAGGTACTCCTCCAGTGCAAAAGTGTTTGCCAGATCAAATGAAAATGCCGCCCGACGGAACAACCCGCCGGGCCGGCTTATTCTAGATGAATATGACAGACAGATGAACCGGAAAAGGCCTCCTGCTTATGCCGCGTAAACGATACGCCCGCCAACCAGAGTTGTCCTGACCTTGCCGCTCAGGACATGACCGAGCCAGGGGGAATTCTTGCCGCGGCTGCGCAGGCTGTCGGCCGTCAGCTGCCATTCTGCCGCCGGATCGAAAACGCAGACATCGGCAACGGCGCCGGGCAGCAGGTGATGGTCGGCGAGACCGAGAATCCGGGCCGGTGCCGCGGTGAGGCGGGCCAGCGCCTGGGGCAGTTCGACACCCGCCGCCGCGGCCCATTTCAGTGTCAACGGCAGCAGGACTTCGAGCCCCGTCGCCCCCGGCTTGGCTTCGCCAAAGGGGAGCAACTTGTCGTCGGCGCCGACCGGGGTATGGTCAGAGCAGATGGCCGCCAGACCACTCGCCGCGGCATTCGACAAGGCCTGGCGATCGCCTTGGGCGCGGAGGGGCGGGCTGAAGCGGGCGTGCGGATCGAAGAAGCCGATGTCGTTCTCGGTCAGCAACAGGTGATGGATGCCGATATCGAAGGTGACCGGCAGCTCTTCGTGCTGCGCCCTTTGCACCAGCGCCACGCCGGCCGCCGACGACAGGCGCGTCAGATGAACGCGACAACCGGTATCGCGGACCAGCTGGACGATGGTGGCGATGGCAATGGTTTCGGCAGCGACCGGGATGCCGGCCAGACCGAGACGGCTGGCGACCTCGCCTTCATGGGCAATGCCGTTGCGCGCCAGCCAGTAGTCCTGCGGCTGCAGCCAGACGGCGAAATCGAAGGTGGCGGCGTACTCCATCGCGCGCAACAACGCTTCGGTGTCCACCACCGGCACCATCGCCTGCGAGAAGGCGACGCAGCCGGCCTTCTTCAGACCGGCCAGTTCGGCCAGACGCTCGCCTTTCAGGCCGAGGGTCAGCGCCCCCAGCGGCAACACGCGCGCCTTGCCGATCTCGGCGCCGCGATGCACCAGGCGGTCGGCCAATTCCGGCTCATCAAGCGGCGGATCGGCATCGGGCGGCACGACGAGCGAGGTAACGCCGCCGGCAACGGCGGCAGCCAGTTCTGCCTCGATGCTGTTCAGACGGGCGGCAAGGTCGATCAGGCCGGGGCAGACGACGCAGCCGGTGGCGTCGATGCTCTGCGTGGCGACGAAACCGGCCGGTGCCTCGCCGAGCGCAGCGATCCGGCCATCGGCGATGAACAGTGTGGCAAGCCGATCGGTAGCGTTCTGCGGATCGATGACCCGGCCATTCCTGATTTCGATATTCATGTCTAGGACTCTCAAAGGGCCGCCGCGAGGGAGGCCGCCCCCCATCGGAGGGCAACGAACGAAGTGAGTGGGGAAGCCATCAGTTCCCGGCAACGATGCTCATGACGGCCATGCGCACGGCGATGCCGAAAGTGACCTGGGGCAGTATCACTGCCTGCGGTCCGTCGGCCACCGCCGAGTGGATTTCGACACCACGGTTCATCGGCCCCGGGTGCATGACGATGGCGTCGGGTTTGGCCAGGGCCAGCTTCTGCGGTGTCAGGCCGTAGTGGCGGAAGTACTCACCGGCCGATGGCAGCAGAGCACCGTTCATGCGCTCGTTCTGCAGGCGCAGCATGATGATCACGTCGCAATCGCGAATCCCCTCTTCCATGTTGTGGAACACATGTACGCCAAGCTTGTCGAGGTGCTTGGGCAGCAGGGTTTCCGGCCCGACGGCACGGACTTCCGGCACACCGAGCGTGGTCAGTGCATGAATGTCGGAGCGGGCGACGCGCGAATGCAGGATGTCGCCGACGATAGCGACGCGCAGCTGCGTGAAGTCCTTCTTGTAGTGGCGGATGGTGTACATGTCGAGCAGACCCTGCGTCGGGTGCGCGTGGCGCCCGTCACCGGCATTGACCACATGCACGTCGTCGCGGCCGATGCGCTGCAGGTGCTCGGCGATCAGGTAGGGAGCGCCGGAGGACGCATGGCGGACGACGAACAGGTTGGCATGCATGGCCACCAGGTTATCGATGGTGTCGAGCAGCGTCTCACCCTTGGCCGTCGAGGACTTGTTGATGTCGAGATTGATGACGTCGGCCGAGAGGCGCTTGGCGGCGATCTCGAAGGTCGTGCGGGTGCGCGTCGAGTTCTCGAAGAACAGGTTGAAGACGCTCTTGCCACGCAGCAGTGGCACTTTCTTTACATCACGCGCGGAGACCTCCATGAACGACTCGGCGGTGTCCAGTATCTGTGTGAGGATACGCTGCGGTAGCCCCTCGATGGAAAGCAGATGGCTCAGTTCGCCATCCTTGTTCAACTGCGGGTTATACATGTTCCAGCCTCCACTGCAGGCATCCGTCTTCCGTCTTGTCCAGCACCAGGTTTTCGCTGTCGGCCAGGCTGACCTCCCAGACACACAGGCTGGGCGCCACCGGCAACTCACGACCGCCCCGGTCGGCAAGTACGGCCAGCCCGACCGAGGCAGGGCGGCCGTAGTCGAACAGTTCGTTGATCGCCGCCCGGGTGGTGCGACCGGTGTAGAGCACATCATCGACGAGGACGATATGGCGGCCTTCGACGTCGAAGGGAATCAGTGTCGGCTTGACCTGGGGATGCAGACCTTTCTCGGCGAAATCGTCCCGGTAGAAGGAAACATCGATCAGGCCGATCTCCTCATCGAGGCCGAGCAGTTCGCACAAGCGGCTGGCGATCCAGGCGCCGCCGCTATAGATGCCGACCAGGGCCGGCCGGCGGTGGAGCTGCGGGCGCAGCAGGTCGGCCAGATGCCGGCATTGGGCCTCGGCGTCAGGCAGCGGGTTGGGCAGGGGTGGCATGGGACGGGCTTTCGAACCAGGTTTGAAGAATCAGTTGGGCCGCCACGGCATCAAGCAGAGGCTTGGCAGTGCGGCTGTTGCGGCCGGTTTCGCGCAGGCGGGCTTCGGCATCGAGCGAGGTCAGACGCTCGTCGGCGAAAGCAACCGGCAGATGGAAGCGCTTTTGCAGTCGTTCGCCGAAACGGGTCGCCAGTTTGGTCATTTCATGCGGCGTGCCGTCGGCATGGGTGGGCAGACCGACAACCAGCTGCACCGGCCGCCATTCGTCGATCAGCCGGCTGACCGCCGTCAGGCGCTCCTCGTTTGACTGGGCATGGATGACGGTCAGGGGATGGGCGCTGCCGAGCAGGGTCTCGCCGGTAGCGACGCCGATGCGCTTCTCGCCGAAGTCGAAGGCGAGGACAGTGCCGTCAGGCATGTCCGGCGACGTCGGAAAGCTGGGTGAAACTGATACCGAGGTTCTGCATGGCCGCCGGCAGGCGTTCCTCGGGTGGCAGATCGAACAGTATGCCTGCCGATGCCGGCACCGTCAGCCAGGAATTCTGCGCCAGCTCGTCTTCCAGCTGGCCGGCATCCCAGCCGGCATAGCCCAGGGTGACGAGAATCTCGGTCGGTTGGCCGCTGCTGGCAACGGCCGTCAGGATGTCGCGGGAACTCGTCAGGCCGACCTGTTCGTTGATCGACAGTGTCGATTGCCAGGAACCCAAGGGACGGTGCAGCACAAAGCCACGGTCAAGCTGCACCGGTCCGCCGAAGTAAACCGGTAGCTTGGCCAGCTCTCCCATCTCCAGCTTGATGTCGATTTTCTCGAAGAGACCGGCCAGATCGAGATCAATCGGGCGGTTAACGATGATGCCGAGCGCACCGTTCTCGTTGTGCTCGCAGATGTAGACCAGGGAGTTGGAAAAATAGGGGTCTTCCAGCGCCGGCATGGCGATCAGAAAGTTGTCGGTGAGGTTGACGCTGTCCATGGCTGGAATTTTAATCGTCGCCGGGGTACAAACCAACCATGCACCAAGAAAAAGCACTTGTCTGGTTCCGCCGCGACCTGCGCGACTACGACCATGCCGCGCTGGCCTCGGCATTGGCCCGGGCTGACTGCGTTTACTGCGCCTTCGTCTTCGATCGCGACATCCTCGACCACCTCACCGAACGTTGCGACCGGCGGGTTCATTTCATCCGCGAATCACTGGTGGAGCTGGATGCTGCACTGCGTTCGCGCGGCGGCGGGCTGATCGTCCGTCATGGCCGGGCAATCGACGAAATCCCGGTCCTGGCCCGGGAGCTGGGCGTAACCTCCGTCCATGCCAACCGCGATTACGAACCGGCGGCCAAACAGCGCGATGCGACGGTCGCCGCCTGCCTGGGCGAATCCGGCATCGCCTTTTTCCGCCACAAGGACCAGGCGATCTTCGACGGTGACGAGCTACTCACCCAGAGCGGCCACCCATTTTCGGTATTCACGCCTTACCGGAATGCCTGGTTGAAACGGCTTACCGCCGCCGATCATGCCGAGCTGCACTGCGAAGGGCAGCTGGCCAGACCACCCGCCAGCCGCTTGCCGACACTGAGCGAACTCGGTTTTGTCGAGAGCGATCTGGAGCAACTTGGCATCCACCCGGGCATGAGCGGCGCCAGACGCCTCTGGGAGGAGTTCCGCAGCGGGCGCATCGAACGCTATGGCGCATTGCGCGACTATCCGGCCATCAAGGGCGTCTCCTATCTTTCGGTGCATTTGCGCTTCGGCACCATCCCGATCCGCGCCCTGGTTTCCGGCGCCATCGCCAGCAAGGCCGATAGCTGGCTCAACGAACTGATCTGGCGCGACTTCTATTTCATGATCCTCGATCACCACCCGCAGGTTGTGCATGCGGCCTTCAAGGCGGAATACGATGCCATCGCCTGGGATAACTGGCCGGAAGGGCTGGCCGCCTGGTGCGCCGGACTTACCGGCTATCCACTGGTCGACGCGGCGATGCGCCAGCTGAACTTCAGCGGCTGGATGCACAACCGCCTGCGCATGGTGGTCGCTTCCTTCCTGTGCAAGGACCTTGGCCTGGACTGGCGACTCGGCGAACAGTACTTCGCCACGCATCTCAACGATTTCGACCTGTCGGCCAACAACGGCGGCTGGCAGTGGGCTGCTTCCAGCGGTTGCGATGCCCAACCCTATTTCCGCATCTTCAATCCGCTGACCCAGTCGGAAAAATTCGACCCGGAGGGGCGCTTCATCCGTCGCTATGTTCCCGAACTGCTCCGGGTTCCGGACAAGTACATCCATGCCCCATGGCGAATGGGGCGCCCTGATCAGGAAGCTCTGGGGATTGTCATCGGACGCGACTACCCGGCGCCGATCGTCGACCACGCACAGGCCCGCGAACGGACGCTGGCACGCTACGCGGTTGTCAAACGGGGGAGCTGAGTACGTCGGCGAGCCCGCACCAGGATATCCGCAGGTGCTTCAGTGCGCCTTCCGGCAGTAACCGGCAACCAGCGCCAACAGTTCGTCTTCGTCGTAAGGTTTGCCGAGATAGTGATTGGCGCCGATCTCGAAGGCGTAGTTGCGGTGCTTGTCGGCCGTACGCGAGGTGATCATGATCACCGGCAAATCCTTCAGGCGTTCATCACCACGGACGTTGCGCACGAAATCGAAACCATCCATGCGCGGCATTTCGATATCCGAGAGGATGACATCGGGCATTTCATCGATCAGTTGCTCCAGCGCATCAACGCCATCCTTGGCAAGGATGACCTGATAGCCCTCGCGCGCCAGCAGGCGGCTGGTGATCTTGCGCACGGTCAGCGAATCATCGACGACCATCACGGTCGGCAGACGGGGCTCGCTGACCACAGCCGGCGCCGTGGTAGCGGGAATTGCCGGCGGCTGGAAGCTGACCGTCGGTGCCCGGCTGGCGAGTGCAACCGGATTGAGAATGAGCACGACACGCCCGTCACCAAGTACGGTCGCCCCGGCGATACCGACAACTCGGGCCAGCTGGGCACCAATGTTCTTGACAACGACTTCCTGGTTGCCGCGCAGCTCATCGACTTGAACAGCGACACGCTGGGAGCCGGAGCGTAACAACAACACCCAGTAGCGGCGGTGAACCTCGGGGACGGCAGCCGCGTCGCCCAGCAGGTTGGCCAGGAAATGCAACGGATAATGGTTGCCCTGCCACTCCGCCTCGCCCTTTTCGCGTAGTGCCAGCAGAGGCTTTTCCTTCAGTTCGAGGACCTGCTCGATCATCGTCGACGGGACGGCGTAGAGCTGGGTGCCAGCTCGTACCAGAAGGGTCTGCGTAACCGCCAGGGTCAGCGGCAGATAAAGCCGAAAGGTGGTACCACGCCCGACTTCGGAGACGATCTCGATACGACCGCCGAGCTCCGTGACCTCGGTCTTGACGACGTCCATACCGACGCCACGACCGGAAAGCTGGGTCAGCTCGGTCGCCGTCGAGAAACCCGGCTGAAAGATGAAATCCAGCAGGGCCGCCGGATCGACCGACTGGCCGCTGTGCAGCAGCCCCAGGGTTTCCGCCTTGCTGCGAATGCGCTCGGGATCGAGGCCACGGCCGTCATCGGAGAGCGAAAGAATGATTTCATTGCCTTCCTGGGCCAAGGCCAGCGTTATTTCGCCAACCTCCTGCTTGCCCCCTGCCTGGCGCTCCTCACGCGCTTCCAGGCCGTGGGTAACGGCATTACGCAGCATGTGCTCGATCGGCCCGAGCATCTTGTCGAGCACCGAACGGTCGATTTCCACCTGCCCGCCGATCAGATCGAGGCTGGCCCGTTTGCCGACATCCTTGGCCGTCTGCCGGACGATGCGATAGAAACGCTCGGCCTGGCTGGCAAAGGGAATCATGCGGACGCCCATCAGCTCCTGCTGCAGGCCGCGGTTCAGGCGCGACTGGGCAATGATCGCGGCATTGGCATCATCGAGGTTCTTCAGCAGGTTCTGCTGCACCGTGGCCACGTCGTTGACCGATTCGGCCATGAAACGCGTCAGTTCCTGAAAGCGGGTGAAGCGGTCCAGTTCGAGCGGGTCGAATTCGCCTTCGCCATCATGTGCCTGGGCAACGCGAGCCTGAATCTGGCCTTCCGCCTGAATCTCGATCTCGCGCAACTGGCGGCGCAGGCGAATGACGTTTTCCGTGAGATCGAGCAAGGAGGATTTCAGGCTGCGCATTTCGCCCTCGATCCGCGTCCGGGCAATGGAGAGTTCCCCCGCCTCGTTGACCAGACGATCGATCAGGTCAGCGCGCACACGCAACGTCGCCCTTTGCCCACCACCTTCGCTCTCGGGCTCATGGTCGACGCTCACGCCAGGGCTGACAACGCCAGTCCCGGCATCATGCTCGGCCACGGCAGCCGTTTCCGCCGGAACTTCTTCCTGCGGACCGGCACGCAGGCGCTCGACCGCCATTTCCAGCGTGTCGCAGCCGCTTTCGATCTCGTCGATAAAGCCAGCGCTGGCAACACCGGCGCGCATTGCTTCTTCCACCCGGCTTTCCAGCTGGTGGGTGACCTCGCCAAGGTTCATCGCGCCGGCCATCCGCGCATTGCCTTTGAAGGTATGAAGCAGGCGGGCAATCGCATGCGGCGCCGCATCGCTGGCCGGCTCGGTACGCCAGGTGCGCAACTGCGCCGTCAGGTCGCGCAACTGATCAGCCGCCTCCTCAAGGAAGATCGGCAGCAGCTGTTCATCAAGCTCATCGGTCAGCTGCGGAATGGGTGGCGCCGGTGCAAGGACGGGCACCTGCGGCTCGGCCACTGCGGCAACACCCGGCAGCGGAATGATCTCCGCGCTGGGCACGGCTTCTTCAGCAGGCGCGACCTGGAAGATGTCCTCAAGCGCTGCTATCAGGCGAGGCTCGTCTTCCGGAGCAAGTTGCTGCGCCAGTCCGGAAAACATCGCTTCGAGGGTGATGATTGCCTGGCGGACGGTTTCCAGTCCTTCGATGCTGCCGGGGTGGCTCGAGTGGTCGCGACGCAGCAGGGCATGCTCAAGGGCACTGGCCAGATGGTGCAACGGCATCAGACCGACAGTTGCAGCAATACCGGCCAGCGTATGTGCCGCCCGGGTCGTTTCGAAGGTTGTTGGTGCGGCGGGATCGGCATCAAGCGCCGCATGGCTGTCAATCAGCGTTTGCAGGTAACCGCGCGCTTCATCGACAAAGATGTCGTAGAGGGTTGGTGATGCCGTCACGGTTGGCGGCAAGGCATCCCGGGCTGGCTCGGGTTCCGGCTCGGGTTCCGGCTCGGGTTCCGGCTCGGGTTCCGGCTCGGGTTCCGGCTCGGGTTCCGGCTCGGGTTCCGGTTCCGGTTCCGGTTCCGGTTCCGGTTCCGGTTCCGGTTCCGGTTCCGGTTCCGGTTCCGGTTCCGGTTCCGGTTCCGGTTCCGGTTCCGGTTCCGGTTCCGGTTCCGGCTCGGGTTCCGGCTCACGACCAGGGAGTTCGGGCTCCATCAGCTCGAGCATCGGCTCGTCGAGCATCGGCAAGTCGAGAACCAGCAAAGCGGAATCGCTGGAGGAGTCTATTGCCGGAACGGGGCTGACCGACGGCAAGTCAGCTGGCGTAACTACCGACTGACGTGAGCTGTCCTGCGGTTCCGGGGGGGGCGTATCAACTCCACGCAGACGCCGTGCCAGAGCAACCAACGCGGCGGTATCAGGCACCAGACTGTCTCCCGCCTCAAGGTGGCTGACCCAGACGGCGAAAAGCGCATGGGCATCGCCGATGAGTTGCAGCAGTTCAGGCGTTGGCGTTTGTTCCTGACGTAACCAGAGATTGAGGGTCTGTTCCAGCTCCCAGGCGGTCTCTCCGAGATCGGTAAGACCAACCATGCGACCGCTGCCCTTCAGGGTATGAGAGGCTCGGCGGATCGTGGTCAGCGCATCCGTATTGTTGACGTCGGCGCACAGCAGGGCGTGCTGCTGGTTCATGGTGGCCAGCACCTCGACAGCTTCCTCAAGGAAAATGGCCAGAAGTTCGGCATCGATTTCCTCGTGTGTCGATTCGGCGAGTTGCAGCGTCTCGACGGACGGCCGCGGTGCTTCAGCTGATTGCGGCTTGAGGCCGGACAATGCGGCATCGACAGCGGCCTCGAGGGCCGTTCCGGACTCCAGTGCTTCCAGTGCGGCCTTGGCCGTTTCGCCCAACTCGTGGTTGGCGACCAGATCGGCATCCTTCTGGATGGCTTGCAGATTCTGCTTCACTTCTTCCTGCAGACGCTGATCCTGAGGTGCTTCCTTGAGCGCTTCGACCAGCGCATGGGTATCCCGTGCCTGCTGCGCCAACTGCACTTCAACACTCGGAGCCGGCAAGGCTTCCTGGTCATCTTCCTCGATTTCGGTCGCCGGCGTTTCCCCGTTCATCCGGCACACGAAGGCATCAAAATCAGTTTCGCCATTCTGCAGGGCATCAACGAAGAAGCCGAGCAGCGAGAGTTGATTGGCCACCTGCTCGAAATCGCTGCCGACCGGTTCATAGCCGGGCACGGCAAAACGCCGGATGTGTTCGCTGCAGTCGTTGAGGCTGGCGATGGCACTGAAGTGGCCAAGCATTGCCAGCGCGCCGCCAACCTGCTTGAGGGGGGCTTCCAGCTGGCCGAGATCGTGCGCCTTGGCCGGATTGCGGAAAAAGGCGTCGAGCGCCTGCTCGATCTGCGCCAGATTGTTCTGGATTTCCCGGCCCACCTGCCCGATCAGCAGGCGCTCCTGCGCCCTGCGCGTCATTTCATCGAGCAACGGAATCTCGGCATCGGAAGCAGCGGGTTTGCCGGCGATGCAAGCGTAGAGACGGTCAACCATCAGATCGACCTGCTGGGCAAAATCGGTACCGAGACGCTTGAAGCCTTCCTGTGCGTTCTGCAGCAGCAGGATGGTGGTGGCAACCTCCATCGCCACAGTATCGTTATAGCGCGCAGGATCCTCGGCCAGCCAGCTGGCGACTGCCCCCAGGCCCTGCCCCAGACGCTTGAGATCGGTCTGGCCGATTTCTTCAGTCAGTTGAGTGCAGTGGCGGGCATTGTCGGCGAAACCGGGCAGACTGCCGGCGCTACCCGTACAGAACTTGTTCCACAGTTCTTCGACAACGGCCAATGCATCGCGCAACTTGCGCAAGGCTGCTTCCTGGGGCAAAGGCCCGCTCGGCGCGACGAGCGGCTCGGGCATCAGCGACGGCAGGCCAAAGGTTTCCTGCACCTCGGCGACCAGCGGCGACGTGCCGGCCGGCGTACGTGCCACGTAATAGAGCGCTTCGCGCATGACCCGTTCAGCGACGTTGCTGGAGCCAGCAAGCAGGCGACGAATCTGCGCGTCGATCCGCGAGCACAGGTAGCGGACACCGGTATCGCCGGCCAGCTCGGGGTCGTCAAGGGTGTCGAGGAAAGCCAGGGCTACCCACCAGAATGCGCGTGCTGCTTGTGTACTTTGCTGGGATTCGATGCCGGCAAGTGCCTGCTTCATCTGCTGCACCCCGGCGCCAGCAGCGTCCGGCTGGCGCAGCAATTGCAACAAGCCCTTCTGGTAGGCCATGCGGGTTGTCTTGAGCAGTGTCCGGAGCTTCTCCGGCGCAATCTGCTGAACGGCCGTCGTCCGTCGAGGCGGGCGCAGGCTCAGGTCTGGATAGAAGAGATCAGCCGCATGCGCGACGGACAGGCCGCGCGCCTTAGCCAGTGCCTGATAGGCGGGAAGCAGGCGCAGGGGCTGGTTCGGTTCGCCGACCATGAGATCGTCGAGATACTGGCGGACGGCCTGCAAGGCCTGACGCGCAATGCCGACACCGTTGTCACCCGGTAACAGGCGCCCCTCCTCGTAGGCCTTGAGCAAGGCTTCAAGGGAGTCGACAAGTTGGGTCACACCATCCAGTCCGACGATGGAGAGCGCGCCGTAAACCTGGTGAACGTGGGTATGACAGAACTTGAGCTGGGTGACGTCGGCACCGGCCTCGTACTGGGAGAGCGCCTCTTCAGCCCGCTGAAGCGCCAGATCGATCTCCCCCTTGACCCAGGTCAGAGGGCCCAAATCAAATGCAGTAGCCGCGTTCATAGTCTCTCGCGTTGCCCGTCAGTCCACCTTGAAGCCGGCAACCGAACCCTTGAGTTCCGAGGCCAGTGCGGTCAGCTCATCAACGGCGAGCGCGGTACGCTGGGTACCGGCCGTCGTTTGCTCCGTGACATGCAGGATGTCCTGCATCAGGCGCGCCACATTGGTGGCTGAATCCGCCTGGCTCTGCGTCGAAGTTGAGATGCTTTCGATCAGGTCTGCCAGATTACGCGACACGTCGCCGATCTCGGACAGTGCCTGACCGGCGGCGTCGGACAGCTTTGCCCCTTCCACCACACCCTGGGTCGATTGTTCCATTGCGGACACGGCATCCTGGGTGTCGGTCTGAATGGTCTTGACGATCGCCGCGATCTGTTTGGTCGCCTCGGCCGAGCGCTCGGCAAGGCGCTGCACTTCCTCGGCAACCACGGTGAAGCCGCGCCCCGCGTCGCCGGCCGAAGCGGCCTGGATGGCGGCGTTGAGGGCCAGCACGTTGGTCTGCTCGGTAATGTCGGAAATCAGTTCCACGATTTCGCCGATCTCCTGGGAGCTTTCACCGAGGCGCTTGATCCGCTTCGAGGTTTCCTGAATCTGGTTGCGGATTTCGTTCATACCCTTGATCGAGTCCTGCACCGCCTGCGTACCCTTCTCAGCGGCCATCAGCGATTGCCGGGCAACCTGGGCGGACTGTGTGGCATTGCCGGAGACCTCGCTCATCGAACGGGCCATGTCGAGCGCCGACTGGCCTGCCTCCTGAATTTCGCTGGATTGCCGTTCGGCAGCATCGAGCAGTTCGGCAGAGGTCTGGCGAGCGATTTCGGTCGCCGCCGTCACCCGGTTGGCGGCGTCGTTGATGCGGCCGACCAGCACACGGAGCTCTTCGATGGTGTAGTTGATCGAGTCGGCAATGGCGCCGGTGATGTTCTCGCTGACGGTAGCGGTAACGGTCAGATCACCGTCGGCCAGGTCACCCAGTTCGTTCATCAGGCGCAGAATGGCGTCCTGGTTCTCGCGATTGACCAGTTCCGACGCGTGACGCTGGCGGTCAGCATCAAGAGCGCGACGACGCGTGTCTTCCAGATAGATCTTGGCGAGCAGGGTCAGGACAGCCAAGGCCGCAGCCACCAGGACGATCAGCAGGACGATGAAAAGGCCGCGGGAGGCCAGGTTCTCCTGGTAGCCGAGGGCCAGATCGTCGGTCGCCTTCAACAGGTTTTCGCTCTCGCGGAAAATCTGCGAGCCGGCCTGCTTGGAAAGAACCAGCGGCTGCATGTTGCCGAGGATGCTCGAAATGGCCTCCTGATAGCCCTGGAACGATGTCTCGAGTGCGCTCAGCTTTTCGCGGGATTCGCCGTCACTGGCGGTTTTGCTCAAGCCTTGCAGGATATCCCGGAAAGCGTTGGTGTCCTTGCCGAGCAGGAAAGCCACCTCCGGGTTGATCTCGTCGCCGACGCGCAGCGCCGATGCATTCTTGGCAATCCGCTGGGTCAGCATGACCAGCTGGCTGGCCGCCGCGATGTCGCGCGAAGCAGCACCCGACTGCAGCTTGAGGGAGACGAGTTGCTCGGTCAGATCGAGCATCTCGGCATTCTTTTCGTCAATCAAGGCAACGCTGTTGCCCAGCGCCACAAGGTTGGCTTCCTGACCGATCACCGTCTGCGCGTCCTTGTCGGTGGCTGTCCAGCGTTCGATCAACACGTCGAGCTGAGGACGAACCGCAGCTGGCGATCCGGGCACGTCGACACCACCGACCTCGCCGCCGTTGGTAACCCGATCGAGAAGTTGCGAGAAATTCTCACGCGACTCCTTGAGTTGGGCGAATGCCGTCGTATTGCCCTGCAGTGCGAGCAGCGAGGCCTTGGCCAGGCGCTGCGACAGCATGCGCATTTCGCCAGCGGCAGAAACATAGGCGGTACCGTGCGTCGATTCGCGACTGTCGAAAACGACCAGGCCCGCAACCAGAAGCATCAACACGGCGAAGATCGCACCCAGCGTCTTCATCTGCTGGATGACCGGCTGCGCAGCCAGGAAAGCCGGCAGCGCCAGCTTCCGCACCTCGCCAGGCATCTCGTCCGAGACGGTCATCGGCGCGGAGGCAGCCCCCTTGCTGCCACCGAGACTGGGGAGTTTGAAACTGAAAGCCATGGAGATCCTCCGATTTGGGTCCCGGGCGGAATGACCACCCCTGATCAGACCCCGATATTCATGAAATCATGATCGGCCAGCAGCTCGCGCACGGAAAGCTTGCGCCAGATGTTGCCGTGTGTGTCCGAAAAGCGCTGAGCGCACCATGGTGGGTCGCCGGCTGCCGCAGCGGCAGGAGCGAAGTCGTCCGGATTCTTCAAGCCGAGCATGCGGGAAACCAGCAGCGCGGCATTCGAACCATGCTTCGCTCCGATCAGCAGCAGGCGGGTACTGGCATTCTGCGGTGTCGGCAAGCCCCCCCGGAAAACCGAAAAATCGGTCACTGCGTGCAGATTGCCGCGGATGTTGGCAATTCCGGCAAACCAGGGCCTGGTCAGCGGCACTGTCGCCAACTGGGGCGCCTGTACGATCTCGCCACCATCGGAAAGATCGACGAGCCAGGTTTCGTTACCGGCCTCGATGCCGAGCCAGGAGGATGCACCCCGTCCTTGCGCCGCCGTCGTCAAGCGCGCCGCGAGATACTCCTGAAAATCGCGAAGACTGGTTTTCTTGGCCATGTGCTCAGGGCAGCGCGGCGATTCGTTTCAGCAGTTCCTCGGGATTCAGCGGCTTGACCAGATAATCGATGGCACCCTGGCGCAACCCCCAGATCTTGTCCGTTTCCTGCCCCTTGGAGGTACAGACGATGACCGGGATGTCCTTGGTTTCCTCGTCGCGGGTCAGCGTCCGCGTAGCTTGATAGCCATTCAGCCCTGGCATCACGACATCCATCAGGATCAGGTCAGGCTTGCTGGCCTTGGCTTTGGCGATCCCCTCCTCGCCACTCTCGGCGGTGATGACCTGATAGCCGGCCTTGGTCAGCACGTCGACGGTGAAAAAGCGCTCGGTGGCTGAATCATCGACCACCAGGATATTCTTGACGGGCATTACTGGCTCCCTGAACTACGGTTTGGACGGTATTTCCGACGGCATGGCAAAGGTGGCGACCGTTTGCAGCAGGCTGTCTTTGGTAAATGGTTTGGTCAGATACTGGTCGGAACCGACCATGCGTCCGCGTGCCCGGTCGAACAGGCCGTCCTTGGAAGAAAGCATGATGACTGGCGTGGACTTGAAACGGGGATTCTTCTTGATCAGCGAACAGGTCTGATAGCCGTCCAGGCGCGGCATCATGATGTCGCAGAAAATCACGCTTGGCTGCAGGTCGGCGATCTTGGCAAGGGCGTCGAAGCCGTCTTCGGCGAGAACGACTTCGCAACCGGCCTGAACAAGGAATATTTCGGCGCTTCGCCGTATGGTGTTGCTGTCGTCAATGACCATCACCCTGACGCCGCGCAATCTGGATAAATCAGCCAATTTGCCTGTCCCCTGGCCCCTGTAGGCGCTATTACTTATCGGTGCATCATACTACGGAAGTTTGCTATCGGCACAGCATCACCATGTCCGGTGCGGTTTTCGTTCCGGCACCTTGGTCGATGCCGGATTCGGATAAAATCCGGGGCATCTTACCCAATCCCCTTTGCTTCCGCCAAGGGCGCTCAGGCCAATGAATTCGACCGCCCC
>WBUO01000307.1 GCA_008933675.1 Dechloromonas sp.
AAAGCGAGCTGGGCAGCCGGGTTGCGGCGCTCGAGGCCGAACTGAAGACGGCCCAGGAGCAGTTGCGCGCCGCCGGTGCGGAAAGCCGGCAGCTGCAGGGACGGCTGGCCGAGAGCACGCGCCAGCAGGGGCTCTGCATGGAGCAGGTCAAGGGGCTGCGCGAAACCGGGGAGACGGTGCTCTCGCTCTACGAGAGCAAGGGCTGCTTCGGCGCGCTGTTGCAGCGTGAGCCGCTGACCGGCCTCGGGGGTGTTGCCGTCGAGAACGCCGTCGAGGACCTGCGCGACCGGCTGGCCGGCGAGACGCGTCAGCCGTGAGCGCCAGCCTGGCCGCCGGGCATCCCCTGGCCGGGCCGGCCTTGCCGCGCCTGCTGCCGTTTGCCGCCTTCATCGGCCTGATGATGGCCGAGCCGCTGCTCGCCCGTCTCACCGGCGAGTGGCTGGATGCGCGCTGGCTCTACGGCCTGCGCTGCCTGCTAGCCGGCGGCCTGCTGCTGGTTTTTTGGCACCAGTACGAGGAGTTGCGGACGGGGCGCGGCAGTCCTCGCCAGCTGCTGTTGCTGGCGCCGCTGGCCGGTCTGTTCGTGCTCGCCGTCTGGCTGACGCTCGACAGCGGCTTCTTCGTCCTCGGCGGCGGTGGTTCGGGCTTCGTGCCGCTGGCTGCGGACGGCAGCCTGATCTGGCCGCTGGCCATCGTCCGCCTGCTTGGTTCGGCGCTGGTCGTGCCGCTGATCGAGGAGCTTTTCTGGCGCTCCTTCGTCATGCGCTGGCTGGAGCGCAGCGATTTTTCCGCCGTCGATCCGGCGCTCGCCGGCCTGCGTGCCATCGTCTTCTCCAGCCTGGCGTTCGGCTTCGAGCACAGCCTGTGGGCGGCGGGCATCGTCGCCGGTCTGGTCTACGCGCTGCTCTACAGCCGCACGCGCAGCCTGTGGACGGCGGTCGTCGCCCATGCCGTGACCAACGGCGCCCTCGGCCTCTGGGTGCTGTACGCCGCTGCCTGGCAATTCTGGTAGGCGGGCGGGGCGCAATCTGAACATCATCATTTCGTAACTTGCGCCGCCTATCCTGCCGTACTGCCAACCACCGATACGAAGCCGCCAACCGACATGTCTGCCCGGATACTCATCGTCGAAGACGAACCGGCCGTGAGCGAACTGATCACGGTGAATCTGCGTCATGCCGGTTTTTCGGTGGACGCTGCCAGCGATGCCGAGATGGCCTGGCGCATGTTGCGTCAGGATCGTCCGGAGGTCGTGCTCCTCGACTGGATGTTGCCGGGCATGTCCGGCTTCCAGCTGATCCGCCACATGCGTGCCGATCAGCGCTGCCGTGAAGTGCCGGTGATCATGCTGACCGCGCGGGTCGAGGAGGTCGACAAGATCGCCGCCCTCGATGCCGGTGCCGACGACTACGTGACCAAGCCTTTTTCGCCGCGCGAGCTGGTGGCCCGGGTGCGGGCCGTGCTGCGGCGGCGCGACGTGCAGTCGGTCGACGAGGGTGTCGAGCTCGGCGGTCTGCGCCTGATGCCGCAAACGCGCAAGGCGCTGGTCGGCGACGCGGCGATCAGCCTGGGGCCGACCGAGTTCCGCCTGCTGCATTTCCTGATGACCCACGCCGAGCGTGTCCATAGTCGCGGCCAGTTGCTCGACTATGTCTGGGGCGGCCGTTCGCATATCGAGGAGCGCACGGTGGACGTGCACATCCGTCGCCTGCGCAGCGTGCTCGAGGATCACGAGCTCGACGGCATGGTGCAGACGGTGCGCGGCCTCGGCTACCGCTTCTCGACCGGGCCTGCCGACGCCTGAACCTGCCGCCGGCCGGGCGTTGCACCGGCGCGGCCCCTCTTTCCTGCCATCGTGAATCATTCCTCGTTCCCCCGCCTGGCCGCCTGTCTGGCCATTCTTGCCTGCTCCGGCAGCGTCCTGGCCGACGCTGCCGATACCGTCAACCTGAATTTCGGGCTCGGCGTGCTCGCCGACAGCAACCTGTTCCGCAGCGCCAGCGACGCGGAGCACGATACCGTCGTCACCGGCACGCTGACGCTGGCCCTGGCCAAGCCGCTCGGCCAGCAGCGCTTCGCCTTCGACGCGACGCTGGTCGATTACCGTTACGACCGCAACGACTACCTCGATTTCGTCGCCCGCAACGCCAATGCGCTCTGGCAATGGACGCTGACACCGGCCCTCACGGGGCGCCTGTCCTATGTCCGGACCGAGAACCTGAACAGCTTCGTCGATTACACGGCAACCCAGCCGGAACTGCGCCGCAACATCCGGCAGAACGAAACCCGGCGTTTCGATGCCGACTGGCACGTCGGCGGCGGCTGGCACCTGCTGGCGGCGGTCAACGACAGCAAGCAACAGAACAGCGAGTATTTCCGCGAGGAAAACAGTTACGAAATGACCGGCGGCGAGGCCGGCATCCGCTACCAGTGGCCATCCGGCAGCCGCCTGCAGATCGTCCGGCGGCAGTCGCGCGGTGACTACACGGGGCGGCGGCTGATCGGCTTCGATATCGTGCCGGCCCCCTTCAACAGCCAGTACGACACCGGCTTCCGGCAGGTCGAGACGGAGATGGCGATGAGCCTGCCGCTGACCGGCAAGTCCACGGTCAACCTGCGCCTTGCCCGGCAGCAGCGCAGTCACGATCATTTCAGCCAGCGCGATTACGACGAGAACATCGGGCGCCTCGAGCACATCTGGCAGATCACCGGGAACCTCGGGGTGACCACCGCCTTGCGGCGGGAAGTCGGCGTTTATCAGGATTTTTCCAGCAGCTACCATGTCAGCGACGGCCTGCTCGTGCAGCCGGTCTGGCAACTCGCCGCCCGTCTCAGTGCCCGGCTTGCCTACGACTGGCAGCGCCGGCGCTACGAAGGCGCCATCTATCCCGGTCTCGCCGAACGGCGGGACATCCTGCGCAGCGCCCGGGCTTCCCTCGACTGGATTCCCGACGACCGCCTCAGCGTCAATCTCGGCTACCAGCGCGAAACGCGCGATTCCAGCCGGAGCGGCCTGGATTTTGCCGCCGATCTCTGGTCGCTGAACCTGCGCCTGAGTTTCTGAGGGCGCGCCGTCCGGAGGATGCCCGGCAGCGCCGGCTCCTCGCGACCTGCCGCTGTCGCGCCTGGGCTGTGCGCCGGTCGGTGATGAATTATGTTGTCATCATTTAATGCCTAAAGGATAATCGCTGGCTCGCCGTCCACCGAGGAATCCAGGGCCATGACGCAATCTCTCAGCGAACTGTTCACCAGCGATACCCGTCTGTATTCGCTGAGCTGGGGCGACGCCGGCGGTCCCGATCTGCCGGTGGAAGCCTGGTGGGGAGAGGAAGAGCTCTCCGCCGGTTTCGAATACGCCATCGACCTGCTGTCCACCGATGCCTACCTCGAACTCAAGGGTTTCCTCGGTCGTGCCGTCACCCTCAACACCCGGCTCTCCGACGGCAGCCAGTTCCCGCGCAGCGGCTACGTGCGCAGTGCCCTCAAGCTCGGTGCCGACGGCGGCTTCGCCCGCTACCGCCTGTTCGTCGTGCCCTGGATCTGGCTGCTGTCGCGCGGCCGCCACCACCGGGTCTTCCAGGAGAAGAGCGTCGTCGCCATCGTCGAAACCGTCTTCGCCGACTACGCCGACGTCGCCGCCTGGCAATGGAGCGAAGAAGTCGCCGCCTTCCTGGGCGATACCCGGCCGCGCAGCTACTGCGCCCAATACAACGAATCCGACTATGCCTTCATCAGCCGTCTGCTCGCCGAAGAAGGCATCGGCTGGAAAGTCGATGAAGACGAAGCGGCACCCGGCCGTCACCGCATCACCTTCTTCAGCGACAGCCGCAGCTTCCCCGAAGACATCCTCTCCCAGTCGGCCAATGGCGGTCGCGGCATCCGCTTTCATCGTGCCGACTCCCAGGAAGACCAGGACGCCGTGCTCGCCTTCGGCGAACAACGCCGCCTGCTGGCGGCCCGCACCACCTTCATCGCCTACGACTACAAGGCAAAGAAACTGGTGACGGCCAGCGTGCCGACCGCCCAACGCTTCGCCAGCGACAACGCCCCCTGTCTGGAAAGCTACGACGACGCCGGCCTCTACGCCTTCGCCAGCGCCGGTGAAGCCGAGCGCTACGGCCGGCTGGCCATGGAAGCGATCGAAGCGCGCTACCAGACCTGGCTCGGCCGCAGCACCGTACGCAGCCTGCGCCCCGGCACCCGCCTCGACCTCGTCGGCCTGCCGCAGGAGCCGAACCAGCCGGCCGATCATCGCTTCGCCATCCGCCAGGTCAGCCACCTTGGCATCAACAACCTGACCGGCGCCTCCATGGCCGCCATCGCCCGCCGGCTGAGCCAGCGCCAACCCTTCACCGAAGCCCTGGCCGACGACGCGACGACCGTCCCCGTCACGCTGGCCGACCACATCCCCGACGAACTCCTCAAACCCGCCCTCGAACGCGGCTACGCCAACCGCTTCGCCGCCCTGCACGCCGACACTCCGTGGCGACCGCAACTCGCCGACGACACCGGCGCCCGCCTCAACCCCCGGCCCACCGCCCCCGGCCCGATGAGCGCCACCGTTGTCGGTCCCGACGGCGAAGCCAGCCCCAACGGCCGCGACGAAATCTGGTGCGACCGCCTGGGC
>WBUO01000308.1 GCA_008933675.1 Dechloromonas sp.
CGCGATTGCGGGTACCGATGCCTTGCGCCTGGTAACCGACTGGCAGATCGAGGATGAGGATTCGACGGATCGCCTCGACCGTCTGGTGCCGCGCCTGATGTCCTTCCTGCTCGGCGGCCTGCGCGCACCGCTGCCGCAGTTCAACGATGCGGCGGGGGCCGGCTGACGGCACCCGACCGCCAACAACAACCAAAACCATAAATGGAGACAAACAGCATGTTCAACAGCCTCATCACTCTGCTCGGACCTGGCGTCCTGGTGGTTCTGGCCGGGCTGATCCTGATCCGGCCGTTGCGCCGGCGCCTGATCACCCGGTCAATTTTTTCTGCCTATCGCAAGGTGCTGCCGCAGATGTCGGATACCGAGCGGGATGCCCTGGAAGCCGGCAGTGTCTGGTGGGAAGGTGAGCTTTTCCGCGGCAAGCCCGACTGGCGGAAGTTGCAGGCTTACCCCGTACCGAAGCTGACTGCCGCGGAGCAATCCTTTCTCGACAAGGAGTGCGAGGAGGCCTGCCGACTGACCTACGACTGGCAGGTGACGCACGAACTGTACGATCTGCCCCACGCCGCCTGGCGCTACATCAAGGAGCAGGGTTTCCTCGGCATGATCATCCCGAAGAAGTACGGCGGTCTGGAATTCTCGGCCTACGCGCATTCGCAGGTGGTGACCAAGCTGTCCACGCGTTCGTCGGCCTTGTCGGTATCGGTGATGGTGCCGAACTCTCTGGGGCCGGCCGAACTGTTGCTGCACTATGGGACCGAGGCACAGAAAAACCATTACCTGCCGCGCCTGGCGAAGGGCATCGAGGTGCCGGCCTTTGCGTTGACCAGCCCGTGGGCCGGCTCCGATGCTGCGTCGATCCCCGATTACGGCGTTGTCTGCAAAGGCATTTACCAGGGCCGCGAAGTGCTCGGCATGCGCGTCACCTGGGACAAGCGCTACATCACGCTGGCGCCGGTCTGTACCATCCTGGGCCTGGCTTTCCGTCTCTATGACCCGGATGGCCTGCTCGGCGACAAGAAGGATATCGGCATCACCTGCGCCCTGGTGCCCTACGACCATCCCGGTGTCGATACTGGCCGCCGCCATTTCCCGTTGAACGCCATGTTCATGAACGGGCCGACGCGCGGCAAGGACGTCTTCATGCCTCTCGATTTCATCATCGGCGGGCCGGCGATGGCCGGTCAGGGCTGGCGCATGCTGATGGAGTGCCTGGCCGCCGGCCGCTCGATCTCGCTGCCCTCATCGAACACCGGCATGGCGCAGATGACGGCGCGGGCGGTCGGCGGCTATGCCCGGGTGCGTTCGCAATTCAAGATGGCGGTCGGTCGTTTCGAAGGGGTCGAGGAGGCGCTGACCCGCATCGGCGCCTACACCTACCTGATGGATGCCGTGCGCAAGATGACCGCGGGTGCCGTCGATCTCGGCGAGAAGCCGTCCGTGGTTTCCGCCATCGCCAAGTACCACGTCACCGAGCGTGCCCGCCAGGTGGTCAATGACGGCATGGACGTCATCGGCGGCAAGGGCATCTGCCTCGGCCCGTCGAACTTCCTTGGCCGCGCCTACCAGCAGGTGCCGATCGGCATCACTGTCGAAGGGGCCAACATCCTGACCCGCTCGTTGATCATCTTCGGCCAGGGGGCCATCCGCTGCCATCCTTATCTGCTGGCCGAGATGCGTGCGGCGCAGAATCCGGATGCCGACCAGGGACTGCACGATTTCGACAAGGCGCTGTTCGGTCATATCGGCTTCACCATCCGGAACGGCTTCCGGGCGTTGTGGCTGGGCCTCACCGGTTCCCATTTCGTCAAGGTCGATGCCGAGGTGGCACCGGAAATGAAGCGCTATTACCAGCAGCTGACGCGCTTCTCGGCGGCCTTTGCCTTCATGGCCGATATCTCGCTGCTGGTGCTCGGCGGCAGCGTCAAGCGGCGCGAGAAGCTGTCGGCGCGTCTCGGCGACATCCTGGCCCAGCTGTACCTGATGTCCTGCACGCTGAAGCGCTACGAGGCGGAAGGCCGGAAACTTGATGATGCTCCGCTTGCCCACTGGGCGATCTGGGACAGCATGTACAAGGCGCAGCAGGCATTCGACGGCGTCATCGCCAATTTCCCGGTACGCTTCATCGCGGCCTTCCTGCATCGCTCGATCTTCCCCTGGGGCCATCCCTATGTGGTTCCTTCCGACGAGGTCGGCCATCAGGTGGCGAAGCTGCTGATTGCCCCGTCGGCGACGCGCGACCGGTTGACTGCCGAATGCTACGTACCGCAGATCGAACAGGAGCCGGTCGGCGCCATCGAACTGGCGCTGAAGGCGACGCTGGAAGCCGAGCAGATCGAGGCGAAGATCCGTGCCGCCGAGAAGGACGGCCGCTTCGACGGCAATCCGCTGGCCAACGTCCGCGATATCGCCATCGTTGCTTTCGAGGCCGGTGTCATCAACGCGGCCGAGTACGAGGTGATGAAGCGCCGCAACCATCTGCGCGACATCGTCGTGCGTGTGGACGATTTCCCCTTCGACTACGGCGTGGCGACGGCGAACAAGCCGGTCGATAACCGGATGGCCGCGTGATGATGCAGCCGACCATGCAAACACCAGCTCATTCCCGCGGCAGCGGGGATCCGGAAGTGCTCTGGGTAGGCCGATGGATTCCCGCCGCCACGTCCCGCAGGAAGTACCGTTGGGGCGCGGGAATGACAGGGCTGTGGCGGAAGGGAAGCAAGTGAAAGCCATCTACATCGTGGACGGCGCCCGCACGCCATTCCTCAAGGCACAGAAGGGACCGGGGCCGTTCGCCGCCTCCGACCTGGCAACGCAGGCCGGCCGCGCACTGCTGCTGCGTCAGCCGTTTGCCGCAAGCGAACTCGATGAGGTCATCCTCGGCTGTGCCGCACCGTCGCCGGACGAGACCAATATCGGCCGCATGGTTGCGCTGCGTCTCGGTTGCGGCAAGAAGGTGCCGGGCTGGACCGTGATGCGCAACTGCGCCAGCGGCATGCAGGCCATCGATTCGGCCATCGCCAACATCCAGTGCGGGCGTTCCGGACTGGTGCTGGCCGGTGGTGTCGATGCGCTTTCCCGGGCGCCGCTGCTCTATCAGGATGCGATGGTGCGTTGGTTCGCCGGCATGATGAGCATGCGCAGCGCAGGTCAGAAATTCCGCCACTTCCTGAAGTTGCGACCGGCCGCCCTGCTGACTCCGGTGATCGGCCTGATGAAGGGCCTGACCGATCCCGTGGTCGGCCTGCTGATGGGCCAGACGGCGGAAAACCTGGCCTGGAAGTTCGGCATCGATCGCCGGCAGATGGATGAATTCGCCGTACGCAGCCACCAGCGCGCGATCGCTGCGCGCGACGCCGGCCACCTGGGCGAGATCGTCCCGCTGGTTGACGGTAACGGCCAGGTCTATGCAGAAGACGATGGCGTACGTGCCGACGCCGATCTGGCCGGCATGGCCAAGCCCAGACCTTTCTTCGACAAGAAATACGGCAACATCACCGCCGCCAACAGCTCGCAGATCACCGACGGTGCAGCCTGGGTACTGCTTGCTTCGGAAGAGGCCGTGCACAAATGGGGCCTCGAGCCGCTCGGCAGGATCGTCGACAGCCAGTGGTCCGGTCTCGAGCCGGAACAGATGGGGCTCGGCCCTGTGCATGCCTCGACGCCCATCCTGCAGCGCCACGGCCTGGAGCTGGCCGACATCGATTACTGGGAGCTCAACGAGGCTTTTGCCGCGCAGGTGCTGGCCTGCCAGGCGGCCTGGCGTGACGAGGCCTACTGCCGCGAGCAGCTGGGCCTCGGCGGGGCGCTTGGCAGCATCGCCGACGAACGACTGAACGTCGATGGCGGGGCGGTTTCCATCGGCCATCCGGTCGGCGCTTCCGGCACACGCATCGTCCTGCACCTGCTGCATGTCCTGCGCCGCAACAAGGCCAGGCGCGGTGTGGCGACCATCTGCATCGGCGGCGGCCTTGGTGGCGCCATGCTCGTGGAGGCCTGCTGAACATGAAGCATTGGCAACTCAACAGGGAAGACAGCGGCATCGTCGTCGCCGTGCTCGACCGTGCGGGCGAAAGCACCAACGCATTGTCGGCCGAAGTGATGGCCGAACTGGCGCAGATACTCGACCAGCTCGACCTCCATCCGCCCGCCGGGCTTATCGTCCGCTCGGCCAAGGCTGCCGGCTTCATTGCCGGCGCCGACATCGGCGAATTCTCACAACTGGACACGCCGGAGAAGGGCAGGGCGCTGGTGGCCCGCGGCTGGGATCTGTTCAACCGGCTGGCGGCAGTCAGCTACCCGACGCTGGCGCTGGTCCGCGGACATTGCCTGGGTGGCGGCCTTGAACTGGCACTCGCCTGCCGCTACCTCCTGGCAGTCGACGAGCCCGGCACGAAAATGGCGTTGCCGGAAGTCATGCTCGGCATCTTTCCCGGCTGGGGCGGCATGCTGCGCCTGCCACAGCGCGTCGGCCCGGCGGCAGCGCTGGACATGATGCTGACCGGCAAGGGCATCGACGCGAAGCGGGCGCGGCGGATGGGACTGGCCGACGACTGCGTGCCGCCGCGCGTCATGGAAATGGCGGCTCGGCAACTGTTGCTGGCGAAGCAACCG
>WBUO01000309.1 GCA_008933675.1 Dechloromonas sp.
GTTCCTGCCGGTCGGCGCCCTCAACGCGCTGCGCCGGGAAGCCACCGAACGGCTGGAAGCCGCCCGCCTGGCCAGCCACCCGCGGCCGCCGCGCGCCGCCCCGGCGCCCAACCCGGTGCCCTACCCGCAGGACGAACTGACCTATCTCGGCAATGTTTTCAACGCGAAGGCCCGCGCCTTCTACGAGAAGCACGGCGTCAGGCTGATCGAGGAGGCCTACGAGGCCGGCAATGAAAAGGGCATGGTCTCGCTGATGATCACCCGCCACTGCCTGCGCTACAGCTTCAACCTGTGCCCCAAGGAAGTGAAGCACCTGAAGCCGGACCCGATGACGCTGGTCAACGGCAGCGAGAAGCTGATCCTCAAGTTCGACTGCAAGGCCTGCGAGATGCACGTCGTCGGCAAGATGAAGAAGGGCGTCAAGCTCAATCTCGGAACCATCCGTCCGGCATAATACCGGCATGCAACCGACCGCCTGCCCCTCCTGCCGCCAGCCGATGAGCAAGCACCGCTTCGCGCGCCTGCATCACGGCGAGGTCATCCTCGACCTGTGCTTCCACTGCAACGGCATCTGGTTCGACGAGTACGAAAGCGCCCAGATCACGCCGGGCGGCATCATCGAACTGTTCAAGCTGCTGCACCAGCACCAGGACGACCAGCGCCTGCCGCTGCGCGACCCGCTGGCCTGCCCGCGCTGCCAGGAACGCCTGCTGCACGGCCTGGACATCGCCAAGCATGGCGGCCGCTTCAACTACCACCGCTGCCTGCAGAAGCACGGGCGCTTCACCACCTTCGCCCAGTTCATGATCGAAAAGGGCTTCGTCCGCCAGCTCAATGCGGCCGAGATCAATGAGCTGTCGGCCAAGGTCGGCATTATTCGCTGCATGGGCTGCGGTGCACCGGTGGACATCCGCCGCGACCACGCCTGCGGCCACTGCCGGGCGCCGATCAGCGTCCTCGACCCGGGCGCCGTCGAACAGGCGCTGGCGCGGTTTCAGAGCGCCGAAGTGCGCCGTACCACAGCCGATGTGGAAGCCCTGGGCGACGCCATCGTCATTCGTGAGCGGGAAAAATCGCGCCTGAAGCGGGAAAGGCGGGAACCGGACAACGCCGGCATCATCGACGCCATCGACCTGCTGTCGGCCGGCGTCGAGTTTGTCTGGAACATCGTTCGGCGCTGAATCCAGCGCCTGTGCTCATCAGACAACCCCGCCACACGGGGGACAACTCAGCCGGCGCAGGCCCCTCAAACGACAATGCCTGTCATCTGGCGACAACAGGCATTGTGGAATCGGCAAGCACCGTCAAACAATCAAGCCATGATGGATACCACGCCGGGCTGATTGTTCCGAGATCATCTGTTGCCAAGCTCCTTCCTGATTTCCTCGATCAACCCCTGCGAGGCATCCTCGACCATATCGAGCACAAGATCAAAGCCGTGCCCCAGACCGTAATACGGGTCGGGAACTTCGTCATCGTCAAAATTGCGGGCGTAATCCATGAACAACCTGATGCGCTTCTGCTGCTCCGGTGTCGCCATACGTTGCAGGTTGTCGAGATTGGTCCGATCCATGGCCAAGATCAGATCGAAGTAATCCAGATCCTGACGAGCCACCTTGCGGGCACGCAACTGTGACAGATTGTAGCCACGCGCCGAAGCGGCCCGCTGAGTGCGCGAATCCGGCGCTTCACCAACGTGGTAACCATGGGTACCGGCCGAATCCACCTCGACCTTGTCACCCAGCATGTTCAGCTTGATGTACTTCCGCAACACCCCTTCCGCCGTCGGGGAACGGCAGATGTTGCCCATGCAGACCAACAGCACGCGGTAGGTCATCTTGTCTCATCTCCATCAGGATCGTGCTGCGCTGCGCCGAAAACCCGCTCCCTGAGGCGGAACAATTCGTCGCGGGCAGCCGCCGCTTTTTCAAACTCCAGGTTTTTCGCGCTCTCCAGCATCAGCTTTTCGAGCCGCTTGATCTCCCGGGCGACGGTCTTTTCATCCATTGCCTCGTAGGTGGCGCGCTGTTGCGCCGCCTTGCGTTCGGTCTGCGCCGATTCGGCATCGTACACACCGTCGATGATGTCCTTGATCTTCTTCGACACCCCGCGCGGCGTGATGCCATGCTGCTGATTGAAGCCGATCTGCTTCTCGCGGCGCCGCTCCGTCTCGGCGATCGCCCGCTGCATGGATTGCGTAATCCTATCAGCGTAAAGGATGGCTGTGCCATGAATATGCCGCGCGGCCCGGCCAATGGTCTGGATCAGCGAGCGTTCGGAGCGCAGGAACCCTTCCTTGTCGGCATCGAGGATGGCGACCAGAGAAACCTCAGGAATATCCAGGCCTTCGCGCAGCAGGTTGATGCCGACCAGCACGTCGAACTCGCCCAGACGCAGGTCGCGGATGATTTCGACGCGCTCGACGGTATCGATGTCGGAATGCAGGTAGCGCACCTTGATCCCGTTGTCGGCCAGGAAGTCGGTCAGATCCTCGGCCATGCGCTTGGTCAGCGTCGTCACCAGCACCCGCTCGCCGACGGCAACGCGTTTGTTGATCTCGCCGAGCAGGTCGTCGACCTGGGTGCCGGCCGGACGGACGAGCACCTCCGGGTCGATCAGCCCGGTCGGGCGGACGACCTGCTCGACCACCTGGCCCGCATGCTGGCTTTCGTAATCGGCCGGCGTCGCCGAGACGAACACGGTCTGCCGCATGTGCGCCTCGAACTCGTTGAACTGCAGCGGCCGGTTATCCAGCGCGGAGGGCAGGCGGAAACCATAATCGACCAGATTTTCCTTGCGCGAGCGGTCACCCTTGTACATGCCGCCAACCTGGCCGATGGCGACGTGGGATTCGTCAATGAACATCAACGCATCGCGCGGCAGGTAGTCGATCAGCGTCGGCGGCGCTTCACCCGCTTTCCGTCCGGAGAAATGCCGCGAGTAATTCTCGATGCCCTTGCAGAAACCGATCTGGTCAAGCATCTCCAGATCGAAGCGGGTGCGCTGCTCGATGCGCTGCGCCTCGACCAGCTTGTTGTTTTTGGCGAAGAAATCGATGCGCTCGCGCAGCTCTTCCTTGATCGCCTCGATGGCGCGCAGCACCGTGGCCCGCGGCGTCACGTAATGCGAAGCCGGGAACACCGTGAAGCGCAGCGCTTTGTGCAGCAACTGGCCGGTCAGCGGGTCGAAGAACTGCAGGTTCTCGATCTCGTCGTCGAACAGCGAGACACGAATGGCATGCTCGGCATGCTCGGCCGGAAAGATGTCGATGACGTCGCCGCGCACGCGGAAGATGCCGCGATGAAAGTCCATCTCGTTGCGCTCGTACTGCATGTCGGTCAGGCGCTTGACGATGTCGCGCTGGTCCATGCGGTCACCGACGCGCATGGTCAGGATCATGTTGTGGTACTCGTCGCGGTCGCCGATGCCATAGATGCACGACACGGTGGCGACGATCACCACGTCGCGCCGCTCGATCAGGCTCTTGGTCGCGCTCAGCCGCATCTGCTCGATGTGGTCGTTGATCGCGCTGTCCTTCTCGATGAACAGGTCGCGCGACGGCACATAGGCTTCCGGCTGGTAATAGTCGTAATAGGAGACGAAATACTCGACGGCGTTCTCCGGAAAGAACTCCCTGAACTCCGAATACAGCTGCGCCGCCAGCGTCTTGTTCGGCGCCAGCACCAGCGCCGGGCGACCGGTGCGGGCGATGACGTTGGCCATGGTGTAGGTTTTGCCGGAACCGGTGACACCGAGTAGTGTCTGGAACGCCAGGCCGTCTCCGATCCCCTCAACCAGTTTGTCGATTGCCTGCGGCTGATCGCCAGCCGGCGGAAACGGCTGGTGCAGACGATAGGGACTGTCGGGATAGGTAACGATGCGCGCGGCCGGTAGTTCGGTCATGATAAAATTTTACGGTTTTGTCTGCGCGCAAACTGCCTCGCGCGTTATTTGTTGGACTTTATATTTATTATTCCACGGAGTCGCTATGTCCTCTTCGATCTTCGCTGCGGTGGAAATGGCCCCGCGCGACCCGATCCTCGGTCTGAATGAAGCTTTCAACGCCGATCCGCGTACCACCAAGGTCAACCTCGGCGTCGGCGTCTATTTTGATGACAACGGCAAGATCCCGCTACTGACCGCCGTCAAGACCGCTGAGGATGCGCGCGTCAAGGCCGGTCTGCCGCGCGGCTATCAGCCGATCGAAGGCCCCGCCGCCTACAACACCGCCGTGCAGAACCTGCTGTTCGGCAAGGACTCCGAACTGCTCGCCGCCGGCCGCGTGATCACCGCCCAGGGCATCGGCGGCACCGGCGCCCTGCGCATCGGTGCCGACTACCTGAAGCGCCTGAACCCGGACGCCAAGGTCTACATCAGCAACCCGTCCTGGGAAAACCACCGCGCCCTGTTCGAGGCTGCCGGCTTCATCGTCGAGGATTACACCTACTACGACGCCGCCACCCGTGGCGTGAACTTTGCCGGCATGAAGGCCGACCTGAACAAGATGGCCCCGGGCTCGGTCGTACTGCTGCATGCCTGCTGCCACAACCCGACCGGCGCCGACATGAGCGACGCTCAGTGGGCGGAAGTCGTCGGCATCTGCCAGGAAC
>WBUO01000310.1 GCA_008933675.1 Dechloromonas sp.
CATTTTCGGCGAAAGAACTTCGTGAGCAAATGCCGCCAATCCGACTTAAATCTCGCCACATTCTTTAAGCGCACTTAAATCCCTCTACAAGTGAATCCACTCGGCGAAGTCATCCGCACTCTCATGAGCCGTCGCCAACTTACCGGCGTCCAACTCGCAGAGGAGGTTGGCCTCAGTGCCACGTCTGTCAGTCGGATTGTAACCGGGCACTCCAAACCCAAGCAGGTCACGCTGACTCGATTGATGAAACGGCTGTGTGTGGCCCCTGACGAAGAGCAACTCGTGTTGAGAGCGTTCGCTGGCCTCAAAAGCCAGATCAACGAAGAGCCCTTAGCGGAAGATTCGCGCAATGCCGTGGTGGAGCGAGAGCGCGTAGAGCGATGGCTCGAGGCTCGCACTCAAGCCATAACTTTTAAGAACGCTGTCGCTCGGGAGCTGGAAAAGGCGGGTATTGGCGGTCTGAACGGAGACGGTGGTCCAACCTGCATAATTGTCGGATTTCCGGAGGAGATTGCGGAGCTTCGAATGCAAAACCCGCGGCTTTCCTTTGCGGAACAGCAATCCCTTAAGAGCCGTCAACGTGAAGCAGACGATCTTCAGATGTCGCTTTTCGACAGCTTAGCTGAAAAGGAAAAATCTGCTGCCGCCGAACTTTTCCCGCAGGCTGAAGAGTTGCTCTACAGAAATTTTCACCGAGCGCTGAAAGCGCGTTGCATGGCACCGCGCAACGCGGTGCCGCTACAAATCGTTCGCCGGCACACCTACATCACCGACGAAGCGAAACAGAACGATGCAATTCGAGCGTGGAATCTATCCGTCGCGCTTTATTACAAATCGTCTAATATCCCATGGCAGCCTGCGGACCTTTCAGCCGGCTCGTGCTTCATTGGAATTTCGTTCCATCATCTGAAGCGACGTGGTGGCGACATTCTCTACGCCAGTTTGGCCCAAGCGTTCTCCACCGACACCGAGCCATTCGCGTTACAGGGTGAAACGTTACCCGACCGGCAAATTCGCGACAAGCAGCCATACCTTCTCGCGAACCAAGCTGAAAACATCGTCCGAAAGGTGGTTCAACAGTATCGGGCTCGGACAGGGACCATGCCGTCTCGAGTCGTGATCCATAAGTCTTCTTTGTATCAGCCGGAGGAGATCGAAGGCTTCAATTCTGGGTGCGGCGGCCAAGTTCCTTCCTGCGATATGATTTGGATGAAGCCGACCGGCTTCCGACTATTGCGCAAGGGCGACAAAGAGGTAGAGCGTGGAATGCTCGCCAGTGTAGAAGATCAAAAACTCTTCCTTTTCACTACCGGGTATGTGGATTGGTGGAGGGAATATCCGGGACCGCACATCCCTGCGCCGCTTGAGATCGGTGCGGCAACGAAGGCCGACATGGTCCAGAGCGCTCAGGAGATCATGTCACTCACGAAAATGAATTGGAACAGCGCGGACGGTATGGGTCGCCATCCTATTACGCTTTCGTTCGCGCGCCAAGTCGGTGCGGTCATGACAGAGATTGAAGACGAACGGGAAATAAACCCGCTCTATCGGTTCTACATGTGACCTACGTCCGGGGAAAGTCTTTCCCCGCGGCCGAGCCTTCGTCTCGCCCTCCCCATTCTAGCGGGGACACCCCGCAACGCCCCGACGCCGGCCAGGCCGGCTTGGTTAGCGCGAGCGAGACCGACCACCGCTCCGGTGTTCCGCTCCGACTGCGGCTCCGACCACTCGTTGCGGGCGGAGACGGCTTGGCTCCGCACTCACGGCCGCCTCTGGCGATTCGTCATCCGAGCACGACCATTCGCCAGGATCGCTCCCGGTCGCAGGCTCTCCGGTCGCGACACCGACGGCCTTGCCGCGCTCCCACCGGCGCCGACTCCTTCCTCCACTCGCGGCCTGTCGCCTTCGCTCCGCTCCCACACCTGCACGCCGGCCGATCCCGCTCGACCCTGAAGATGACGCTCAGACGCCGCTGGGCTGCCCGTGCTCGCTCTCGTTGCACCGCTCGCGCATCCGCAGTGAGCGTAGCCTATCCCCTGTGGGCTGCCTGATTGTAGCACCTGCGCCGGCTGGCGGTCGGCGGCGCAAGCGCCTTCGCCCGTCCGCGCCTCAAGGTATTGCTCGCTGCGCTGCGCTCCACCTTGCGCGACGGTGCTGATCGTCGGCATCCCTCCGGGGCGGCCGATTTTCGGTTCGGCTCGGGTTGGGGTCCGCGTCGCGCGGCCCGCGACTGATGCGCCCTCGTTGGGGCGCTCCAGAAATAAGGAAAGTTATGAACACGATTGAATCCGTTCCCGTTGCTCCCGCTCGCGTCTTCAAGGCGCTTTCGTCCGATGACCTCCGCCGTTGCGCTCCCTCGATCTTCGCCGAGCACGCGCGGCCGGGGGTGTCCGCCCGTTACACTTTCGTTTCCACCCAGCAGGTCGTTGCCCTGCTTGGCGCGGAGGGTTGGGAGCCGGTGAAGGCGTCCGAGCAGCGGGTGAGGCTGGAGGACCGCATCAGTTTCCAGATGCACGAAATTAGGTTTGCCCGGCGCGCAGACCTGGAGGCGGGCGCCATGCAAGTCGGGAGCACGCGCGCGGAGATGATTCTGCAGAACGCGCACGACGGCAGCCGGGCCTACCGGATTGACGCCGGGCTTTATCGGTTGGTTTGCCGCAACGGCCTGACCGTCGCCGACGCGGATTTCGCCCATGTCTCCATCCGACACATGGACGTTTCTGCGGATGCCTTCGCGAAGGCGGCGCAGTCTGTCGCCGAGAACACACCGCGCATGTTGGAGGCCGTCGCGAAGTGGCAGGCGGTGCAACTCCCGCAGGCCAGCCGGATGGAGTTCGCCCGGCGCGCGGCGGGCCTTCGTTGGGATGCCGATCAGCCTGTCATGAAACTCCTCAGCCCTGAGAAGCTGCTCACGCCGGTGCGCTACGGCGATGCCGCCACGGACCTTTGGACCACCTTTAACGTGGTTCAGGAGCACTTGGTTCGAGGCGGTGATCGCTACATGGGTTACACGGCCGGCATGGGCATCCGGCGCAACCGGACGCGCCCGGTAGGCGGCCTCAGCGAAGGCCAGAAGCTTAACAAGGCGCTCTGGAGTCTTGCGAGCGAGTTCGCGAACAACTGAGTCGAACACGGGGAGCGACCTGCGGGCCGCTCCCTTTCTTTCGGGAGGCGTGAGCCCCCGTTTCCGGTAGGCGCGCTCCCGTGCCAGGCGCCCCCGAGGCGCTTCAATCAGCGGCGCCGGTCAGCACTCCGCTGCCCGGCGCATTCACAATCAAAGCCATCACCCATGACTAACGGAACTGCTGAAACTCCCGTCTCTGCCCGCAACCCCCGCACCCCGACCACAGCCGACGAACTCGACACCCTCAAACGCGAGCTGATGAAGGCCGAGGTGCGTCTCGCCAAAGCCCGCGCGACCGTCGTCAGCGCCGAGATCGACATCAAGGTGCTCAGTGTCCGCTTGAAGACGCTGATGAAATAGCCAATCCCGCCAGTCCGACTCTCGGAAATTCAGCCCACACTTTCGAGTGGGCTTTTATGCACCGCGCGTTCGCCGTGCTATTTTGAGCGCGTCCAATAAGCCGCTAGTATTTTCTCATCCAATCGTATTAGCCCCCGGTGATGTCTGCGCCGGCGACCCAGCGGAAGTGTTTTGAACGACACAGGCTTTGCCCACTGAAATTCGGTGAGGGTAAAAAAGAACTCGGACCCCTCGGCTATCTCGTCTTCAGTGGCTTCCTTGATTGTGGCAATCGCGTGCCCAAACACTTCGCCTTTCCATGCGAGAAGCACGCGGCGCGGAGTGGGATCCTGCTTCATTTTTGGGCTCGTCCAACCCCAATCCAGCTCACGCGTTTTGGAGCGCCACTGATTCTTAAGCTGGTGCATCGGGCTTTCCCAATCGCCGTCACGTTTGTATGCCTCTTCCGAATGAACGATTATCCAACCCAATGCAGGCGTTCCTGGGGCGGGTGGGCGCCTCGGCAATTTTCCAAACCTCACTTTTGGTCCATGGGTTTTGCCTCGATTGCTGTCTTTGCTTTTTCCACGGGGCAATGCGTCGTAATATTCGAGTTCCTTCGTGGTGATCGTCGCCGCTTTGGCCCAAAGAGCGTCGAAGTGGTGAACAAGGCTCTTCACGATTTTCAGATCATTGAAACGAACCCCCATTTCTATGTTTTTGTCTAGCCCGCCGCCGGTGAGATTGGCCGAGGTAACAATGGCCTCTCGTTCATCCGCGACGACGAACTTTGCATGTAGGTTCCTGATGAATCTTACCTCTGATTCTCGATCTTTGAGAATGGTCTTGATCGCTGAGATAGCCTGAAAATTTCCTTTCACAGCCTGTTCTTCTAGTGCGAGCAGGAAGTATTTCTTTCTGCCTTTGCAGCGCCTGAGCAACTCGACCATCGGTTCCGAACTGTAGAACGGTGCGACCACGCGCAGGGTGTTTTTGACCGCGCCGACAAACGCGTTGAACTCGACCCGCCACGGGGAAGTAACGATCCACATGGAAAATTACCCTAACACTCCTCTTGCGCAGAACGATGCAATTCGACGCGCCCCCTCCTTCCTCGCGACCCTTTTGCAGCCTACTCCTTTACCAC
>WBUO01000311.1 GCA_008933675.1 Dechloromonas sp.
ATCTTCCAGATGCGCTTCGTCATCGAGCCGGCCAATGCCGCCCTCGCCGCCCGCCAGCGTACCGGCGAAGGCCTGGAAGCCCTGCGCGAATGCATGGCCGAGATGCAGCGGGCCCTTGGCGCCAGCGACCTGGTCACCGCCGCCGAGTGCGATCTGCGCTTCCACATCGGGCTCGCCGAGCTTTCCGGCAACCCGGCGCTGGCCGCCATGACCCAGCATTTCCAGGCCCAGCTCGCCTACAGCCTGCGCCTGCCCTTTGCCGACCGAAGCCACATCTGGCACCCGGCCGACGAACACAACGTGATCCTCGCCGCCGTCGCCGCCGGCAACGCTGCCGCCGCCCGCAAGGCCATGCAGCAACACCTGCTCTCGGCCGCCGGCCGGGTCGGCATCACCTTCGCCAAGCCCTGATTTTCCCGAACCGCCCTTTCTGAACCGCCCTCCCAAACCGCCCTTTCCAGGAGTTCCGCCATGCAAAAACGTCAATTTCTCCATGCCCTGCTTGCCAGCGCGCTGATCGGCAGCACCGCCCTCTCCGCCAGCGCCCACGCCGACGCCCTGGCCAATGCCGAAAAGAGCGGCGTGCTGCGCGTCGCCGTACCGCAGGACTTCCCCCCCTTCGGCACCGTCGGCCCCGACCTCAAGCCGCGCGGCTACGACATCGACGTCGCCAACCTGATCGGCCGCGAACTCAAGCTCAAGGTCGAGATCATTCCGGTCTCCAGCACCAACCGCATTCCCTACCTGACCACCGGCAAGGCCGATCTGGTCATCTCCAGCCTGGGCAAGAATCCGGACCGCGAAAAGGTCATCGACTTCTCGATCGCCTACGCCCCGTTCTTCAACGGCATCTTCGGCCCGGCCGACATCGCCATCAAGGGCGCCGCCGACACCGCCGGCAAGACCGTCGGCGTTACCCGCGGCTCGGTGGAAGACCTCGAGTTCACCAAGGTCGCTCCGGCCACTGCGACGATCAAGCGCTTCGAGGACAACAACGCCACCATCTCCGCCTACCTCTCCGGCCAGGTGCAGCTGATCGCCACCGGCAACGTCGTCGCCGCCGCGGTCAACGAGCGCACCAAGATCCGCCGCCTGGACACCAAGTTCCTGATCAAGAACTCACCCTGCTACGTCGGCGTGAACAAGGGCGAAGCGGCGCTGCTGGCCAGGGTCAACGAGATCGTCGGCAAGCTCAAGGCCAACGGCGAACTCAACCAGGTTTCGCAACGCTGGCTGCAGGCCCCGCTGCCGGCCGGTCTCTGAGCCTCATAACGTCATCCCCGTGCAGGCGGGGATGGCCGACATCTTTCCATCGTCATCTGGGCGCCCCCCTGTGGCGGCGCCGGAGAACAGCCCATGGCTTACGCATTCGATTTCGCTTCCGTGCTCGAATACCGCGAGGTACTCGTCGACGGCACCCTGAAGACGCTGGCGCTGACCGCCATCGGCACCTTCTTCGGGCTCGCCGTCGGCATCCTCGGTGCAGTGTCGCGCGCCTGGAAGCTGGCGCCCTTCGACCGCTTCTTCACGGTCTATGTGGAGCTGATCCGCAACACCCCCTTCCTCGTCCAGCTGTTCTTCATCTTCTTCGGCCTGCCCTCGCTCGGCGTGCAGATCAACGAATGGCAGGCGGCGATCCTGGCCATGGTCATCAACCTCGGCGCCTACACCACCGAGATCATCCGCGCCGGCATCGAGGCAACACCCAAGGGCCAGATCGAGGCGGCGCAGTCGCTGGCCATGGGCCGGGCGCAGATTTTCCGCCACGTCGTGCTGCCGCCGGCGCTGCTCAAGGTCTGGCCGGCCATCTGCAGCCAGGTGGTGATCGTCATGCTCGGCTCCTCGGTCTGTTCGCAGATCGCCGCCGAGGAACTGACCTTCGCCGCCAACTTCATCCAGTCGCGCAACTTCCGCGCCTTCGAAACCTACTTCGTCGTCACCGGCATGTACTTCCTTCTCGCCATCGCCGTGCGCCAGGTGATGATCCAGGCCGGCCAGCGACTGATCGCCCGGAGGGTCAAATGAACGACATCTCTTACTGGGACATCGTCCGCAACCTGCTCGACGGCGCCTTGTGGACCGTCGGCCTGTCGCTGACCGCCTTCATCCTCGGCGGCATTGCCGGGCTGGTGCTGCTCTTCGCCCGCATCGCCCAAAACCCCATCCCGCGCCGGCTGGCCCAGGCCTACATCGAGGTCTTCCAGGGCACGCCCCTGCTGATGCAGCTGTTCATCATCTTCTTCGGCGGCAGCCTGATCGGCCTGGAAATCTCGCCATGGATTGCCGCCGCACTGGGCCTGACGCTGTTCACCAGCGCCTACCTCGGCGAAATCTGGCGCGGCTGCGTCGAATCGGTGCCGAAAGGCCAGTGGGAAGCCTCGGCCAGCCTGGCGATGACCCACGTCGAGCAGATGCGCCACGTCATCCTGCCGCAGGCCCTGCGCATCGCCATCGCCCCGACCGTCGGCTTCTCGGTGCAGGTGGTCAAGGGCACGGCGGTGACCTCGATCATCGGCTTCGTCGAACTGACCAAGACCGGCTCCATGCTCGCCAACGCCACCTACCAGCCCTTCCTCGTCTTCGGCCTCGTCGCCCTCGGCTACTTCGCGCTGTGCTACCCGCTTTCCGCCTATTCCCGCATTCTCGAAAGGAACATCCATGGCTCTCGTGCACATTGACGCCCTGCACAAGCATTTCGGCTCCAACCATGTGTTGAAGGGCATCGACCTCGATATCGAGGAAGGCCAGGTGATCGCCCTGATCGGGCGCAGCGGCTCCGGCAAGAGCACCCTGCTGCGCACCATCAACGGCCTGGAAAGCTTCGACGACGGCTGCATCGAAGTCGACGGCGAACGCATCCACCCGCATGAAACCGACCTGCGTGCCCTGCGCCAGAAGGTCGGCATGGTCTTCCAGCAGTTCAACCTGTTCCCGCACCTGACGGCCGGCCAGAACGTCATGCTCGCCACGCGCATCGTCAAGAAGATGCCGGATGCCGAAGCCCGCGACCTGGCCAAGGCCATGCTGCTCAAGGTCGGCCTGCAGGACAAGTTCGACGCCTACCCGGACCAGCTTTCCGGCGGCCAGCAGCAACGCGTCGCCATCGCCCGCGCCCTGGCCATGCAGCCGCGTGTGCTGCTCTGCGACGAGATCACCTCGGCGCTTGACCCGGAACTGGTCAACGAAGTGCTGGCCGTGGTCAAGAACCTGGCGGCCGAAGGCATCACGCTGATCATGGTGACCCACGAAATGCGCTTCGCCCGCGAAGTCGGCGATAAACTCGTCTTCATGTACCAGGGCCGCATCCACGAAGCCGGCGACCCGCAGGAGCTGTTCGCCAACCCGCAGACGCCTGAACTCGCCAGCTTCATCGGCTCCATCAACTGAGATCCACCATGGAACAATCCGCAGTCCTCACCGCCCCGGCCGCCGTGCTGCCCGCCTGGGCCAACCAGCAGATCAACCTCGCCGACCCGCGCCTGGGCGCCGAAACCCTCGCCTGCTCCGACGACTTCTTCGCCCCGATGGCGCGCCTGCTGCAGCCGCAGGCCGCCATCTTCGTGCCCGGCAAATACGACGCCAACGGCAAATGGATGGACGGCTGGGAATCGCGCCGCAAGCGCACCGCCGGCCACGACTGGTGCGTCGTCAAACTCGCCCGCCCCGGCCGCATCGCCGGCGTGGATATCGACACCAGCTTCTTCACCGGCAACTACCCGCCCGCCGCCTCCCTCGACGGCTGCCCGGAAGGCGCCGACCCGGCACAGGCCGACAGCTGGCAGCCGCTGCTCGCCGCCACGCCGCTGAACGGCAACCAGCACCACCTGATCGCGCTCGCCGGCACGGCCGTCATCAGCCACGTCCGCCTCAACATCCTGCCCGACGGCGGCGTTGCCCGCCTGCGCGTCTATGGCCGCCCGGCCGGCGCTCCGACGACCGCCGCCGACGGCTTGGTCGACCTCGCCGCCGCCCTCAACGGCGGCTATCCGGTAGCCTGGAACGACGCCCACTTCGGCGTCGCCGGCAACCTGCTGCTGCCCGGCCGCGGCGTGGACATGGGCGATGGCTGGGAAACCCGCCGCCGGCGCGAACCGGGCTTCGACTGGTGCATCCTCGCCCTCGGCCAGACCGGCACGATCCGCCGCATCGAGGTCGATACCGCCCACTTCAAGGGCAACTTCCCCGACCGCTGCTCGCTGCAGGCCGGCTACGCCCCCGGCCTGAGCGACCAGGCGCTGGTCGCCCAGGCGCAGTTCTGGCCGACGCTGCTACCGGAAACCAGGCTTCAGGCCGACCACATCCATACCTTCCTCGACGACGTGGCGGCGCTCGGCAAGGTCACCCACGTCCGCCTCAACCTGCACCCGGACGGCGGCGTCTCCCGCCTGCGCCTGTGGGGCGAGGTCGCCCCGGCATGAGCGACGGCAAGCTCCGCCTGCTGCCGGCCCGGCCGCTGACCGCCGAAGCCTTCGCGCCCTTCGGCCAGGTCATCGAATGCGCCGGCCACGCCGGCTATGCCATCAACGAAGGCAGCAGCCAGCGCTTCACCGATCTCGCCCAGCTGGAAACGGACGTCGAAGGCCGCCTGGCGCTCAGCAT
>WBUO01000018.1 GCA_008933675.1 Dechloromonas sp.
CCGACGACCCGGCCCGCGCGCTCGCCATCGCCCAGCAACTCGACACGCTGAACCGCGAGCGCCGCGAGATCGAATCCGGCATGCAGGAGCAGGCGCTGCACCTGCTGGAATCGCTGGATACCAGTGACGCCGCCCCGGGCATCGCCCTCTTCGACGACAGCTGGCACGAAGGCGTCGTCGGCATCCTTGCCTCGCGCATCAAGGACAAGCTGCACCGGCCGGTCTTCGCCTTCGCACCCGGCGAGGGCGGCCTGATCAAGGGTTCCGGCCGTTCGATTCCCGGCCTGCACCTGCGCGACGCACTCGACCTCGTCGCCAAGCGCGCCCCCGGGCTGCTGGTGCGTTTCGGCGGCCATGCCATGGCTGCCGGGGCGACACTGCGCACCGAGAATTTCGCCCGCTTCCGCGAGCAGTTCGCCCAGGTTGCCGGCGAACTGCTCGCCCCCGCCGACCTGACCCGCACGCTGGAAACCGACGGCACGCTGGAAGGCGGCTACTACTCGCTGGAAATTGCCCGCCTGCTGGAGAACGAAATCTGGGGCCAGGGCTTTCCGGCCCCGCTGTTCATGGACGAGTTCGAGGTCGAGCAACAGCGCGTGCTCAAGGAAAAGCACCTGAAGTTGCGCCTGCGCAAGGGCGACGCCCGCATCGACGCCATCCAGTTCAACTTCGCCGTGCAACCCGGCCACAGAACGCGACTCGCCTTCCGTCTGGCAATCAACGAGTACATGGGTGTCGAGACCCCGCAACTGCTGGTCGAACACCTCGAATAGGCCGCCGCACAAGTTTTTGCAAAGACCGGCACTCGGTGCAAGAATCGTCGACAGCCAGTCCCGCTCGCTGTCTGCCGGCGCCCTGCCGGATGCGGGACGGGATTCGAGGGGGTGTCAACGCACATGCCGACATTTTCACTGAGCAGCAGACTCTGGCTGGTTCTTGCCCTGGCGATCATCCCGCTGCTGGCACTCACCGTCTTCGACTTCCGCCATGAGCGCCAGACGGCTACCGAGCACATCCTGTCGCTGGGCCGCAGCCTGCTCCAGCATTCGCGCATCGAGGAAGAGGCCGCTCACCGTCAGGTCCGCGAACTGCTGCACATCATGGCCGGCGCCGACAACATGCGCGGACTCGATGCGGCTGACTGCTCCGGCCTGGCCCGGCGCCTGCTCGCGGCATCCGGGGAGATCGCCAACATCGGCGCTGCCCTGCCCAACGGCGACATCTTCTGCTCGGCTCACACCATCAAGCAGCCGGTCAACGTCGCCGACCGCCCATGGTTCCAGCAGGCGCTGACCGCCACCGACGTTACCGACGGTCACTATCTGGTCGGCCGCATCTCCGGCAAACCGGGCGTCACCTTCGGCATGCCCCTGCGCGCGGCTGACGGCAGACTTCTGGCCACCCTCTACGCCGCCAGCGACATCGGCTGGTTCGACCGGATCAGCCGCAACCAGCAATTACCGCCCGGCTGGACATCGTTGCTCGTCGCCCAGGACGGCAGCGTCGTTTCGCGCTATCCCGACCCCGATATCTGGCGCGGCAGCAATTTCGATCCGGCCAGCCGGCAACGCCTGGTCGCCGCCCTGCAACGGGGCGACGACAGTGTCGTGACCCAGGGCGTCGACGGCATCGAGCGGCTGTTCCTGCTGCGCCGCCTGCAGATCGCCAACGGCCAGCTGGTGGCGGCGATCGGCGCGCCGGTCAATGAATCGCTGAAAGCCGTCGAGCGTGCCTTCATCCTGCATGTTGCCCTGCTCGCTTCGGTCGCCCTCCTCTCCATCCTGCTGTCGCGCTATTACCTGTATCGCCTGATCGAGCGCTGGGTCGACCAGCTCAAGAAGGCGACGGCGAGCATGGCCGGCGGCGACTTCTCGGTGCGCCTGAACGACCCGCGTCTGCCGGAGGAACTCGGCCTGCTCGACCAGCGCTTCAATGACATGGCCCGCGCCCTGGGCGAACGGGAAAACGAACTCGCCGCCGACCGTCAGGCCATCGAAATGCTCAACAGCCAGCTGGCCGAGCGTCTGGCGGCACAGGAGGCCGCCGACCAGGACCTGCGCCGCCTGTCCACCGCCGTCGAACAGAGCCCGGCGAGCATCGTCATCACCGACGTCGACGCCCGCATCACCTACGTCAATCTCGCCTTCTGCGTGAATAGCGGCTATTTCGCCGACGAAGTGCTCGGCGAGAACCCGCGCATCCTGCAGTCCGGCGACACCGCACCGGAGGTCTACCACGACATGTGGAAGACGCTGACCGCCGGCGAGATCTGGCGCGGCGAGCTGGTCAACCGGCGCAAGGACGGCAGCCATTTCATCGAGCGCGCCACCATCTCGCCGGTCCGCGGCAGCGACGGGACAATCAGCCAGTACGTGGCGGTCAAGGAAGACATCAGCGAGCAACGGCGCAACGAAGCGGAACTGGCCACACATCGCCAGCACCTCGAGCTGCTGGTCGAGCAACGCACGGCCGAGCTGGCGCAGGCCAAGACGGCTGCCGAGTCGGCCAACCGGGCGAAGTCGGCCTTCCTGGCCAACATGAGCCACGAGATACGGACGCCGATGAACGCCATCATCGGCCTCAACTACCTGCTGCTCAAGAGTCCGCTCGATGCCGCCCAGCGCGACAAGCTGCTCAAGGTGACGAGCGCCTCCGAGCACCTGCTGCAGGTGATCAACGACATCCTCGACCTGTCGAAGATCGAATCCGGCAAGCTCGAACTGGAAAACCAGAGCTTCGCCCCCCGCGAAGTCCTGCAGGCAGCCGCCGCGGTGATCCGCGATCAGGCGCTGGGCAAGGGCCTGCAGGTCAGCGTCGACTGTGGCAACCTGCCGGCGCTGGCCATGGGTGACGCCAAACGCCTGCGCCAGGTGCTGATCAACTTTGCCGGCAACGCGCTGAAATTCACCCGTAGCGGTTCGATCCGCTTCTCCGGCGAGCTGCTGGCCAGCGACGGCAACACCCTGACCTGCCGCTTCACCGTCACCGACACCGGCCTCGGCATCCGTCCGCAAGACATTCCGCGCCTGTTCAAACCCTTCGAGCAACTGGACGCCTCGACGACCCGCGAGTATGGCGGCACCGGACTCGGCCTGGCGATCGCCCATCATCTTGCCCGGCTGATGGATGGCGAGGTCGGCGTCGACAGCACGCCGGGCCAGGGCAGCACGTTCTGGATCACCGCCCGCCTGCATGCCCCCGCCGGATCGTCGGGCAGGCAGCAGCCGGCCGGCGCGCCCCAGGCCAGACGACTGAGCGGCCGGGTATTGCTGATCGAGGACGACCCGCTGAATCGCGAAATCGGCTACGACCTGCTGGTTGCCTGCGGTATCGATGTCGCCACCGCCGATGACGGCTTCAGCGCCATCAGCCGCTTCCAGGAAGGTGGTTTCGACCTGCTGCTGATGGATGTCCAGATGCCCGGACTCGACGGCCTCGACGCCACCCGGCGCATCCGCAGCCTGCCCGGCGGCGAGACCATACCCATCGTCGCCCTCACCGCCAACGCCTATGCCGAGGATCGCCAGCGCTGCCTGGCCGCCGGCATGAACGATTTCCTGGCCAAGCCGGTGGATCCGGAAGCGCTCTATGCGATTCTCGGCAAGTATCTGGCCGGCCCCGAAAGCGCCGGCGCCCCCGCCGACGGCGTCGCGGGGGCGGCGCCCCCCTCGACCCCGAGGCCCTGAACGCCCTGGCCGCCATGCTGGCCACCGGCGACATCAAGGCCAGCCTGGCCTACGCCAGCCTGCAGCCTTCGCTCAAGGCCGGTTTCCCGGATGTCTGGGAGACGCTGCAGCGGGCGATGGACAATTTCGATTTCGAGCAGGCCCGGGAGATCGTCCGCACGCTGCTCACGCGCATGGCATGAAGCCAGCGCTCCGCAACCGTGGAAGTACCTTGCCTGCCGGCCCGCTGCGGGAGAAACTAGCGGACATCGGCAACCAGAACCGGGAGAGATGGCCATGACGGATCGGGAGACAGATTCGCGAATGGCGGCAAGACCCGTCGTGCTCGCCGTGGACGACGTTCCCGACAACCTGAGCACCATCGCCAACATGCTGCAGGAGCTCGACGTCAATGTCCGGGTTGCCAGCAATGGGGCGACGGCGCTCCGCTACGCCAGTCTCGAGCCGCGTCCCGACCTGATCCTGCTCGACGTGATGATGCCCGGCATGGATGGCCACGCCGTGCTGGCCGAGCTGCGCGGTCGCCCGGAAACCCGCGACATCCCGGTGATTTTCGTCACGGCACTGGACAGTGCCGCCGATGAGGAAGCCGGACTGCTCGAAGGCGCCGCCGACTACATTACCAAGCCGATCAAGCCATCCGTGCTGCGCGCCCGCGTCCAGGCCCAGCTCGAACTCAAGCTGGCGCGTGACCGCCGGGCCAGCCAGCAGGAATGGCTGGAAAACGAAGTCCGGCGACGTGTCGCCGAGAATGCGGCCCTGGAGGCACGCCTGAAACTGGCGATCGATTCGGTCGAACTGGGCATCTGGGAACTGGATCACCAGACCGGCCAGACCGTCTGGAGCGATACCCTGCGCCAGCTGTTCGGCCTGGACACCCACCCGGCCGATCTGGCCGGTTTCCTGGCGATGGTGCACCCCGAGGATCGGCCAGCCGTCGAGAAGCGTCTTGGCGAACTGTCCTCGCCCGACAACGAGGTACGCGTCGAGGAATTCCGCGTCCGCCATCACGACGGCCACTGGCTCTGGGTGGAAGCCCGTGGTCGCGCCCTGCGCCGCGATGCCGGCGGCGCACCGCTGAATTCGGTCGGCGCGATGATCGACATCAGCCGGCGCAAGCAGGCGGAGATGGAACATCGCCTTTCGGCGGCCGTATTCACCCAGATCAGCGACGGCGTCTGCATCACCGACCCGGCCAACCGCATCCTGCTGACCAACGCTGCCTTCAGCCGGCTGACCGGTTACAGCAGCGACGAGTTGCGCGGCCAGACGCCGGCCATGCTCAAGTCGGGGGCACACGGACCGGCCTACTTCCGCGCCATGTGGGATGCGCTCGGACAGCAGGGCAGCTGGCAGGGCGAAATCACCAATCGCCGCAAGGATGGCGAACTGATCACCGAGTGGCTGAGCATTTCCGCGGTCCATGACGAGAACGGCCGCCTGGCCAACTACATCGGTATCTTCAGCGATCTGTCGGAACGCAAGGCGGCTGCCGAACGCATCCAGTACCTGTCGAGCCACGACCCGCTGACCGATCTGCCCAACCGCAACCTCTTCGCCGACCGCCTGGCCCAGTCGCTGCTCGCCGCCCAGCGTTTCGGGCGGCAGACGGCCGTCATCCTGCTCGATCTCGACCGCTTTCGCAGCATCAACGAGACCCTCGGCCCACCGGCCGGCGACGAGGCGCTGCGCGAGATCGTCCGCCGCCTGAACCTGCAGGTAAGGGATGGCGACACCATCGGCCGCCGTTCCGGCAACGAGTTCGGTTTCGTCATGGCCAACCTCGGCCACGAACACGACGCCATCGCCCTCGCCCAGCGCCTGCTCGACGCCATCGCCCAGCCGTTCGCCGTGGCCGGCCAGGCCATCTCGCTGACCGCCAGCATCGGTATCAGCGTCGCCCCGCGTGACGGCAACAGTGCCGACGAACTGCTCAAATCGGCCGACAGCGCGCTGTCCCGGGCCAAGGCTGCCGGCCGTAACACCTTCCGTTTCCATTCCGCCGAGATGGACGCCGACGCCGCCCGTCGCCTGGGCCTGGAAACCGCCCTGCGCAACGCCCTGGCCAATAACGAGATGGCGGTCTACTACCAGCCGCAGATCAGCCTGGAAAGCGGCAACATCGTCGGCATGGAGGCGCTGCTGCGCTGGAACAGCCCGCAGTTCGGCAGCATTTCGCCGCTCGAATTCATCCCCATCGCCGAGGAAACCGGCCTGATCCTGCCCATCGGCGAGTGGGTGCTGCGCCAGGCCTGCCTGCAGACTCGCCGCTGGCTGGATCTCGGCCTGCTCAACCTGCGTGTCGCGGTCAATCTGTCGGCCCGCCAGTTCCGCCAGCCGGCCCTGCAGCGCATCATCGCCCAGGTGCTGGCCGACAGCGGCTTGCCGGCCGCTGCGCTGGAACTGGAGATCACCGAGAGCGCCTTCATCGAGGAAGTGGACGAGGCCATCGCCACCTGCCGTGCCCTGAAGCAACTCGGCGTCAAACTGTCGCTCGACGACTTCGGCACCGGCTATTCCTCGCTCGCCTACATATCGCGCTTCCCCTTCGACAAACTGAAGATCGACCAGAGCTTCGTCCGCGACATCATCGAGAACCCGGTGAACGCGGCCATCGCCACGGCAGCCATCGTCATGGGCCGGAGCCTCAACCTGGCCGTGCTTGCCGAGGGGGTCGAAACCGAAGCCCAGGCAAGCTTCCTGCGCGGCCGGCGGTGTGATGCGATGCAGGGCTACCTGTTCAGCCGCCCGCTGCCCGGTAGCGAATTCGAGCAGTTGCTGACCGGCGACAAGCGTCTGGCGATTCCCGACATTCCGGCCGATCCCGGACAGACGCTGCTGCTCGTCGATGACGAACCGAACATCCTCAATGCGCTGACCCGGCTGCTGCGTCGCGAGGGTTACCAGATACTGACCGCGACCTCGCCGCTGAGCGCTTTCGAGTTGCTGGCCAAACACCCGGTACAGGTCATCCTTTCCGACCAGCGGATGCCGGACATGTCGGGCACCGAGTTCTTCTCACGCGTCCGCCAGCTCTACCCGGACACCATCCGCATCGTGCTCACCGGCTATACCGACCTCGATTCGGTGACCGGCGCCATCAATCGCGGTGCCATCTACAAGTTCCTGACCAAGCCCTGGGACGACGACCTGTTGCGCGAACAGGTCCGCGACGCCTTCCGCCTGGCCAAGGAAACCGACCGCCGCAGCCCGCCGCCGGAGGCATGATGCCAGGCCGACCGGGCGTCACCCGCCATCACCCTCTCGCCCCCTACGCACTGGCCGCGCTGCTCGCCGCGGCGGCAGGCGGCCTGTTCGTCTCCGGCCTGCCGGCCTGGGCGGCCACCCTCGCCCTTTTCATCCTCCTCGCCGGCACGCTGGTCAGCCTGCGCCGGGGCATCCGTGGCAGCCGGGAATCCGAACAGCGCCTGCGGGCTGTCGTGGACCATGCCCAGGTCGGCATCGGCCGCGTCCTGCCCGACGGTCGCTGGATCGATGTCAATCCGGCGCTCGCCCGGATGCTGGGCTATACGCCGGAAGCCATGCAGGGCAAGACCTGGGTCGAGATGACCCACCCCGACGACCTGGCGACCAGCCGCGCCGCCTTCGATGCCGTGTTGCGCGGAGAACAGGACACCTACTCGCTGGAAAAGCGCTACATCCGCGGCGACGGCTCGATTGCCGAGACCCTGATCCATGCCCGGGCCATCTTCGGTCACGAGCACCGGCTGGACTACATGACCGTCGTCATCACCGACATGAGCGAGCGGCGGCGCGTCGAACAGGCGCTCGAGCTGCAGGTCAAGCGCGCGGCGGTGCTGCTCGACCTGCCGAAGCGGGGGGAAACCCTGAAGGAAAGCGAGTTCATGCAGTACGCCCTGGAGCAGGCGGAAAGCCTGACCGGCAGCCACATCGCCTTCATGCACTTCGTCAACGACGATGGCAATTCGATCGAACTGGTGGCCTGGTCGGGCAATACGCTGAAGCACTATTGCCACGCCGCCTACGACAAGCACTACCCGGTCGCCACCGCCGGCATCTGGGCCGATGCCGTGCGCTCCGGCAAGCCGGCCATCTTCAACGACTACGCCACGGCCCCCAACCGGCGCGGGCTGCCGGAGGGCCACTCGCAGCTGACGCGCCTGCTCAGCGTACCGACCGTCGTCGGCTCCGCCGTACGCATGGTCACCGGCGTTGGCAACAAGGAGAGCGAATACAGCGATTTCGATGTCGAGACGGTCCAGCTGATCGGCAACGAAACCTGGCGCATCGTCAATCGCCTGCGCTCGGACCATGCCCTACGCCTCGCCATGCAGGTGGTCGATGCCAGCCCTGTCGTCTGTTTCCGCTGGCAGGCGAGTAGCGGCTGGCCGGTGGTCTTCGTTTCCAAGAACGTCAGTCAGTGGGGCTACCAGGCGGCCGACCTGCTCGCCGGCCGGCCGCATTTTGCCGACATGGTGCACCCGGACGACCTGGCGCGCGTCGTTGACGAGGTGAAACGCAACACCGCCGCCGGTCTCGGCGCCTACGACCAGGAATACCGGCTGGTCACCGCCGACAACCGGGTGATCTGGGTTGCCGACCGGACCCAGGTGCTGCGCGACGACAGCGGCACCCCCTTGTACTACGACGGGGTGATCACCGACATCACCCAGCGCAAGCAGCAGGAACTGCTGCTTGCCGACAATCTGAACCGCCTGCAGACCTTGAACGAGCGCCTGGAAGAAGCCGGCAGCCAGTTGATGCAGTCAGAAAAGATGGCGTCGATCGGCCAGCTGGCTGCCGGTGTCGCCCATGAACTGAACAATCCGATCGGTTTCGTGCATTCCAATCTCGGCACGCTGGACGGTTATCTGCACGACCTGCTGGCCATCATCGAGGCCTATCAGCAATGCCTCGCCCAGCGGCCCGAGTGCAGCGATGCCGCAGCCATCGCCAGGCTGCTCGAGCAGCGCGACTACGCCTTCATCCGCGATGACGTCTTCAATCTCGTTGCCGAATCGAAGGAAGGCCTGAGCCGCGTCCGCAAGATCGTTCAGGACCTGAAGAGCTTCTCGCGTGTCGGCGAACAGGAGTGGCAGGAAGCCGATCTGCACCAGGGGCTCGATTCGACGCTGAACATCGTCTGGAACGAACTGAAATACAAGTGCAAGGTGATCAAGGAATACGGCGACATCCCGCCCGTCTACTGTCTGATTTCGCAGCTCAACCAGGTATTCATGAACCTTCTGGTCAATGCCGGCCAGGCCATCGAAAGCCAGGGCACGATCACCATCCGCACCTCCCGCCAGGGCACGGACGCCGTCTGCGTCGAGGTCGCCGATAGCGGCTCGGGCATTCCGCCGGAAAATCTGAACCGCATCTTCGATCCTTTCTTCACCACCAAACCGATCGGCAAGGGGACCGGCCTGGGCCTCTCCCTCTCCTACAATATCGTGCGCCGCCATCATGGACGCATCGACGTCAGCAGCGAACCCGGAGTCGGTACCAGCTTCCGCATCATCCTGCCGATCCGCCAGGACAATAACGGCGACTCAACCGCCAAACCGATGGAGCAAAGCCCATGACCGAGGCGCCTCCCCTCACCCTGCTCTTCGTCGACGACGAACCGAGCATCCTTTCCGCCCTGCGCCGCCTGTTCCGGCCGCACGGCTACCGCATCCTGATTGCCGAAAGCGGCCAGGCCGGCCTCGACACGCTGGAGAGCGAAACGGTCGACCTGGTCATTTCCGACATGCGCATGCCGGAAATGGACGGTGCCACCTTCCTCAAGGCGGTACGCAGCAAGTGGCCCGGCATCATCCGCATCCTGCTGACCGGCTATGCCGACATCACCTCCACCATCGCCGCCATCAACGAGGGCGAAATCTATCGCTACATCGCCAAGCCCTGGGACGACACGGAAATCGTCCTCATCGTCCGCGAGGCACTGGAACGGCAACGCCTGGAACAGGAAAACCGGCGGTTGAGCGAACTCACCCGGCAGCAGAACGAGGAGTTGAAGGCGCTCAACGCCGGTCTCGAGCAGAAGGTGGCCGAACGTACGGCGGAAGTCCGCGGCGCCCTCGGCGAATTGCGCAAGACCTTCATGGCCACCGTCCAGGTCTGCGCCGGCATGGTCGAACTGCGGGCCGGCCAGGCCGGCGCCCAGCTGGCCGGCCACGGCCGGCGGGTTGCCGAGCATGCGCGGGCGACGGCCCGCCGTCTGCAACTGAGCGACGGCGAGGTGCAGACCATCATGCTGGCCGGCCTGCTCCACGACATCGGCAAGATCGGCCTGCCGGACGAGTTGCTGGTCCGCCCGTTCAACCTGCTGACGCCCGAACACCGGGCGATGGTGATCAAGCACTCGGTGCTGGGCCAGAACATCCTGATGCCGATCGAAAAGCTGCGCGACACCGCCCTGCTCGTCCGCCATCACCACGAGAACTACGACGGCAGCGGCTTTCCCGACCGTCTGGCCGGCATGGCCATTCCCCTCGGCAGCCGCATCCTGGCTGTCGTCAACGACTACGACGCCCTGCAGATCGGCACCCTCGCCCAGCGCCCGCAAAAACCCGACGACGCACTGAACTTCCTGCTCGACAACCGTGGCCGGCGCTACGACCCGCGCGTCGTGGACACTTTTGCCGCCATACTTGCCGAGACGCAGAAACCGCCCCCCGGTGAAACGGCAATACGGCCGATGCACCTCAAGCCGGGGCAGGTTCTCGCCCGCGAACTCAATCATCCGGAAGGCTTCATGCTGCTGGCCCAGGGCAGCCGTCTGACACCGGAGATCATCCAGCAGCTGGTCAAGCTGGAGGAAAGCGAACAGCGCGCCTACACGCTCTACATCCGCCAGGAGGAAAAATCATGAGCCGCATCATGCTCGTCGACGATGAGGAATCGATCCTCAAATCACTGCGTCGCCTGCTGCGCTCCGTACCCTGCACTTGCGGCAGCAAGGCCTTCACGCTGGAAGTCGAGGCCTTCACTTCGGCCCGCGAGGCCCTGCAGCGGGCCCGTGACGAGGATTTCGACCTTTTCGTCAGCGACTACCGCATGCCGGAAATGGATGGCATTGAATTCCTCAAGGCCGCCAAGGAGATACGCCCCGATGCGGCACGCCTGATCCTCTCCGGCTACGCCGACCTGAACGCGCTGATCCGGGCGGTCAACGAGGTCGGCATCGAGCGCTTCATCGGCAAGCCGTGGAACGACTACGAACTGGTGGCGGCAATCGGCCAGGCCCTGGCCCACCGCGACCTGATGCTGGAAAACCGCCAGCTGGCCAATCTGGTCCGTCTGGAGATGGGCGACACGACGCCCGAGCAACTGGAAGCGGAACGCCTGGAGCATCTGGAGCCCGGCATCACGCAGGTCAACTGGGGGCCGGACGGCTCGGTCCTGCTCGACCCCGATACCGGCAGGGAGTGAGCCGGGGCGGCAGGCACGGCCGGCCCGGCCGGGGCGCAGTATAATGCCGGCCTTTCGCCACACATTGCAGGAACCCCCATGGACGCCGAACACCTGAACAGCATCTCCTACAAGCTCGACGATCTGGCGCAGCGCGCCGCCGAGCTGCGGAGGTATCTTTGACTACGATCACAAGCGCGAACGTCTGACCCTCCTCTGCCAGGAGATGGAAGATCCCAAGATCTGGGACGATCCGAAACGCGCCCAGGAACTGGGCAAGGAAAAGAAGTCGCTGGAAGACATCGTGCTCGTCCTCGAAGCCGTCGATAGCGGCGTCAAGGACGGCCGCGAACTGTTCGCCATGGGCAAGGAAGACAACGACGACGACACGCTGCTCGCCGTCGAGGCCGATAACGCCGAGCTGGAAAAGAAGCTGGCCGCCCTGGAATTCCGCCGCATGTTCAACAATCCGTCCGACCCGATGCCCTGCTTCCTGGAAATCCAGGCCGGTGCCGGCGGCACCGAGGCGCAGGACTGGGCCTCGATGCTGCTGCGCATGTACCTGAAGTTCGGCGAGAAGAAGGGCTTCACGGTCGAGGTCATGGAAGAGTCGGAAGGCGACGTCGCCGGCATCAAGAGCGCCACCGTCAAGTTCACCGGCGACTACGCCTACGGCACACTGCGCACCGAAACCGGCATCCATCGCCTGGTCCGCAAGTCGCCGTTCGATTCCAACGCCCGCCGTCACACCAGCTTCACCTCGGTCTTCGTCTTCCCGGAAGTCGACGATTCGATCGAGATCGCCATCAATCCGGCCGACGTGCGTACCGACACCTACCGCGCCTCCGGGGCCGGCGGTCAGCACATCAACAAGACCGACTCCGCCGTGCGTCTGACGCACGTGCCGACCGGCATCGTCGTGCAGTGCCAGAACGACCGTTCGCAGCACCGCAACCGCGACGAAGCCTGGCAGATGCTGCGCGCCCGCCTGTACGAGTTCGAGCTGCGCAAGCAGCAGGCCGAGCAGCAGAAGCTGGAAGACGCCAAGTCCGACATCGGCTGGGGTCACCAGATCCGCTCCTACGTGCTCGACCAGTCGCGCATCAAGGACCTGCGCACCAACCACGAGACCGGCAACACCCAGGCCGTACTCGACGGTGACCTCGACCCCTTCATCGAGGCCAGCCTCAAGCAGGGCGTCTGACGACATGTTCACGGTCGGCGACGGTCAGTCGATTGCCGTGAACCTGCCCTGAACGGCCGTGCTCCGCCTCCTCGTCTGGCTGGCTGGTGCACTGTTCCTGCTCCTGCTGGCGGCCGGCGGACTGTTCCTCGGCACGCTGGAGGCGCGGCCGCTGGTCGACCGGCCGGCAACGGTCACGCCGCAGGCCATTGCCCAGGCCAGGTTGCTCCTGCTGACCAACGACCCGCGCCGGATGCAGGCGGGAGAAGCGCGGCGCACGGCCATCCCGGTCGCCCTGCTCGACCAGGCGTTCAACTACGCGGCAACCCGCTTTCTGAATGGCCGTGCCGCCTTGAAACTGGATCAGGGCCGTACGGCCGAGCTGCACTTCAGTCTGCGACTTCCCTGGGCAAGCGCTGCCGGCCACCTCAATGTGGCCGCCAGCCTGGGCGACGCGGCCGGTCCGCCGCGCATCGAGGCGCTTCGTCTCGGCCCGCTGAACCTGCCCGCGCCGCTGGCCGAACCGCTGCTCGACCTGGTGCTGGCCGGCGCCGGCTATGGCAAGGAGTGGCAACTGGCGCGCCGCGCCATCCGCGAGACCCGCTTCGAAGCCGGGCAACAGCGCGTCATTCTCAGCTATGTCTGGCAACCTGCCCTGCTCGAGCACGCCAGAGCGCTGGCCGTCCCGCCCGCCGAGCACACCGACATCCGTGCCGCCCAGGGCCGGCTGGCCGAGCTCCTCGCCGAGCGCAGTCCAGGCACCAGCATCCCGCTGACCGAGGTTCTCGGTCCCATGCTGAAAACCGATATGACTGCAGGACAAAGCCGTGCGGCAATGCTCGTACTCGCTGCCTACATGGCCGAACGCAACCTGGCCACGCTGCTGCCCGAGGCCGCCGACTGGCCCCGGCCACCGCCGCTTGCCCTGACCCTCGGCGGGCGCTACGACAGCGCCCAGCACTTCGTCATCTCGGCGGCACTTGCCGTCTGGGCCGGCGAGCCGCTGGCCGAAGCCATCGGCACCTACAAGGAACTGGCCGACGCCCGTCACGGCTACGGTTTTTCCTTTGCCGATCTGGCGGCCGACCGCTCCGGAACGGCCTTCGGCGAGCAACTGTTGAAGGAGTCGCCCCTGTTGCGCAGCCTGCTGGCCGGCGAACTGCGCGATGCCGACCTCTTGCCGGCACTCGACGGCCTGCCGGAATATCTGCGCCAGAATGAGTTCCGGCGGCGCTACGGCGGCCCCGGCAATCCGGCCTATGAACGCCTGCTCGGCGAGGTCGAGCAACGCGTCATGGCCCTTCCGCTGTATCGCCGCAACGGCATGTCCTGAGCATGAACGACAATCTCCTCGCCCACCCGCCTGGCAGCGCCGAAGAGCAGTTCAGCACCCTGCTGAAGCGGCCCGGGTTGCGCATCGAACGCATCGTCTCAACCGGCCAGTGCAGCCCGCCGGATTTCTGGTACGACCAGGCGGAAGGCGAATGGGTGAGCCTGCTGCAAGGCGAAGCGAGGCTGCGCTTTGCCGACGAGGACACGGCCCGCCACCTGCGGGCCGGCGATTTCATCGACATCGCGCCGCACCGCCGGCATCGCGTCGAGTGGACGCCGGCCGATCAGGTGACGATCTGGCTGGCGGTGTTCTACTTCGTCTGAACTACTTGCGAATCGGCTGGTTGCGACCGGAAAACTGATCGCTCAGACGCATCGCACCATCGCTGAACCTGCCGCTCGGGTTGCTCGCGCAATAACGGTTGATATGGTTCTCGATGGTGCCGCTGGAAATCGTCGACACCTGCTGCTTCGGAAGCGCGTAGTTGTGGCCGCTCAGGAAGCCACGCACCCAGACGACGTAGGCCGCACGCTGGTCCGGATCGTCCTTCGAACCGGCCCACGCGGCGCAGGACATGTCGTCGAAACCGAGAACGTTCTGCGCCTGCGCCACCCCGCTAGCGACACAGCAGGCAAGGCAGGCGGCAATACTGAGACGGCTGATCGTTGTTGCTGACATCGGCACTCCCCTGTTATCACGCCCCGAGTATATGCCCGAAGGTGCGCACTGCGATGCCGACACAGGCGCCAAGCGCTGCCGGCTTCCAGACGGCGGCGATACGTCGGCCGGCAGAAATCAGGACCGCCACGCCCGGCAGATCGAAGGGTGAGATCAGGAAGCCGGCACTGGCATTGAGCAGTTCGGCACTGATCTGGCCGGCCCGGCGCATCTCGTCCATCACGCCCATCATTGCCGTGCCGCCGGCGATGTATTTGGTCAGCGTCGGCAGGATCAGCGCACTGTCGATCGACAGTGCCGCCAGCACCGGTGCCAGCAGCTGCGTCAGGCCGTCAATGGCGCCGGAGGTACGCAAGGCGGTAACGATGACCAGCGACAGCACCAGCATCGGGATCGCCCCCACCGCCAGCTTGAAGGCCTCGGCCCCGGCCCGGTTGATGACGTCGAGAACGCCCTTGGCGCTCTCCGCCACCGGATGGTGCAGACTTTCGTCGAGCCGCCCTTCCTCGGTCGACAGGGCCCGGCCGAACAGGTAGTAGGTCGCCGCCGCTGCCGTCAGGCCGCCCGTCAGCGACCAGGCCAGGGTCAGGGCGATGTCGAGGCCCATCGTCATCATCGGCAGCGCCGCGTTGGCCTGCGACATGGCAAAGACCATCGCCAGCGTTGCCGCGATATGGCGATCGGAAGCGCCGCGCTGCTCCATCATCGCCAGCGTCGCCATCGGCGCTGCGAAACTGACGAAGTTGATCTGCAGCGCCGCGAACACCCCCAGCCCGGTCAACCCGAGCGGCTTCAGCACCGGCGCCAGGCGCGCCACCAGCCAGTCGAGCACACCGCGCGCCTCGAGCAGTCGCATCAGCGACAGCATGACGACCATGACCGGCAACAGGACGAAAAGGGCCAGTTCGACAGCGGAACGGCCGGCCTTGAGGATGATGTCGATGAGGATTTCCATGGGGGTGGATTATTTCATCGCAGCGCAGGCTTGGGGGATAGGCGATTTCCCTTGGCGCGACATATCCCGACCGGCGCCACCAGCCTTCGCCGCCGCCAGCAAGGCCGGAGCTCCGACAGCGCACCCCGGCACCGGCAGCCCGCCCTGCCCGCAATACCCCATGCCAACCTTGTCCGAAACCCCACAAATCGGCGAAAATTCAGGGTTCTACGCGGTCGCCCGCAGTAACCCCCCGCAGTTCCTCCATTTCCAAGGATTCTCAATGTCCAACGCCGAACAGCAAACCCCGGTCCAGCAGGATGAAAACCAGCTCATCGCCGAGCGTCGTGCCAAGCTCGCCGAATGGCGCAAGACCGGCAAGGCCTTCCCCAACGACTTCCAGCGCGAGAACACCGCGGCGAAGCTGCACGAGGGCTACGGCGAGAAAACGGCCGAGGAACTGGAAGGCATGCCGGTGGAAGTCAGGGTCGGCGGCCGCATGATGTTGAAGCGCGTCATGGGCAAGGCCTCCTTCGCGACGCTGCAGGATCTCTCCGGCCGCATCCAGATCTACGTCGCCCGCGACAAGGTCGGCGAAGAGAGCTACACCGCCTTCAAGGGCTGGGACCTCGGCGACATCCTCGGCGTCGTCGGTACGCTGATGAAGACGAAGACCGGCGAACTGTCCATCCAGGCTGCCGAGATCCGCCTGCTGACCAAGTCGCTGCGCCCGCTGCCGGACAAGTTCCACGGCCTGGCCGACCAGGAGATGAAGTACCGCCAGCGTTACGTCGACCTGATCATGAACGAGGAAACGCGCTTCACCTTCCGCGCCCGCTCGGCCATCGTCCAGTCGATCCGCAACTACATGTGCGGCCACGGCTTCATGGAAGTCGAGACGCCGATGATGCACCCGATCCCCGGCGGTGCTGCCGCCAAGCCCTTCGTCACCCACCACAATGCGCTGGACATGCAGCAGTTCCTGCGCATCGCCCCCGAGCTGTACCTGAAGCGCCTGGTCGTCGGCGGCTTCGAGAAGGTCTTCGAGGTCAACCGCAACTTCCGCAACGAAGGCCTTTCGCCGCGCCACAACCCCGAATTCACGATGATGGAGTTCTACGAGGCGTACGCGAACTACCACACGCTGATGGACTTCACCGAAGGCCTGCTGCGCCACGCCGCGCGCGAGGCGCTGGGCAAGGAAGTGTTCATCTACCAGGGGCGCGAGCTGGACCTGTCCAAGCCCTTCCACCGCCTGACCATCAACCAGGCCATCCAGCGCCAGCATCCGGAATTCGCCGACGCCCAGCTGGCCGACGGCGAGTGGCTGAAGACCAAGATTCAAGCCTTCGGCGAGAAGGTCAAGCCGGGCGGCCTCGGCAGCCTGCAGCTGCAGCTGTTCGAAGCCTGCGCCGAAGCCCAGTGCTGGGAGCCGACCTTCATCATCGACTACCCGGTCGAGGTGTCGCCGCTGGCCCGCGCCTCCGACAACAATCCCGAGATCACCGAGCGCTTCGAACTGTTCATCGTCGGCCGCGAGATCGCCAACGGCTTCTCCGAGCTGAACGACGCCGAGGATCAGGCGGCCCGCTTCCAGGAACAGGCCAAGGCCAAGGATGCCGGCGACGAAGAGGCGATGTACTACGACGCCGACTTCATCCGCGCGCTGGAATACGGCCTGCCGCCGACCGGCGGCTGCGGCATCGGCATCGATCGCCTGATCATGCTGCTGACCGATTCGCCAGCCATCCGCGACGTCATCCTCTTCCCGCAGATGCGTCCGGAATGACCGGCTGCCTTGCCCTGCCTGCCAACCGGCGGCAGGGCCGGCACTGATCGCATCGCCGTGCTCAAGCTGCAGCCCGCCCGCCTGGAATTCACCGCCGACGGCACGCCCTTCTCCGCCGAATTCGGCGATGTCTATCACTCGGTTCATGGCGGCCCCGCCCAGGCCCGCCATGTCTTTCTCGGCGGCAACGATCTGCCGCAGCGCTGGCAGGGCCGCCAGCGCTTCGTCATCCTCGAGACCGGTTTTGGCCTCGGCCTGAACTTCCTGGCCACCTGGCAGGCCTGGCGCAGCGATCCGCAACGTTGCCGGCGCCTGCATTTCGTTTCCCTCGAGAAGCACCCGTTCACCGCCGCCGACCTGGCCATCGCCCACCGTGCCTGGCCGGAGTTCGCCGCCCTCGCCGAACGTCTGCAGGCACGCTGGCCAGCACTGACGCCGGGCATGCACCGTCTGTACTTCGAAGACGATCAGCTTGTCCTGACACTGGTCTTCGGCGATGCCACAACGCAACTGCGCGCCATCGATGCCTCGGTGGACGCCTACTACCTGGATGGCTTCTCGCCAGCCAGGAATCCCGAGCTGTGGACTGCGCAGCTGTGCAAGGGGTTGGCGCGCATGGCCGCCCCCGGCGCAACGCTGGCCACCTGGTCGGTCGCTGGCGAACTGCGCACCGCGCTGGCCGCTGCCGAATTCGATCTGGAGAAACGGCCGGGCTTCGCCGGCAAGCGGCAAATGCTGGCCGGCCGCTTCCGCTCACGCCGCCCCGAACGCCGTCCGCTACCGGTCGAGCGCCGGGCCATCGTCATCGGTGCCGGCATTGCCGGCAGCAGCACGGCGCATCGCCTGGCCAGCGCCGGTTGGCAGGTTAGCGTGCTGGAACAGGCGGCAGCGCCAGCCACCGCTGCCTCCAGCAATATCGCCGGCATGCTGCGCCCGCTGCCGAGTGCCGACGACAACCGCTTGTCGCGCCTTACCCGCGCCGGCTTTCTCGCTGCCCGCAATCTGCTCACCAGCCTCCCCGACGCCCGCTGGTCAGCCTGTGGCGTCCTGCATCTGGCGCGCGAAACCGAGCATGCGGCGCAACAGCGGCGTGCCGTCGAGCAACTCGGCTGGCCCCCTGAAGTCGTACAGTTCGTCGATGCCGACGAAGCCAGCCGGCGACTGGGCCAGACGGTGAAGATCGGCGGCTGGTGGTTCCCCGGCGGTGGCTGGGTACAACCGCCTTCAGTCTGCCGGGCAGCGCTGACCGCTTTCCCCGATCACGTTGCCGTCCGCTTCTCGACCAGGGTCGACCGCATCGAACAGGTTGCCGGTGGCTGGCACGCCCTCGCCGCCGACGGCAGTCTGCTGGCCGAAGCCCCGGTGCTGGTCATGGCCAGCGGTGCCGCGGCCCCGCGCTTTGCCCAGTTTGCCTGGCTGCCGCAGCGTTCCGGGCGCGGCCAGGTCAGCCACCTGCCGCCAACGGCATCGCCAGCCCTGGAGACGGTGCTGTTCCAGGTCGGCTACGCCATGCCGGAAGTCGATGGCGTACGCCTGATCGGTGCCTCGCTGTCCTACGAGGATGAGGAAGTTGACGAGCGTGTCGCCGACCACGCCGACAACCTCGCCCGCCTGCGCCTGACCTTGCCTGACTTCGCCACCGGCATTGATCCGGCAACGCTCAGCGGCCGGGTCGGTTTCCGCCCGATGTCGCCCGACCGCCTGCCCATCGTCGGCGCCATGCCGCTGCCAGGAGGCGCGGCCAACCGGCGCCTGCGCGACCTGCCGGTAACCCCCGGCCTCTGGTGCGTCCAGGGCTTCGGTGCGCGCGGCATCGTCTGGTCGGCACTGATGGCCGATCTGCTGCTCAGTCGCCTGGAAGGCGAACCGCTACCGCTGGAGAACGATCTGGTCGATGCGCTCAATCCCGGCCGCTTCCTTGTCCGTGGCCAGCCCCCTGAAACCGCCGGCGAGGAGGAATCTTCCTGAAACGGGGCCGCCCGGGTTGCCGCCGTCATTGACATGGATCAGCCCATGTAATAAAACCTCCGCCCATAACAGGATTCACGATCCGATAACGATGCTGTCCGGTCGACGACACCAGCCTTCCGACGTCTTCCCGGCCAGACTCCCCGGCGCTGCAAGTCATGCTTTCCATCCAGGAGTCCTGCGTCCATGCTTGGCAAACTCGTCCGTCTGATCCGTTCCAGCAATTCCACCCCCGCATCCCAACACCCCCTGCTGCCGCGGATTCTGGCCGCTGTCGGCAACGAAATCGGCGAGGCCAAAGGTTTCGCCGAGCAGTTGATCCCGGCTGCCGAAGCAGCCCTGAACTATTTCGAGAACGAGATCGCCAGCATTCCCGGCTCGCAGGAACTCGCCACCGATCGCCTGGCCGATGGCAGTTCACTGGCCAGTCTGTTTGCCGACAGCGACGACATCGGTCGCGCCCTGGGCCGCAGCCTGGCCGTCAAGGAAGCCCTGCCGGCATTGATCAAGAGCGGCTGCGACGAGATCCATGCCCTGCTCGGCATGCGCCTGAAGAGCACCAACGCTGCAGGCACGGCGATGCCGCCGGTCTTCGCCGACCACACCCTGCGCAGTCTGGCCGGTGATGCCGGGACCACCCGCGAACTGTTGCGTTTGGCCGCCTTTGACCGTCTGCTGCTGGATTTTGCCGAACACGTGGGCAAGTTGCGACGCAAGGACAGGATGCTGAAAATCGAATGGGAATGGAACCTGCAGCATGACGCCGCCCGCGTCATGGCGGCCGAACCCCAGGCCGAGTATGTCTACGCGGCCAACGAACTGACGCCCGAGAATCAGTTGAAGGGGCTGCTGACCTGGCTGTCCACACCAGAGTGCTTCTTCCGCCTGGAGCCGGCCAACGCCTCCGCATCCGGGCAGCCTTCCCTGCCCCAGCTCCGCTGCAGCGACCGTCGTCACTGGCTGGTCTGCCTGGTGCGCTTCTCCGCTGATGACGCCATCGCCGCCCTCGAGCGGGAAACGCACAACCATCGCTATATCCTGATCTGAGCCGCCGACCGCTCGGTCGGCACAAACATGCGACAGCCCGCTCGCCGGGCTTCGTGCCTGCTAAACTTCCGCTCCCGATTCAAAAACAAAGAGAGACACGCGCATGAAGATCGAAACCCTTGCCGTCCACGGCGGTTACAGCCCGGACCCGACCACCAAGGCGGTCGCCGTCCCCATCTACCAGACCACCTCCTACGCTTTCGACAGCACCCAGCACGGGGCCGACCTGTTCGACCTGAAGGTCGCCGGCAACATCTACACGCGGATCATGAATCCGACCCAGGACGTGCTGGAAAAGCGCGTCGCTGCGATGGAAGGCGGTGTTGCCGCGCTGGCCATGGCCTCCGGCATGGCGGCGATCACCGCCTCGATCCAGACGATCGCCGAAGCCGGCGACAACATCGTCACCTCGTCCACGCTGTACGGCGGCACCTACAACCTGTTCGCCCACACCCTGCCGCAATACGGCATCGAAGTGCGCTTCGCCGACTACCGCGACCCGGACGCCTTCGAAAAGCTGATCGACGCGAAGACCAAGGCCGTCTTCTGCGAATCGGTCGGCAACCCGCTCGGCAACGTCGTCGATTTTGAAAAGCTCGCCGAAGTCGCCCACAAGCACGGTGTCCCGGTCATCGTCGACAACACGGTGCCCTCACCCTACCTGTGCCGCCCGTTCGAGCACGGCGCCGACATCGTCGTCCATGCCCTGACCAAGTACCTCGGCGGCCACGGCAACAGCATCGGCGGCATCATCGTCGACAGCGGCAAGTTCCCGTGGGCCGAGCACAAGGCGAAGTTCAAGCGCCTCAACGAGCCGGACGTGTCCTACCACGGCGTCGTCTATACCGAAGCCCTCGGTGCCGCCGCCTATATCGGCCGCGCCCGCGTCGTGCCGCTGCGCAACATGGGCGCCGCGATCAGCCCGTTCAATGCCTTCCTGATCCTGCAGGGCATCGAAACCCTGGCCCTGCGCATGGACCGCATCTGCGACAACTCGCTGAAGATCGCCCAGTTCCTGCAGAAGCACCCGAAGGTCAGCTGGGTCAATTACGCCGGCCTGCCCGACCACAAGGACCACGCGCTGGTCCAGAAGTACATGGGTGGCCGCGCCTCCGGCATCCTCAATTTCGGCGTCAAGGGTGGCCGCGAAGGCGGCGGCAAGTTCCAGGATGCGCTGCAACTGGTCACCCGCCTGGTCAACATCGGCGACTGCAAGACGCTCGCCTGCCACCCGGCGTCGACGACGCACCGCCAGCTGTCGCCGGAAGAACTGGCCAAGGCCGGTGTCTCGGAAGACATGATCCGCCTGTCCGTGGGCATCGAGCATGTCGACGACCTGATCGCCGACCTCGATCAGGCACTCAACGCCGCCTGATCCCGGCGCAAGCCCAGCGGCAAACCTGACTTGAGACCCGGTCAGAAAACAACAAACCCGGCACCAGGCCGGGTTTGTTTTGGGCTAACGCAAACTCAGCCGCCGCCAGGCAACTCGTCCTCCGGCAGCACCGGCTGCGGGACGCTCATCGCAAAGCAGACCACCGCACAGAAGCCGAAAAACGCCGCGACTGCGAGCAGGCTGGGGGTCCAGGTATCGGCGAGGCCACGCGTCTGCCACAACCAGACGAAGGCGGCGAATGCCGGCAAGGTCAGCACGGCGCAAACGAGGGACATGGCCAGCGCGAGCTTCTGACCGGCATGACGGGATTTTCTCATTCGACTTCCTCAACTTTCAGCCAGATCGACCGATGATCGCGCACATCGCCAGTACCGATACTGAACGCCCCGCTATCCCGACTGGTGGCCTGGCGTCCGCTACCGCCGAGCTCGATCCACTCACCGAGGCGACCGGAAACGCTGGTCGCCAGACGTTGCGATTCGACGCCGCCCGGGTAACGATGATCGCCCCGTTCGGCCTGCTGCGATATCTCCAGCGTCACCCGCTCGCCATTGACGCGCGGTGAGACGTGAAAACCGCTGCCAATATCCCGATACACAACGCTTTCGTTGACGACTGCGCCACCGGGCCCGACGAACACCTGACGCATCGGCACAGCCAGTGAACGGCCAATCTGGATGAAGGCACGTCCGCCATCGACCGTTTGCACCATCTGTCCGGCGTTCTCGTTGCGCGCACTGCGCGTGTCCCAGACACTGGCCCGCACGTCGGCACTCCGCCGGCTACCGATCGTCACCTCGCCACTCGCCTGGCCACCACGGGCGCCCTCGTCGCTCTGCCGATCGGTGGCGACGCGGATGATCAGGCGCCGCTGGGGCCGGTCAATGGCGGCCAGCGCCTGCCTGATCTCCGCCCGGTTACGCGGCGAAGCCTTGAGGAATAGCTGATTGTTCATACCGGTCAGCGTTCCGCCCGGTTCGAGCAACGGCAACAGCACCGGCAGCACCTCGTCGACGGTCCGGCTGCGCAGTTCGATGATTTCCATCTGCTGGGCACCAAGCAAGCCACACCAGAAAGCAAGGAGAAAAGTGGACAGGGTTTTCAGGAAACGCTTCATGGCTGCTCCTCAAGGTGCCACGATATGGGCCAGCGCCAGATATTCGCGCGAATTCATCTCGGTCAGGCGGCTGACCGTGCGCTTGAACTCGCTGGCCTGGGTGCCCTCGGTATACAACTCGTCGGCCGGGCAGTCGGCTGTCGCAATCAGCTTCACCTTGTTGTCGTAGAAGACATCGACCAGCCAGGTGAAGCGCCGCGCCTCGGAAGCCTGGTGCTGGGTCATGCGTGGAATGTGGGAGAGGAGCACGGTGTGGTAGCCGCGCGAAATCTCCAGGTAATCGTTCTGCGAACGCGGGCCGCCACACAGGGTACGGAAATCGAACCAGATGACGCCATGACCGCGACGCACGGTCGCAATCTCCCGGCCCAGGACGTCGATATGACCGCCCTTCTTGCCCTCCTCTCCGGCCACCATGCGGAAATAGTCGAGCATCTTCTTCTCGGCAGCCTCATCGGCCGGATGATGGTAGATCTCGACCTGTTCCAGCGCCCGCAGGCGGTAGTCAATGCCGGAATCGACCTCGAAAACATCCAGGTGCTTCTTCAGCAGCGCGATGGTCGGCAGGAAACTTTCCCTGTGCAGGCCGTTCGGGTAGAGCATGTCCGGCGGATAGTTGGAAGTCATGACGACGATCACGCCATTGGCGAACAGGCCATCCATCAGGCGGCCGAGGATCATCGCATCGGCAATGTCGGAAACGTGGAACTCGTCGAAACAGAGCAGGCGCACCTCCTTGGCAATATCGGCGGCCAGTTTCAGCATCGGGTCGGACTCGCCCTTGTATTTCTCCAGATCGCGATGGATCTGCTGCATGAAGGAATGGAAATGCAGGCGCTTCTTGCGCCGGTAGGGCACCGAATCGTAGAAGCAATCCATCAGGAAGCTCTTGCCACGGCCGACGCCGCCCCAGAAATACACGCCTTTCGGCGGCTTCGGCGGATTGAGCAAACGCTTCAGCGTACTGCCCCGATCGACCTTGAAATACAGCAGGTTGGTATACAGCGCCTGCAGGGCATTGGCCGCCGTCATCTGGGCGGCATCGGCGATATAGCCGCGAACATCGAGCAACTGCCGGTAGGCGTCGAGCATGCCTTGGGCGGCGACATTGAGTTTTCTGTGTGGCATCGGGGCGAAGCGTCAGGGGGAAAGGCGTATTCTGCCAAATAAAAAAGGCGGGTGCGTTGCCGCAACCCGCCTTTGGCGAACGAGACGTTGCTGCTTAGAAGTGCAGCGGGCGTTTGTCGCAGGCCAGCGCCGCTTCGTGCACCGCTTCCGACAGCGTCGGGTGAGCATGGCAGATGCGTGCCAGATCTTCCGAGGCACCACCGAACTCCATCGCCACGACGGCTTCGGAAATCAGTTCGGAAGCATTCGGGCCAATGATGTGCACGCCGAGGATGCGGTCGGTCTGCGCGCAGGCCAGCATCTTGACGAAGCCGGTCGGGTCGCCCATCCCCAGTGCCCGGCCGTTGGCCAGGAACGGAATCTTGCCGACCTTGTACGCGACACCATCAGCTTTCAGTTGCTGCTCGCTCTTGCCGACCCAGGCGATTTCCGGGGCGGTGTAGATGACGCCCGGGATGGTGTCGAAGTTGCAGTGACCGGCCTGGCCGGCGATCAGCTCGGCGACCATGACGCCTTCTTCCATCGCCTTGTGGGCCAGCATCGGGCCGCGCACCACGTCACCGACGGCCCAGACACCCGGCAGGTTGGTCTTGCAGTGGCCATCGACCTCGATCATGCCGCGCTCGTTGAGCTTGAGGCCGACCGCGTCGGCATTCAGGCCATCGGTGTTGGGGATGCGGCCGATGGAGACGATCAGGCGGTCGGCATCGAGCTTCTCGGCCTTGCCGTCCTTGCTTTCGTAGGCAATGGAAACGCCCTTCTTGGTCGTCTTGATCTCGCCGATCTTGACGCCGGTCTGGATGTTCAGGCCCTGCTTGTTGAACAGCTTGAGCGCTTCCTTGGCGATGTCCTGGTCAGCGAACGCCAGGAAATCCGGCATTGCTTCGAGGACGGTCACTTCGGAACCGAGACGGCGCCAGACCGAGCCCATTTCCAGGCCGATCACGCCGGCGCCGATGATGGCCAGCTTCTTGGGCACGGATTCCTGATCCAGCGCCCCTTCGTTGTCCATGACGATCTTCTGGTCGACCGGCACGTTCGGCAGATGGCGCGGCTTCGAGCCGGTAGCGACGATGACCTGCTTGGCCAGCACGTCCTCGCCGCCGACCTTGACCTTCCAGAAGTCGCCTTCCTTGGCGACGAAGGAGCCGTGACCCGGGATCATCGTGACCTTGTTCTTCTTGAACAGGCCCTTGATGCCGGAAGTCAGCTGATTAACGACGCCGTCCTTGCGCGCCTTCATGACCGGCACGTCGATGGTCGGCTTCGACACCTTGATGCCCTGGCCGGCAAACGTATGCGCGGCCTCTTCGAACAGGTGCGAGGTGTGCAGCAGGGCCTTGGACGGGATGCAGCCCACGTTCAGGCAGGTGCCGCCGAGGCGCGGTTCGCCCTTGGGATCGGCATAGGGATTGGATTCGCAGCAGGCGGTCGAGAAGCCCAGTTGCGCGGCGCGGATCGCCGCCACATAACCGCCGGGGCCACCACCGATGACGAGCACGTCGAATTGCTTGGACATTTGTTACCTCTCTTGTTCTTTAGATGTGCAAAGGCGCCAGCGCCCGGTCTGGGACACTGGCGCCGGCGAACGTCAGTTAGACGCCGAGCAGCAGGCGGGACGGGTCTTCCAGCGCTTCCTTCATGGTCACCAGACCGAGCACGGCCTCGCGGCCGTCGATGATGCGGTGATCGTAGGACATCGCCAGGTAGTTCATCGGGCGCACCACCACCTGACCATTCTCGACCACGGCGCGATCCTTGGTGGCATGAATACCGAGGATCGCCGACTGTGGCGGGTTGATGATCGGGGTGGACATCATCGAACCGAAGATGCCGCCATTGGAGATCGAGAAAGTACCACCGGTCAGGTCTTCGATGGACAGCTTGCCATCCTTGGCCTTGTTGCCGAACTCGGCGATCTTCTTCTCGATGTCGGCGATCGACATCTGGTCGGCGTTACGGATGATCGGCACGACCAGACCGCGCGGCGAGCCGACGGCAATACCGATGTCGATGTAGCCGTGGTAGACGATGTCGTTACCGTCTACAGAAGCATTCAGGATCGGGAACTTCTGCAGCGCGGCACAGGCGGCCTTGACGAAGAAACCCATGAAGCCGAGGCGGACGCCGTGCGTCTTCTCGAACTTCTCGCCGTACTGCTTGCGCAGGGCCATGACCGGAGCCATGTTGACTTCGTTGAACGTGGTCAGGATGGCATTGGTGGCTTGCGATTCGAGCAGGCGCTCGGCAATGCGGGCACGCAGGCGGGTCATCGGCACGCGCTCTTCCGTGCGGTCGGCAAGGGCGACACCGGACGGCGGCACCGGCAAAGAGGTCGTCGCCGACTTGGCGGCGACAACCGGGCCGGCCGCGGCTGCCGGCTTGGCTTTGGCAGCGACGGCATCTTCCTTGGTAACGCGACCGCCGCGCCCCGAACCCGCGACGTCCGCAGCAGCAATGCCCTTCTCGTCGAGGATCTTGCGGGCCGACGGGCTGGCCGTACCGGCCGGCGCAGCGGCAGCCGGGGCCGGAGTGGCCACCGGCGCGACAGCAGCCTTCGGTGCTTCGGCAGCCGGGGCGACGGCACCGGCAGTGGCAGCGGTGTCGATCTTGGCGATCAACTCGCCGGAAACGACGGTCTCGCCATCACCCTTGATGATCTCGACGAGCACGCCGGCAGCCGGGGCAGGCACTTCGAGAACGACCTTGTCGGTTTCAATGTCGATCAGCACTTCGTCACGGGCAACGGCTTCGCCGATCTTCTTTTTCCAGGATGCGAGGGTGCCTTCGGCTACGGACTCGGAAAGCTGGGGAACTTGAACTTCGATAATGCTCATGGTGACTCCACTCTGCTGTTTTATCAGTACTCGATCTTGCCCAGTGCGGACTCGATCAGTGCCTTTTGTTGCTCGTTATGCTTGGCCAGATAGCCAACCGCCGGCGACGAGGATGCCGGACGGGAAACCAGCAGCATTTTCTGCTTGCCACTGATCTGCGAATCCAGATGGTGACGCGAGGCGATCCAGTACCAGGCGCCCTGATTGCGTGGCTCTTCCTGACACCAGACGATTTCGGTCGCCTTCGGGTACTTGGCCAGTTCCTTCTCCAGGGACTCCTTGGGGAAGGGATAGAGCTGCTCGAGACGGACGATGGCAATATCGTTGATTTTCTTTTCGCGGCGGGCGTTGACCAGATCGTAGTAGACCTTGCCGCAACACAGAACAACGCGCTTGACCTTCTTGCCATCAAGCTGATCGACTTCGCCGATGACACGCTGGAACTCGCCGTTAGCGAGCTCTTCGAGCGAGCAGGCGGCGTCCTTGTGACGCAGCAGCGACTTGGGCGACATGACGACCAGCGGCTTGCGCTGCATGCGCACCGCCTGACGGCGCAGCATGTGGAAGACCTGGGCAGCCGTGGTCGGCACGCAGACTTCCATGTTCATCTCGGCACACAGTTGCATGAAGCGCTCAAGACGAGCCGAAGAGTGCTCCGGTCCCTGGCCTTCATAGCCATGCGGCAGCAGCATGACCAGACCACAGGCGCGGCCCCACTTGGCTTCGCCGGAGGCGATGAACTGGTCGATGACGACCTGGGCACCGTTGGCGAAGTCGCCGAACTGACCTTCCCAGATCACCAGTTCGTACGGGTTGGCCGAGGCATAGCCGTAGTCAAAGGCGAGCACAGCCTCTTCGGACAGGACCGAGTCGTAGCACTGGAAGCCGGCCTGCTTTTCCTGCAGGTTCTTCAGCGGATGATAGGTGCCGATGTCCCAGTTGGTACGGTTCTGATCATGGAAGGCGGCGTGGCGGTGGAAGAAAGTGCCGCGACCGACATCCTCGCCGGAGATGCGAACGCCGTAACCGGAAACCAGCAGCGAAGCGTAGGCCAGATTCTCGGCCATGCCCCAATCGACCGGCAGTTTGCCCTCGCCCATGGCGGCACGATCCTCGACGATCTTCTTGACGCGCGAATGCAGCGTGAAGCCTTCGGGCAAGGCGGTCAGGCGCTGGGCCAGGCGTTGCAGTTCGGCAACCGGGACGCGGGTATCGCAGGTCTCGATGTAGTTCTTCGTCAGGAACGGCGTCCAGTCGATGGTCATCGGATGCTTGTAGCCGGCGAGAACCGGGTTGTACAGCAGCTCGCCCTTGTCCAGGTGCTCGCGGTATTCCTTGATCATCTGGTCCGGACCATCCGCCGGCAGCGTACCTTCGGCAATCAGCTTGTCGCCGTACAGCTTGCGGGTACCCGGATGCTTGGCAATGATCTTGTACATCAACGGCTGCGTGACCATCGGCTCGTCCTGCTCGTTGTGGCCGAGCTTGCGGAAACAGATGATGTCGACGACGACGTTCTTCTGGAAGGTCTGGCGATATTCGACAGCCAGCTGGGTAACCAGCGCCACGGCTTCCGGATCGTCACCATTGACGTGGAAGATCGGGGCGTCGGCCATCTTGAAGATGTCGGTGCAGTAGTGGCCGGAACGGTAATCGCGCGGGTCGGAGGTGGTGAAACCGACCTGATTGTTGACCACGATGTGCAGCGTGCCGCCGACACCGTAACCGCGGGTCTGCGAAAAGTTCAGCATCTCCTGATTGACGCCCTGACCGGCGACTGCGGCATCGCCGTGGATCAGGATGGGCATGACTTTGGTCTTGGCGCCTTCACCGCGACGAACCTGGCGGGCGTAGACCGAGCCTTCGACCACAGGGTTGACGATTTCCAGGTGCGACGGGTTGAAAGCCAGCGTCAGGTGGCAGGCGCCGCCCGGGGTGGACACGTCGGACGAGAAGCCCATGTGGTACTTGACGTCGCCAGCCGACAGGTCGCTCTTCTTCTTGCCTTCAAATTCGGCGAAGAGCATCGACGGCGCCTTGCCCAGGGTATTGACCAGCACGTTCAGGCGGCCACGGTGGGCCATGCCGACGACGACTTCGTCAATGCCCATCGAACCGCCGGTACGCACGGCTTCGTCCATGGCAACGATCAGCGATTCACCGCCCTCGAGCGAGAAGCGCTTCTGGCCGACATACTTGGTGTGCAGGTAACGCTCGAGGGTCTCGGCAGCAGTCAGGCGCTCGAGGATGCGCTTCTTCTGCTCACCATTGAAGGACGGGCGCGAACGGATGTTTTCGAGACGCTCCTGCAACCAGCGCTTCTCGTTGTAATCCGTCATGTACATGTACTCGACACCGATGGTGCCGCAGTAGGTTTGCTTCAGCGTCTCGAGAATCTCGCTCAGCTTGGCGTTCTCCGGCAAGCCTTTGAGCGACCCAACGTTGAAGGTCTGATTCAGATCGGCATCGGCGAAGCCGTAGAAGGACGGCTCCAGCTCATCAAGCTTGGGGCGCGGCAGGCGCTTGAGCGGATCGAGATCGGCCCAGCGCGTGCCGAGCGAGCGGTAGGCGGTGACCAGCTGGCCGACAGCCGACTGCTTCTTGTGCTCGGTTGCCGACGACACCGGGGCAGCCTGGCGGAACCCACCATCCTTTGCCAGCTCGGCAAAAGCGGCGACAACCGGGGCATGAGCGACGTCGCGGGCGACAAAACCCGGCATCTGCGCCAGATGGTCGAAATAGTCGCGCCATTCCGCCGAAACCGACGTCGGATCGTTCAGGTAATTTTCGTAAACTTCTTCGACAAAAGGTGCGTTGCCACCAAAGTAAAGCGTGCTGTCGAATTTCTCATTCATCGTAGTCATAGGCGTCCCCACCTGGGTCTTTTATCTTTGTCTCTGTTGCTGCGGAAGCCAGCCAAAAGGCCCCGCATGAAAAAAAGGGCGGCACGCAGCCGCCCGATTCTCTTTTAGCCGCGTTGCGCCAGCGGTACGACATCGCGCTTTGCTGCGCCCATATACAACTGACGCGGACGGCCGATCTTGTATTCCGGATCGGAGATCATTTCTTCCCACTGCGTCATCCAGCCGACCGTACGGGCCAGCGCGAAGATACAGGTAAACATCTCGGTCGGGATTCCGATCGCCTTCTGAACGATACCGGAGTAGAAGTCGACGTTCGGGTAGAGCTTCTTCTCGACGAAGTACGGATCTTCCAGGGCGATCTTTTCCAGTTCCATGGCCAGCTTGAACAGGCGATCGTTTTCCAGGCCCAGTTCGCTCAGCACTTCGTTGCACACCTTGCGCATCAGCTTGGCACGCGGGTCGAAGTTCTTGTAGACGCGGTGACCGAAGCCCATAAGCTTGAAGGAGTCGTTCTTGTCCTTGGCGCGGTTGATGTACTCACCGACGCGCGACACGTCGCCGATTTCTTCCAGCATCTGCAGGCAGGCTTCGTTCGCACCGCCGTGTGCCGGACCCCACAGGCAGGCGATACCGGCCGAGATGCAGGCGAACGGGTTGGCGCCCGACGAACCAGCCAGACGGACGGTCGAGGTCGAGGCATTCTGCTCGTGATCGGCGTGCAGCGTGAAGATGACGTCAAGGGCGCGGACCAGCACCGGGTTCGGCACATACTTCTCGCACGGATTACCGAACATCATGCGCATGAAGTTGGCGGTGTAATCCAGATCGTTGTCCGGATACAGGAAGGGTGCGCCGGTGTTGTACTTGTAGGCCATGGCGACGATGGTCGGCAACTTGGCCACGATGCGGTTGAAGCTGATGTTGCGGTGCTCGGCATCCGAGTAGTCCATGGCTTCGTGGTAGAAGGCGGACAGGGCGCCGACGACACCGACCATGACAGCCATCGGGTGCGCATCACGACGGAAACCGTTGTAGAAACGGGTCAGCTGGTCATGCACCATCGTGTGCTTCTTGATGGTGGTTTCGAAAGTGGTCTTCTGGGAAGCGTTCGGCAGTTCGCCATTCTTCAGCAGATAGGCAACTTCCAGGAAGTTGCAATTTTCAGCCAGTTGTTCAATCGGGTAACCGCGGTACAGCAGCTCGCCCTTGTCGCCATCGATGAACGTGATTTTCGACTTGCAGCTGGCGGTGGAAAGGAAACCGGAGTCATAGGTGAACAGACCGGTTTTACCACCCAGAGTACGAATATCGACGCAGTCGTTGCCGTGCGTCGGGGACATGATCGGGAAATCGACGGGCGCTTGTCCGTCGATCGTCAGGGTTGCCTTGCGTTCGGTCGTCATGGTTTCTTCCCTTTTCAGGTGTTGGTTATCACTGCACTGCCAAAATTACGGTCAACGTTGGAAAAATACCCCGCCAACCTTACTCAACTCTTACGAAGCATCGCCACAATCGGCACCAGCCGCGGATCCTCGATCTCTGCCTTGCCCGTCAGCAAATCCCAGAGATCGTAATCCTCCATGTCAGCAAGCTCAACGAACGCCTGTTGCTGATCGTCATTCAGCTTTTCGAACTCTCCGCTGTCAAGAAACCGGGTCAGCGTAATGTCCAGCTCGAGAAGTGCCCGTCGAATACAGCGCCAACGCAGGCGTTCGTAGTCTGCTCTTTCCATCAAACTGCGCGACGGACCATCATGTCCTTGATCTTGCCGATGGCCTTGGTCGGATTCAGACCCTTCGGACAGACATCCACACAATTCATGATGGTGTGGCAACGGAACAGACGATACGGGTCTTCGAGGTTGTCGAGGCGCTCGTTGGTCGCCTGGTCGCGCGTATCGGCGATGAAACGGTAGGCGGCCAGCAGGCCGGCCGGTCCGACGAACTTGTCCGGGTTCCACCAGAACGACGGGCAGGACGTGGAGCAACAGGCGCACAGGATGCACTCGTACAGGCCATTCAGTTCCTCGCGATCCTCTGGCGATTGCAGACGCTCGCGCTCCGGAGCCGGATCGTTGTTGATCAGGTACGGCTTGATCGAATGGTACTGCTTGAAGAACTGGGTCATGTCGACGATCAGGTCGCGAATGACCGGCAGCCCCGGCAGCGGACGCAGCACGATCGGCTGCTTCAGGCTGTCGATGTCGGTCAGACAAGCCAGGCCGTTCTTGCCGTTGATGTTCATCGCATCGGAACCACAGACGCCTTCACGACAGGAACGACGGTAGGAAATCGTGTCGTCCTTGGCCTTCAACTTGGTCAGAGCGTCCAGCAACTTGCGGTCGGTCGGTTCGATTTCGACCGAGATGTCCTGCATGTACGGCGCGTCGTCCTTGTCCGGATCGTAGCGATAGATGCTGAATTGAACCATGCGTTTGCTCATTCTGGACTCCAATTAGTACGAGCGCGTCTTGAGCGCAACAGGCTCGACGGTCAGGGGTTGCATGTTCACCGGCTTGTAGGTGATCGAGTTATCAACCGGCGAGAACAGCGTGTGCTTCAGCCATTCCTTGTCATTACGGCCATTCGGGAACTCGGCCGTATCCGGGGCATCGTCGCGGACGTGAGCGCCGCGCGATTCCTTGCGGGCCTCGGCGGAGATCATCGTGGCCTTGGCGACTTCGATCAGGTTCTCCATTTCGAGCGCTTCGGTACGGGCCGTATTCCAGGCCATCGACTTGTCCTTGATCTCGAGCTGACGGGCCGCCTTCTCGACTTCGAGAATCTTCTCGACACCCTGCTTCAGCATGTCACCGAAACGGAACACGCCGGCGTGGTCCTGCATGGTGCGCTGCATGGCGAGACGGGTCTCGTGCACATTGGCGCCACCCTTGCGGTTATCGAGCGCGGCGATACGGGCCAGCGTCTTGTCGGCGACGTCCTTTGGCAGCTCGCGGTGAGCGCGACCAGCCTTGAGATCTTCCACGGCCGAGTCTCCAGCCGATTTGCCGAAAACCAGCAGATCGAGCAGCGAGTTGGTACCGAGACGGTTGGCACCGTGCACCGAGGCACAGGCACATTCGCCGCCGGCGTAGAAGCCCGGCACAACAGTGTTCATGTCGCCGTTCTTCGGCATCACGACGCGACCGGAGTAATGGGTGGGAATACCGCCCATCTGGTAGTGGCAGGTCGGAACGACGGGCAGCGGCTCCTTCAGGCAATCGACACCGGCGAACTGCAGGCCGATTTCATGAATGCCGGGCAGGCGCTTCATGATGGTGGCCGGATCAAGGTGGGTGATATCAAGCAGGACGTAGTCCTTATTGACGCCGCAGCCGCGACCCTCCTTGATTTCGGTGGCCATGGCACGGGAAACCACGTCACGCGACGCCAGATCCTTGGCATTCGGGGCGTAGCGCTCCATGAAGCGCTCCTTGCTGGAATTACGCAGGATGCCGCCTTCGCCGCGCACACCTTCGGTAATCAGCACGCCAGCACCAGCCACGCCGGTCGGGTGGAATTGCCAGAACTCCATGTCTTCGAGCGGGATGCCGGCACGTGCCGCCATGCCCAGGCCGTCACCGGTGTTGATGAAGGCGTTGGTCGACGAGTAGAAGATACGGCCGGCGCCACCGGTCGCAAAGATGGTAGCGCGGGCATGGAAGATGACAACCTGACCGGTTTCCATCTCCATGGCCGTGACGCCGAGGACATGACCTTCTTCGTCACGGATCAGGTCAAGCGCCATCCACTCCACGAAGAACTGGGTATTGGCCTTGACGTTGCGCTGGTACATGGCGTGCAACATGGCGTGACCGGTACGGTCAGCGGCAGCGCAGGAACGGCGCACCGGCTTTTCGCCGAAATTGGACATGTGGCCGCCGAACGGACGCTGATAGATCTTGCCGTTGTCGGTACGATCGAAAGGCATGCCATAGTGCTCGAGCTCAACAACGACTTCGTTGGCCTTCTTGCACATGAACTCGATCGCATCCTGGTCGCCGAGCCAGTCGGAGCCCTTGACGGTATCGTACATGTGCCACGTCCAGTGGTCCTCCTCGGAGTTGCCGAGGGAAGCGGCGACGCCACCCTGAGCAGCCACAGTATGAGAGCGCGTCGGGAAGACCTTGGACAGCACGGCCGTCTTCAGGCCGGCTTCGGACAATTGGATTGCGGAACGCAGACCGGCACCACCGGCACCGACGATGACCGCATCGAACTTCAGAACGGGAATACTCACGCTTACAGCCTCCAGAGAATCGCAGCAGCCCACGCGGTGTAGCCCACCAGCGCGGTAATGGTCAGAACGTGCAAGGTCAGGCGCAGGCCCGTCGGCTTGACGTAGTCCATCCAGATGTCACGCACGCCAATCCAGGCGTGATAGAAAAGGCTGACGAAAAAGAGGAAAGTCAGGAACTTGATGACGCCATTGGCGAAAACGCCTTGCCAAGCCTCGAAGGTAGCAGGACGGACAATCAGCAGGACAGCCGCAATCAGCACCGAATAAACTGCCATGATGACGGCCGTGGCACGCTGGGCGATCCAGTCCTTGAGGCCGTAGTGCGCCCCGACAACATTACGGTTGATCACAGCAGAACCCCCCACAGGATCAAGGTCAACGGGATGCTGACCGCAAGAACGACGGCAGCCGACTTGCCGGCAGCCTCCTTCTCGATGCCAATGTGCAGATCAAGCAGCAGAAAACGGATACCGGCACAGAAATGATGAACAAAGGCCCAGATCAGACCAGCAAAAATCACTTTGACCGGCCAGGCCGCAGCCAGCGCCTTGAAGCTCCCGAAGCTCTCCGGGGAAGTCAGGCTGGCACCGAAGAACCAGAGCAGCACGGGCAAAAAAAGAAACAATCCGGCACCGCTGACGCGATGCAGAATCGAAACCTTGCCCGGCAACGGCAACCTGATGGTGGTCAAGTCCAAGTTTTTTGGACGCTTCTTGATGGTCATTTCTGCCATGAACGTCATCCCTCGCGTTAGTTTGCGGCTAGCCGCTTGTGCGTAAAAAGAGCCGTAATTATACATTCAATATCGCCCCCGGCACGGCCTGCAGCGGTGATATTGAGGGTTTGCGCCCCCGACTTTCAGCCTAGTTCGTTGCGGTAATAGTGATGACGCGTGCTGTACAAACCCAGACGCCATTCAACCGGTTTGTTGCCATAGGTATAGGCTGTCCGCTCGACGCGCAGCAACGGCTCGCCGCGAGCAACACCAAGACAGGAGACACTGTCGCCGTCCGCAGCCACAGCCCGCAAACGCTCTTCGGCGCGAATCATCCGCACCCCGTAATCACTCTCGAACAAGCTGTAGAGAGAACGCTCTCCACCACGCAGCGCATCAAGAGTCAACCCTTCGAACAGTTCGGCGACGAGGTGTATCTGATCAAAGACGACAGCCTCACCAGCAAACCGCAAGATCCGCTGAACGCGGATCACCGGATCGCCAAGCACCAACCCCAGCGCCTCAGCAACCTCTGCGGTCGCAGGCAGGGTTTCGCAAGAGAAAGCATCGCTGACGCCCTGCGTCGCCTTTCCATCGTCCGGCACCAGACGCAGGAAACGATAAAAGGAGCGCGGATCGCTGTGAGTAGCAACGAAAGTGCCCTTTCCTTGCCGGCGAACCAGCATGTTTTCAGCCGCCATCTCGTCGATGGC